>JAVVFF010000032.1:0-17567 GCA_032250995.1 Methylophaga sp. | reverse complement strand
CAGACCTTCAATTTAAGCACTTCAGGATTGTTATGCCAGAAATTATTATTGAGAAAAACATTAGCCAAGCGCAACTGCAAGAAAGAGGCATCCCCGGTTGGGAGATTTGGGATTGCCCGATCACTGAATTTCGTTTGGACTTCGATGAAACCGAAAAAGCTTACATTCTGGAAGGCGAAATTGTCGTTACCCCAGATGGTGGCGAGCCAGTCACAATTTTACCGGGTGATTATGTCGAGTTTCCGACTGGTCTGAAAAGCATGTGGCAAGTTACCAAAACACTGAAAAAACATTACAGCTACGATTAATCCAGTCCGTTTTAGCTCCCATCAAAAAGGGCATCCGCGGATGCCTTTTTTGTATCTAACTAAATCACTGATTATCAGGCAGTTGCCAAATCAATCGCTTCCGCCGCTAAACGGCTAATTTCATCCCAGTTTTCGGCTTCTACTAGACTCGCCGCACACATCCATGAACCACCAACGCAGGCAACGTTTGGCAAACTGTAATAAGACTTAACATTTTTCTGACTGACACCACCGGTCGGGCAAAAAGTGATTTGCGGGATTGGTGCACCAATTGATTTCAGCATTGGCACGCCACCGGCAGCTTCGGCCGGGAAGAATTTCATCGCGGTAATGCCCCGCTCCAATAGACGCATTGCTTCACTGGGATTAGCAACGCCGGGTAACAACGGCACACCGGTTTTTATCGCTGCTTCAATCAACGTATCGGTGGTACCCGGACTGACAATAAATTCAGCGCCGGCATCAATCGCCGCATTTAGCGTGTCAATATTGATAATGGTACCGGCACCCACTATCGCATCCGGCACTTCGGCTTTGATGCGGCGAATCGACTCCAGCGCCGCATCAGTGCGCAAGGTAATTTCCAGCACTTTCAGGCCGCCTTTAACCAGTGCTTTGGCCAATGGCACGGCATGTTTTACGTCATTAATCACCATCACCGGCACAACCGGAGAAATTTTCATGATGTCTTGAATAGTTCTGCTCATTTAGTTTTCCTGATTATCCGGTGAATTATTCGACATTAAACATATTAATAGCGCCCTCTTCTGCCGTAGAAACGCCGGCACGGAAACTGTCAAACAGCTCACGGCCACAGCCATAATGATGTTCGGTATTGGCCATCATACAAGACATACGAGCATTCAGTTCCGCTTCATCAACCAGCACATTAAGAATACCTTTTTCGGTATCCAGATGGATGATATCACCGTCTTTGACCTTGGTTAGCAAGCCCCCATCGGCAGATTCCGGACAGATCTGAATCGCTGACGGAATCTTGCCCGAGGCGCCGGACATCCGACCATCCGTCACTAGCGCAACTTTGAAACCACGATCCTGCAAAACGCCCAGTGGTGAGGTTAGTTTATGCAATTCTGGCATACCATTGGATTTGGGTCCCTGGAAGCGCAGTACAACAATGACATCTTTTTCCATTTCGCCACGCTTAAATGCGGCAACTGCATCGTCCTGATCATCAAACACCATTACTGGTGCCTCAACCACCCGATGCTCAGGTTCGACAGCAGAAATCTTGGAAACACCACGGCCCAGATTACCTTTAATGACGTGTACCCCGCCTGACGCCATAAACGGTTTATCAACGGTGCTTATCACTTCAGGATCCAGCGAATCCTTAGGCGCCTCTTGCCAGCTGAGTTTACCGTCCAGCAGTTTTGGCTCCTGTGTATATTGACGCATACCTTTTTCTTTACCAACGGTAATAATGTCTTCATGCAGCAGACCTGCATCCAACAACTCACGAATCAACACACCCATGCCACCAGCGGCCTGAAAGTGATTCACGTCAGCACTGCCATTTGGATATATCTTGGTCAACTGAGGAATAATCTGCGATAAACGATCAAAATCATCCCAATTGATGACAATGCCAGCGGCGCGGGCAATTGCGACGATGTGCATAGTATGGTTGGTTGAACCACCGGTGGCCAGCAGACCAATAATGGCATTCATAATGGCCTTTTCGTCGATCATATGACCGATTGGCCGGTAATCATTACCCAATGCGGTAAATTTCAGCACCTGCCGCGCCGCTTCTTTTGTCAACTCATCACGCAGCGGCGTATTCGGGTTAATAAACGTACCGCCAGGCAAATGCAGACCCATAATTTCCACCATCATCTGGTTGCTATTGGCGGTGCCATAGAAAGTACAGGTACCCGGGCTGTGGTATGACTCGGATTCAGCTTTTAGCAGTTCTTCACGGCCAACTTTGCCTTCAGCAAACAATTGCCGGATGCGGATTTTTTCTTTATTCGGTAAACCACTGGGCATCGGACCTGCCGGCACAAAAATCGTTGGCAAATGGCCAAAGCTCAAAGCGCCAATCAATAAACCCGGGACAATTTTGTCGCAAACACCGAGCATCATTGAAGCATCAAACATGTTATGACTGAGGCCAACCGCCGTTGCCATCGCGATAACATCGCGGCTGAACAACGATAAATCCATGCCTGGCTGACCTTGTGTCACCCCATCACACATTGCGGGCACACCGCCGGCAACCTGGGCAACACCACCCGCCTCGCGCGCAGATTCTTTAATTATTTCCGGAAAATCTTTGTACGGCTGATGCGCCGACAACATGTCATTGTATGCAGTAATAATACCGATATTGGCTTTGACGTCACCGGTCAGGTCCGATTTTTCCGAGGCCGCGCAGGCGGCAAAACCATGTGCCAGGTTGCCACAGCCCAGTGTCAAACGATGCGGGCCCTTACCAGCAGCTTCATCAATACGCGCTAAGTAAGCGTTGCGAGATTTTTTACTGCGTTCAATCACTTCATTGGTGAGCGAATCTAAAATCGGATTAACCATATTATCTCTCTCTCGTAGCTTAATATTTTCGTTGTTTTGGATCCGAGGCCGCATTGGTAACGCAGCGCTAATCCATCAGAACTATCGAATCAGGCAATCTATTATAGCCTCTGCCAACAAAATTGGCACGGTCAACCCTATTCTGACTGGCAAAGTTGGCGCTGGCAATGCTTGTTTACAGATCGATTTCAGCAGACTTTAACATTGACTGACCGCTCAGACTGCAACGGGGGCTAGTGCCCGAAAAATAACTAACTCAGGTATCATATGCGGCATTTTTGTGAATGGCAAAACCCGTATGCAAACCGACAAACCCCACCGCGATATCCGTTCTTTTGTGCGCCGTGAAGGCCGTCTGACTCCGGGTCAGCAAAAAGCGCTGCACAGCTTATGGCCATTATGGGGCATTGATGAAGCTGAAACGCCGCTGGATTTAGCGGTTTTGTTTGGCCGTAATAATCCGAAAGTATTGGAGATCGGTTTTGGTAATGGCGCCTCTCTGGCCGAGATGGCTGCCAATCAGCCTGATATAGATTTTATCGGTGTTGAAGTGCATCGTCCCGGCGTTGGCCAATTATTGAAAGCAATTGATGATCGGCAATTAACCAACTTGCGGGTCGCCTGTACCGATGCTGTGCTTCTAATAAAAAATCGGATTGCTGATGGTGCGCTTCATCGTGTGCAATTGTACTTTCCCGACCCCTGGCATAAAAAAAGACACCATAAACGGCGGATTATTCAGCCATCATTTGTTGCTGTCTTGGCTGCCAAGATTGCTACTGGTGGCAGCCTGCATATGGCAACTGACTGGCAGGATTATGCGCAACAAATGTTGCAGGATTTATCTGCCAGTCAAGACTTTAAAAACTTAGGTAATGAAGATGGTTTTATTGCCCGACCTGATTACCGACCACTGACTAAATTCGAACAACGCGGGCATCGGCTGGGCCATGGCGTCTGGGATTTGTTGTTTGAACGCTGTAAATAATACTTGCACTCAAACGGTGCTTGGATTAGCGTAGTGAAAAGTTTAATTATTTTCGAGGTTTAATCGCCATGTTGCTGTCTAGATTAAGTTTATTGATTTTTTTAGGCGCTGGCGCCTCGACTGTGCATGCCGCAGGTTATGCATTGATTGAACAAAGCATTACCGGTTTGGGCCGGGCTTTTTCGGGTAGTGCCGCCGTTGCAGATGATGCCAGCACCATTTTCTTTAATCCCGCCGGGTTAACACAATTAGACAGCGCCGAACTGAATCTGGGCATGAATTTTATCGTACCGTATTCCAAATTTGATAATAATGGCTCTAGTTTGCCAGACGCTTTGGGTGGTGGTCCTATTAATGGCGTCGATGGCGGTGATGCCGCTGAAAATGCTTTATTACCAAACTTTTATTACGCCCATCCATTGAATGACCAGGTGGTTCTGGGTTTAGGTATTGGCGCGCCATTTGGTCTGGTCACCGATTATGGTGATAACTGGGTCGGTCGTTATCATGCCCGCAAATCCGATTTAAAAACCATTAATATCAACCCGTCTATCGGCTTTAAAGCCTCCGAAAAATTATCTCTGGGGGCCGGTATTAATCTGCAATATGCAGATATTGAACTCTCACAGGCCGTAGATTTTGGTGCAGCTTGTGCTCAAACCTTTGCTGCTGCGCCAATGGGACCATTGGCGCCAATTGCCGCTAATTGTGCACAACCTCAAAACTTTGATGGTCAAGCCAAAGTCACTGCTGATGACTGGAGCTGGGGCTACAACCTTGGGCTGACTTATCAGTTTACCGATGCCACCCGAATAGGTGTCAGTTATCGCTCCAAAATCACCCACGATCTGGAAGGCAAAGGCAAATTCAGGGTGCCCAATGATCCCAATGTTCAGGCAGTTGCCAGCAACACCGGGTTTCAAAACGGTGATGCAGAAGGTCAGGTCACATTACCTGAATCGGTTTCATTAGCCTTGCATCATCAAATTAACAGCCAATGGGCAGTCATGGCAGATGCCAGTTGGACCCGCTGGAGCCAGTTTGATGAGTTACGGATCGAATCCGATGTGCAGCGTTTAAACTCCGAAAAACCTCAAGACTGGGAAAATGCCATGCGTTATGGCCTGGGTCTGGAATATCAGCACAATGATCGCTGGGCTTGGCGTGCAGGTATTGCTTATGATGAAACGCCGGTGCCTAACGCTCAGCGCCGAACATCACGGATCCCCGATAATGACCGCAAATGGGTCGCATTTGGTGGCAGTTATGCCTACAGTGAAAAGCTCATCATTGATGCTGCCTATGCACATTTATTTATGTCCGACAGCAACATTGATGACCGCAATGAACAGGGTTATCGTCTGGTCGGTGAATACCGTAACCATGTAGATATTGTCGGCGTGCAGATGCGCTGGTTATTCGAATAACAAGGCATGGTTCAAAATACCGACTATATCTCCCCTGAAATCGCCGGCAGCCTGCCCGGCCTGTTATTTGAACGGTTGAGACGCTGTCCCAAACAACCGGCCTACCGTTTTTTTAATGCTACTAATAACGCCTGGCATACGCTGAACTGGCAGCAAGTTGGTTTTGAAGTTGCCCGCTGGCAACAAGCCTTGTTAGCCGAAAAACTACAGGCCGGCGATCGGGTCGCGCTGAATCTGCGTAACTGCAAAGAATGGGTGTTTTTTGATCAGGCAGCACTCAGTCTGGGCTTAGTAGTGGTGCCGCTTTACCCCGATGATCGGCCGGATAATATGGCATTTATTCTCGAAGATGCCGATGTCAAACTGGCATTGTTACAATCCGGCCGGCAATGGCAATTACTGAAAGCCGCGCTCAGTGATCAATCTGCCCTGAAAAAAATTATCCTGCTGAATCCGGATCAGACTGATCATGGCGATATTGCGACTATCAGCAACGATGATTTTCTTAATCAACCGACCCGGCCTTTGCAACAATCCTCGCTTGATGGCCATAAACTGGCATCAATTATTTACACCTCCGGCACCACCGGCCGGCCCAAAGGCGTCATGCTCAGCCATCAAAATATGCTGTCGGTGGCTTATGGCAGCTTGCAGTTTTTTGAGATTTATCAGGACGATGTATTTCTGTCATTTTTACCACTGTCACACACGCTGGAACGCACCGGTGGTTATTATCTGCCGATTATGGCGGGTGCCAGCGTTGCTTATGCGCGCAGTATTCCATTATTGGCAGAAGATATGCAACAAGTACAGCCGACCATCTTAATTGCTGTACCGCGTATTTTTGAGCGTATTCACGACCGCCTGCAACAACAACTGAATCAACAATCGATCCTCAAACGGCTGATATTTAAGCTGACCGTCAATACCGGCTGGCAACGTTTCCATTGGCAACAGGGTCGCCGGCGCTGGTCACCACAACAATTACTGTGGCCACTATTAAGCAAACTGGTGATTAATACTTTTCAGCAACGCCTGGGCGGTAAATTACGGCTGGCCGTCAGTGGTGGCGCACCGTTGCCCAGCCATGCCAGCCGTTTATTTATCGGCTTACAGCTCAATTTATTGCAGGGGTATGGCTTAACCGAAACCAGTCCGGTGATTAGTGTTAACCCATCAGATCGTAACGATCCGGCCAGTGTCGGTCTGCCGATTACAGGTGTTCAGGTCAAAATTGGTGAGCAGCAAGAACTGTTAGTCAAAGGACCGGGTAATATGCTTGGTTACTGGAATAATCATAAAGCCACCGCGCAAACCATTGATCCACAAGGCTGGTTACATACCGGCGATCAGGCACGCATTGGTGATAGCGGCCATATTTATATAACCGGCCGCATCAAAGATATTCTGGTATTAAGTAATGGCGAAAAAGTACCACCGGCCGATATTGAAGCGGCAATCCTTAGCAATGCCTTATTTGAACAAGCATTAGTGGTCGGTGAAGGCCAGTCACACCTGGCGGCGGTATTAGTGTTTGATGGTGAACAATGGCCGGAGTTGGCCCAGTCATTAGGCCTAGATCCGATGCAAAACAACAGTCTGAACGATAGAAAATTACATACTCATGTTATTAAATTGCTACGTCAGTCATTACATGATTTTCCAGCCTATGCGCGGATCCGCCAGGTTAGTCTCAGCCTGCAACCCTGGACCATCGAAAATGGCTTATTAACGCCAACCTTGAAAGTTAAACGGCCCGAGGTGATGGCCCGTTATCAGCAAGAAATCAGCAACTTATTTAATTAAGCCGATGCCGCCAAATTATCGGCCATCAGTTCTGGGATTTGTCGCATCACCGCCTCAACGGTATGAAATGAACCAAAAATCAGCAAACGATCGCCAGCCTGAGCACTTTGCATCGCCTGATGATAAGCCTGTTCGACAGTTTCCTGCGTGCTGGCAGTCGCATCTGCCATCGCGATTTGTAAACTGCTTACCAACATGTCGGCGCTCTGGCCACGCTCACCGTTTAAGCCACCCAGAAACCAATGATCAACCGAATCACCCAATGCTTTGAAAACAGCAACACTGTCTTTATCGCGCAACATGGCAAACACCGCCAGTGTTTTGCCCTGACAAGGCGTTTCACTCAACACCGTCGCTAAATTTTCAGCGCCCTGCTGATTATGGGTGACATCAAAGATACGCTGTACCGGGCCGGGTAAAATCTGAAAACGACCGCCTAATTTGACCTGCTGTAAGCCGTCACGAATGGCCGTTTCATTAATATTCGTCATTCCCTGCGCAGCTAATAATTGCACGGCCATCAGCACAGCAGCACAGTTCTGCAATTGATAACGGCCATACAATGCCGGCATCGGCAAGCTGGTGAATTGTCCGTACTCAGATTGCCAGTGCCAACCATTGTCCATCACCTGATAATGAAAATCGCCATCTGCAATAAACACCGGCACATCGAGATTTTCCGCTGCTAACAACACACTTTGCGGCGGTTGCTGTTCGCTGCAAACCAATGGACGGCGACTGCGCAAAATACCGGCTTTTTCAAGGCCAATTTTTTCGCGGTTATCCCCCAACCACTGCATATGATCCAGTGATATTGGTGTAATCAGCGCCAGATCGGCATCAAATAAATTAACGGCATCCAAGCGGCCGCCCATACCGACTTCCAAAATAGCAATATCAACTTGCTGCTCAGAAAAAATAATTGCCGCCGCCAGGGTGGCAAATTCAAAGTAAGTCAGTGAAATGTCCTGCCGCGCAGCATCGATTTGCGCAAAGGCTTTGCAGATTTGCAGATCACTGGCCGGCTCGCCATTGACGGCGATACGCTCGTTATAACGCAGTAAATGTGGTGAAGTGTAGCTACCGGTTTTATAACCTGCCGCGCGCAAAATCGATGTCAATAATGCCACTGATGAGCCCTTACCATTGGTCCCGGCGACAGTAACGATTTTAAATGGCAGTGGCTTATCAACAGCCAAATGCTGCCAGACAACACTAATGCGGGTCAGCCCAGGGTCAATTTCAGTAAAGTGTAGCTTTTCTTGCCAGGCCAGCCATTGTGGCAAGCTGTTAAATCGCATAAATCAACAACGCTTAAACCACAGCGCGCTGCTGCATTATACTCAGCAGATTGTGCAGTCGATCCCGCATATGCCGGCGATCAATGATTAGATCAATAGCGCCATGATCCAGTAAAAACTCACTGCGCTGAAAACCTTCGGGTAATTTCTCACGCACGGTTTGTTCGATAACCCGTGGACCGGCAAAACCGATTAAGGCCTTGGGTTCACCGACATTAATATCACCAAGCATCGCCAGACTGGCCGAAACGCCACCCATCGTCGGGTCGGTCATCACCGATACAAACGGCACTTTGCCATCGGCTAACTGCGTCAATATCGCACTGGTTTTTGCCATTTGCATCAGCGAAAACAGCCCTTCCTGCATCCTGGCACCACCACTGGCCGAAAAACACACTAGCGGAATTTTTTTGGCTAAGGCAACTTTGGCGGCGCGAACAAATTTTTCGCCGACTACCGATCCCATGGAGCCGCCCATAAAATTAAAATCAAACGCCACAACCACCAGCGGCAGACCTTTTAAACTGCCCTGCATGGCCAACAAGGCATCATTTTCACCCGTCGTTTTCTGTGCAAGGATAAGCCGATCTTTATAACGTTTGCTGTCTTTAAAACGCAACGTATCGACTGGTTTAACCTCAGTGGCGATCTCATGGCGATTGTCTTCATCAAGAAAGTTTTGCAGACGGGTGCGAGCATTAATGCGCTGATGATGATCGCATTTTGGGCAGACCATCAGATTACGTTCCAATTCAGCACGATACAAAACATTTTCACAGGCAGGACATTTGCACCAAACGCCTTCTGGCACAGAACGGCTGCGGCCAGTGGTACGAATTTTCGATGGGATTAAGCGTTCAAACCAACTCATTATTTTTTCCTCAGAACTCAGACACTGGCCATATCACGGGCATTAATCGCATGGCGCATTTCTGCCAGCAAACTCGCGACAGCCGCTGGTAATTCTTGCGGCCGGTTGGCATGTTCTTCGATACAACGTACCAAGGTACTGCCCACCACAACGGCATCAGCAACTTCTGATACCGCGGCGGCAGATTTACCATCACGAATACCAAAGCCAACTCCTAATGGTAAATCGGTAAACTCCCGTAATTGGCTCAGCTTGGCAGCGACTTCATTCACATCAATCGCTGCAGCACCGGTCACACCTTTAATCGACACATAATAGATAAAACCTTTGGCAAAGCTGGCAATCATTTCCATGCGCTCTCGCGACGTCGTCGGCGCTACCAAGAAAATGGTATCAATATCATGGGCATCCATAATAGCGCGGAATTCTTCGGACTCTTCCGGCGGCATGTCAACCGTTAATACACCATCGACGCCCACTTTTTGGGCTTTTCCAGCAAAGTTTTGATAACCGATGGCTTCCAGCGGATTGGCATAACCCATCAATACCACCGGGGTGGTTTTATTTTTATCGCGGAATTGTTTAACCATATCGAGCACATGGTTCAGCGTCACATCATTCTGTAATGCCCGCTCACAGGCTTTTTGAATCACAGGGCCGTCAGAAGCCGGGTCCGAAAAAGGCACGCCTAATTCGATAATATCGGCGCCAGCATCCACCAAAGCATGCATTAGCGGCACCGTAACCCAGGGTTCAGGATCGCCGGCGGTCACATAAGGGATCAACGCCGTCTGCCCATCGGCCTGTAAATCCTGAAAACATTGACTAATTCGACTCATTTAAAACCTCAAAAACTCAAACCGACCATCGCCGCGACCGTATGCATATCTTTATCACCCCGACCCGACACATTGATCAGGATACTCTGATCTTTACGCATCGTTGGTGCCAGTTTTGTGGCGTAAGACAATGCGTGACTGGTTTCCAGCGCCGGAATTATACCTTCGGTACGGGTCAAATCATGAAATGCTGCCAGCGCTTCATCATCGGTGACTGATACATAGTTGGCACGGCCAATATCTTTCAGCCAGGCATGTTCTGGTCCAACGCCGGGGTAATCAAGACCTGCCGAAATAGAATGGGTCTCAATAATTTCACCGGCAGCATCCTGCATCAGATAAGTGCGGTTACCATGCAAAATCCCCGGTGTGCCGGCACACAATGGCGCCGAATGTTTACCGGTTTCGATACCGTGACCGGCACCTTCAACGCCATACATGGCAACTGATTCATCTTCAATAAACGGATGGAATAAACCAATGGCATTAGAACCGCCACCAATACAGGCCAGCAACGCATCCGGTAATTTGCCGGTGCGCGCCAACATTTGTGCCCGTGCTTCCCGGCCAATCACTGACTGAAAATCACGCACCATGGCAGGATAAGGGTGTGGTCCGGCTACGGTACCAATAATATAAAAAGTGTCATCAACATTGGTGACCCAGTCACGCAAGGCTTCATTGAGCGCATCTTTAAGGGTTTTGGAGCCCGAGGTGACCGGCACCACCCGGGCCCCTAGTAATTTCATCCGGTAAACATTTTGCGCTTGACGCTCGACATCTTCTGCGCCCATATAAACTACGCACTCAAGGCCTAAGCGTGCAGCAACCGTAGCACTGGCCACACCATGCTGACCGGCGCCAGTTTCAGCAATAATCCGGGTTTTGCCCATGCGTTTAGCCAATAATGCCTGGCCAATGGTGTTATTTATCTTATGGGCGCCGGTGTGATTAAGATCTTCACGCTTTAAATAAATTTGCGCCCCGCCCAGTTTTTGGGTCCAGTTTTCGGCCAGATATAATGGCGATGGTCGGCCAACAAAATCGGCCAGATCTCTATCCATTTCCGCCAGAAAATCCGGATCATCACGGTATTGCTGATAAGCCGCTTGCAACTCAGTAATGGGCCCCATCAAAGTTTCACCGACAAACCGGCCGCCATAGGGACCAAAATGGCCTCTGGCATCAGGGTAGTGTTGATAATAATCTTTGCTTAAATTGTCAGGCATTTGTTACCTCTTGCATAAATGCACGTATTTTTTCATTACTTTTTATTCCTTTCGCGGCTTCCACACCACCACTGACGTCAACACCGTATGGTCGTATTTGTCTGATGGCTGCTGCGACATTTTCTGCTGTTAAACCACCGGCTAAAATCAGCGGTTTATCAATCGCTGTAATCATTGACCAGTCAAATGTTTGGCCGGTTCCACCGGGAACACCGGTCTGAAAACTATCCAGCAATATGGCATTGGCTTGCTGATAAGTTTTCACCGCCCTTTGTAAATCTTCGGACTGTTGCATACGCACGGCCTTCATATACGGCTTAGCGAATTGCTGACAATATTGTGCGGATTCATCCCCATGAAACTGTAATAAATCCAGCGGCACTTGTTCTAAGGTCGCCTTAATATCTGCCGCTTCAGCATTAACGAACAAGCCCACTAAACTTACAAATGGCGGTAAACCGCGGCAAATTTCCGCAGCCTGCGCAAGAGTCACAGCCCGCGGGCTTGGCGCATAAAACACCAAACCCAACGCATCAACGCCAATTTCTATTGCAATTTCAGCATCTTGGCGACGGGTAATGCCACAAATTTTGACACGGGTTCTCATGCTGCGCCGCTTAGCTTTAGTTGTCGATTATTTACTTTACCAGAGCACCGGAAAAGCCGACACTGCTGGCAGCGAATATTCTGCCGGATACCGCACATCTGTCAGATATAACCCCTGTGGTGGCGCAGTCACACCGGCCTTATCGCGATCTTTACTGGCCAGCACCTCACTGACCCAGTCAACCGGCTGTTTGCTCTCACCGACTGCCGTTAATACGCCCATAATATTGCGTACCATGTGATGTAAAAATGAACGGGCCGCCACATCAACCGCAATACAATCATCATGGTGGCTGATACGAATGGTATCTATCGTTTTAATTGGGCTTTTGGCCTGACATTCGCGGGCCCGCAATGCTGAAAAATCATGTTGGCCGAGCAATAAATTTGCCGCTTGCTGCATTTTATCGATATCCAGCGGCTTATAAATCCACCACATCCGCTGATGTTGAATAGCACTGCGGCTAAGGCGATTAAGCAGTAAATAGCGGTAACGGCGTTGTTCAGCACTAAACCGGGCATGAAACGCATCACTGACCGGCTGCACCCAATTCACCGCAACATCATTGGGCAAATTGGAATTAATCCCTAATAACCAGTTGCGCGTGGTGCGTTGTGCATCGGTATCAAAATGCACCACCTGATTAAGGGCATGGACGCCAGCATCGGTACGACCGGCAGCATTAACCGTTATTGATTTATCAGCGACCCGAGAAATAGCTTTTTGCAGCGCGTCCTGAATGGTGCGCTGCTGCGGTTGTATCTGCCAGCCATTAAACAAACTACCGTCATATTCGACGCCCAGCGCAATTCGCATTGCTGCGCCGTCAGATCAACGAGTCGAGCAGTACCTGTGCCCGTTGTTTTTGTTCATCGGTGCCTTCACTGACCACTTCCTGCAAAATACCGCGTGCGCCATCAGGATCGCCCATATCGATGTATGCGACCGCTAAATCCAGCTTGGTTTCAGCTTCATCAACTTCATCAAAGCCACTGAAATCAAAGTCCAGATCGTCCTGCATCTCATCAACATCGAGTTCCTGCATGGCATCCTGTTCAGCTTCTTTATCAATCTCTGATTCAGAATTGTCATCGTCTATATCCAGTGAAACGGGCTGTACAGCATCATCCAGCGCCGGTTGCTCATCTACTGGTTTTTGCCAGTCGGCAAAATCATTGTCATCTAAATCCAGATGGATCGGCGACAAGTCGTCTGATTCAACTGTGTCATCAATTTGTATACGGCGGCTATCTTCAAAATCAACCGCTGATAACTCATCGGTTTCCGCTTCATCAGATGCAGCGCCAGATTCATTGGTTGTCGTCGTAGCATCTGACTGATATTGCAAAACATCAAAATCAATTGATGATGCGGCTTCATCTTGTGAAGCAGCTGAATCAGTGGTCGATGGCTCAGGCTCTATTGCAGCGGCGTCGGGCTCAGCGTTATTTTGCGGTGCCATGGTTGCTGCCGGTTGCGCTTTAAAACGGGCGTCATTGGGCATTAATGCTAATCCCCAACCACGCACATCCGGCCACTGCGTATCCGTCTCGTTAATATTGCTGTCAGTCATTACATTATTAAATTCTGTTGCTTTATTTTGTTTAAACAATACAAACAGTAATTTGACCGCAACCATCTTGTTTTCTGGTGCTATTTGATAGGCCTGATCCAGTGCGGTGCGGGCTTGGACATAATCGGCGTAACCAACAAACATATCGGCTTGCTCAACCAATTCGTCAACTGTTTTTCCCGGCTGTTCTGTATTACCTACAAATTCAGTAACTTCCGGTGCTACCATGGCATTACTGGCTGCATCATCAATATCAGCTTGTTTATGGGAATCTTGACTGACTTCACCAATAGCCTCCTCCCAGGTTTGTTCCTGCCGACGATGGCGGATAATCAGCCAAATCAGTAACAAAAGCAGCAAGAAACCTGATAACAGCTCCATCAGATAACTGTTAACAAACGCTTTACCGGCATCAAAATAATTGGCTGCAGCCGGTTTATCAGTTGTTGCTGGCGTCGTGTTATCAGCGGCGACCTCAGTCACTGCATCAGCGGGGCTAATATTGTTATCTTGAACTGCGGTCGAGTTTGCATCGTCAGCATTAAGACTTGCCAACGATTGGCTGTTTGCCGCCGATTGCGAATCATCCTCCAGCATTGACTGCAACCGCGCCATATCTTCATCTTTTAACGACAATAATCGACGCATGGTTTCCAACTGCTGTTCCATGGCATCCATACGTTCTTTAAAGTCGATATTTTCCTGATTCTGAGCTTCAATCGTTTCCTGAGCCAGTGTCAGTTGCTCGTTAAGTTGTTGCACCGCCGGATCACCCAATTGCGATGGATCGGCTTCAGCATCACCGTCATCAGCCGCAGCGACTAATTGCAGGCGGGATGCGTCTTCTTGCTGCTGTTGGTTATCAGCATTTTCAGTAGCACCCGTCGCGTCTGGACTTTCGTTACTGACTTCAGCAACAGTTTCAGTCGTATCAACAGCTGCTTCGGCGGTTTCAGCCATGCCAACATCTGGTGGTTCTGAGGCTTCTGGGGCAGCTGCAACGGTATTGACCGCAGGCTGATTGCGGTTTTGCCATTGTGCTGTTTGTTCATTGACCACTGCATTGGCTTGTGCCGGTGATAATTGACGAATAGTCCCTGCATCAGGAATACGCAATGTGACATCGGCTTTCAGGCCGTTGATATTATTGCGCAGAAAAGCTTCTGGATTAGCCGCCAGCAGTGCCATCATCATTTGCTGTGAAGTAATATCGCTGGCTGGTCGAGTTTGCTGGGCAATTTGCCACAGGGTATCGCCACTGAGTATCTGATAACGATCGGCAGGCATGCTGGGGCGGCTGACCGGCATACTGGCAGCGGATGTGGCGGAACGTAACGGCGTAGTTGCCGGTTGACTGGGCCGATTGAAAACGGCTGCCGGCGGATCCAGTAGCACGGTATATTCACGCAGCATACGACCTTCGCCAGCCGAGGCAGTCACTAAAAAATCCAGAAATGGCTCTTTAATCGGCACTTGTGAAGTGATTTTGACCTGCGCTGAATCACCCTGTTCAATCACTTCAAATCGCAATTGTGTCAACAGCAGACTGCGTTCCAGACCAGACCGATCAAAGTCACTGAGCGACGCTAACCTGACATCTAAATTACCGCGCTCGGTGGCGCGTAAGGAGGTGACCGGAATTTCGGCATCAAATGGCTGATTAAGCGCCGAATTAACCGTGATCTTCCCTAAACCAAAAGCCCAGACACTGAATGGACTTAGCAGTCCAAGAGCAGCGACTACTGACAAGCTGACAATGCGTTTTTGCGTCATTTACTGTGTCCTTCCATGCACCGCCAATCGGCTACAAATATTTTTCTAACAGAACTTCAGCAATCTGTACACTGTTTAGAGCTGCGCCTTTGCGTACATTATCTGCAACCACCCACAAATTCAAACCATTCGGATGAGAAATATCTTCACGTATCCGACCGATATACACTGGATCATGTCCCGATGCTTCGGTGACTGCGGTTGGATAACCACCATCCTTGCGCTCATCAAGCAAAACAATACCCGGTGTCTTTTCATAGAGCGCCATCGCCTGCTCGGCAGTGATTTTATCACGGGTTTCCAGATGCACTGCCTCCGAATGGCCAAAAAACACTGGTACCCGCACTGCAGTCGGATTTACCTGAATGCTATTGTCACCGAGAATTTTCCGGGTTTCCCAAACCATTTTCATTTCTTCCTTGGTATAGCCGTTATCCATGAAAACATCAATTTGTGGCAACACGTTAAAAGCGATTTGTTTGGGGTAGGCTTGCGTTTCTACCGGACGGCCGTTAAGCAGGGCCGCAGTTTGTTTCGCAAGCTCATCCATGGCTGGTTTACCACTACCAGATACCGCTTGATAAGTACAAACATTGATCCGGGTAATACCAACTGCATCATAAATCGGCTTTAGCGCAACCAGCATCTGGATGGTTGAACAATTCGGGTTGGCAATAATGCCACGCTGTTTATAACCGGCAATCGCTTCAGGATTCACTTCCGGCACCACTAACGGCACATCGTCGTCGTAACGGAACTGTGACGTGTTATCAATCACCACACAACCGGCCGCCGCTGCTTTAGGGGCATAGATCGCAGAGACACTGGCTCCCGGTGAAAATAAACCGACCTGCACTTTGGAAAAATCAAATTCGGCCAGATCTTCAAC
Organism: Methylophaga sp.; assembly: GCA_032250995.1. Taxonomy (GTDB): domain Bacteria; phylum Pseudomonadota; class Gammaproteobacteria; order Nitrosococcales; family Methylophagaceae; genus Methylophaga. The sequence continues at coordinate 1,400 of JAVVFF010000032.1, read as the reverse complement.
AATCAACGATTTATTGCCAAACTGTACAGTGCTGCCGGCACTGCGCTCACTGGCCAGCGCATAGATTTTGCCTATCGGGAATTTACGCTGGTGCAAAATTTCCAGCATCGCTTCACCGACTGCGCCAGTGGCGCCGACAACTGCTACATCTACTTGTTTAGTCACAATTCACCTTCGTTAATTACAGCGCTGCCACCACGGCATCGCCCATTTCAGCAGTCGCTACCTTGCGCATCCCCGCTGAGAAAATATCGGCCGTTCTCAGTCCCTGATCTAACACCTTACTGACCGCCTGCTCGACCCTGTCTGCCATCGCCGGCTGATTGAGGGTATACCGCAGCATCATAGCAGCTGACAAAATGGTTGCCAGCGGATTGGCAATATTCTGGCCGGCGATATCCGGCGCACTGCCGTGGATCGGTTCGTACATGCCTTTGCGATTGGTATCCAGTGATGCCGATGGCAGCATGCCAATCGAGCCCGTCAGCATCGATGCACAATCCGATAAAATATCGCCGAACATATTGGTCGTCACCATGACATCAAATTGTTTCGGTGCCCGCACCAATTGCATAGCCGCATTATCGACATACATATGGCTGAGCTGCACATCCGGATAATCTTCGCTGATTCGAATCATGGTGTTGCGCCACAACTCGGTTGATTCCAGCACATTGGCTTTATCCACCGAACAGACCCGTTTATCGCGCTGACGGGCAATGTCAAAAGCGACCCGGCCGATACGTTCTATTTCAGATTCACAATAAACCAGTGTATTGAAGCCTTCCAGCTCGCCATTATCCAGCGTGCGGATACCGCGTGGCTGACCAAAATAAATTCCACCGGTCAGTTCACGAACAATCATCAGATCCAGACCGGCAACCACTTCGGCTTTTAAGGTCGAGGCATCAGCTAATTGCGGATACAATAAGGCTGGCCGCAAATTAGCAAATAAACCTAGTTCTGAGCGAATACCGAGCAGGCCTTTTTCAGGACGTACACTGATATCCAGCGATTCCCATTTATAACCGCCGACCGCGCCCAATAAAATGGCATCACTTTGTTTAGCAAGGGCCAGGGTTTCGGCGGGTAGTGGCGAGCCACTGGTATCATAGGCAGCACCACCAATCAGACCATACTCGAGACTGATGTCCAGACCATCCTGTTTTAATGCGTTTAAAACCTTTACCGCTTCAGCAACGATTTCCGGGCCAATACCGTCACCGGCCAGCACAGCAATTTTTTGGGTCATTTTATTATCTTTATATTAAATTTAAATCAGGTAAACAGCCACGGCGCTTCCGTTTGCCGGCGTGCTTCATAAGCTCTAATGGCATCGGTATGCTGCAATGTCAAACCGATATCATCAAGCCCTTCCAGCAAACAATGCTTTTTGAAAC
>JAVVFF010000176.1:0-2981 GCA_032250995.1 Methylophaga sp. | reverse complement strand
GGGTGAGAACCATCGAATTCCAAAACCGGTGCTTTGGCGCTGACCTTTAATCGTCAATACGCCGTTTTCAGCAGTGACTTCGATATCCTCTGATTTAACGCCGGGCAAATCGGCATGGATTTGAAAAGCCTCTGTTGTTTCAGCAATATCAACAGCGGGTGTCCACTCCTCGCTGCCAAAGTTCGACTCGACCGATGGCGGATTGAAAACTGACGCCATTTCCCGTTGTAACTGATCAATCAGACTCAGCGGTTTGTATCGTTGAATAGCCATAAATACCTCCACAATTTTTAGCATCATGAAGACCAAGCTGTCTTCTGACCCCAGATATAGGGATGGTTATTTTTGCTTTCAAGACTGATTATTAAAATTTATTTATGTTTTTAATCAACATGTTAAGCTGCTTTACTAAATTAATGCAAAGCAGGTTAAGGTTTGATAATCCCCAGCACCACGGCAATATTGGCTAAATCCGCAGTGGTATTCACATTTAACTTATTCTTAATAGTGGTGTTGTAATTGGCAACGGTTTTATAACCAAGATGTAATTCAGCGGCGACTTCATGAGCGGTCATACCCCGAGCTGTTCGGCAAAACACATCAAATTCGCGGGGCGATAACGAGTCAATCACCTGACCATAATGCAAGACATCTGATGGTTGTTTAAAATCATCCAAACTTGGCAAAATTTCCGGATCGATATAACGCCGCCCCTGCATAACGGTAGAGACCGCTTCAGCCAATACTTCGGCGGCGCTGTTTTTGGTGACATAACCTTTGGCGCCGGCTTGAATAGCCCGCTCTACATACACCGATTCGTCATGAATGCTATAAACCAGCACGACCGCCTGCGGATCCTGGCGTTTTAAACGGCGGATGGTTTCCAACCCACCAATGCCCGGCATAGACAAATCCATTACCACCACATCGGGCCGGCTGCGTTCATATTCGTGACAGACCAGTTCACCGCGATCAACATCAACAATATTGCCGATAAACGGTTGTGAGGATAGCAGCATCCGAAAACCGGCCCGAACGACGGCATGATCATCGACCAAAAGCACATCAATCTTGTTCTGATTCATCAGTTTTATTCTCTAAAATCGGCATCCAGGCCTGGATACATACCCCCTGTTCTGGGGCAGATTCAAAACGAAACCGCCCACCCATATTTTCAACGCGCTCACGCATTGCCAGTACCCCAAAACCGCCGCCATCAGCCGCACCGCCCTGACCATTATCTTTGATACGCATTACCACCCGTGGCGAGCTGACTTCGCCTTCTTGCATGACTTTAATCCATACCTGCGTGGCATTAGCATGGCGCACCACATTAGTCAGCGATTCCTGGACAATCCGATACACATGAATCGCCAACTCGTGCGACACTTCGTCGAGACGTTCATCGTATTGCAAATCGATCTTCAGATTTGGATACCGGCGTCGCCACTCACGCACCAAATCCGATAAAGTCGCGCCCAGTCCCAAATCCGCCAGACTCAGCGGATGCAAAGTGCGCATCATAGAGCGCACCACACCGGACAAATGACTACAAATATCAATAATCGAATCTGAAATCTGCTTGTGATCAGCACTGTCTTTGCGGTTAGCGACCGACATCGCCTTAATCGCCGTCAATGACTGGCCCATTTCATCGTGAAGTTCACGGGACATAGTACGCCGCTCGGTTTCCTGAATTTGCATGGTGTGGCGTGCTAATGCCTGATTGTTATCTCTGGCTAATTTCAAGGCATCGGTCAGGTTATTGACCTCAGTGGCTATCACATCAAATTCACTGATAGAAAAACTGGGCAGTTTTTTGCCATATTGTCCCGACTCAACCCGCCGTAAGCCAACAACAATGCTGTGTACCGTGCGCAACATAGAATTAAACACGACGTTAATAGCCAGAAAAATCACCACCATCATCGCTACCACCGACCAGAAATAGGCCTGTGACTCGCCCCAGGCTTCGGCAATTTCATCTATCGGATCGGCACGCACTAAGACCTTTTTAGTACGGCCATCATCCAGATTGATTTCATAATTAGCCTCTGGATAATCAGTACTCACCGTACTGACAAACCACTTTGGCGGCGAATCTTCATCATCATCGGGTTTATCTGGTTTAAACCACTCAACCGCCTCCCCGTCATCATTGACGATCGAAATATGGATATGCCGGGTTTTTTGAATAGCGCTGATTTGTTGTAACCACTGAAACTCCGTCAATGGCGTCCGTGATAAATGGCTGAAACCCAGATCAATCATTTGCAACGCCAGATTAAATGATGAATTCACCTCACGTTCAACCGCCTGCCGAGCTTGCCAAATAGTGAGTAATGCACCAGCAAATATAATGACTGAGACGGTAATTAAAATCCTGAGATTTATCAGGCCACGCAAACTCATAACATTTCTCTTCATGGCTTTTATATACGACTATGATAGCAACTCCCTCACATTGCTTTGTGATTGCTGTGTTTGATAAGCACGTTACTTTTGACTCGGTTTCATGGATTTACGAAACTTATAAAGTCTCATTGATAAGGTTTTGGGGATAACCGAGAACATTTTTATATTGCTTGCCGTCATGAATAATGATTTCATTTTGCTGCGCTTTAAAATTTTTAATCCTATACAGATATTACTAAAGCCATCATGCGCTAATAAATTACTTATCAATATAAACAACTTATCAATTAGATACTTTATTTCATTTGGTTAATTAGGTCAGACTAGTTTATTTAAAAAAAGGAATTCTTCATATAGGGCTGACATCAAGCTGCGCTTATTATCTTTATTAACTTCAACAGCATGATTTGTTCACCGGATTAGAAGTTATCCCAGCGGCCATGACGGCCACTCTCTTTGGCTGCGAATGTCATCTGTTCGCAGCTTTTTTGCCATAAAAAACCCGCTAGAAGCGCAATGCTGATCAGTTAAGAGTACTTGACTGACTCAGCGAAGAGATCAAACTC
>JAVVFF010000175.1:0-2990 GCA_032250995.1 Methylophaga sp. | reverse complement strand
ATCGTAAAGCCGAAGCTTTTGCTGACGCGGCGTCTGGCCTGGAAATGATGACCAAAGAGCAAGTTGATGCTGCTATGGAAGCCATGCCTGTTATTGCCGGTGTTAACGATTTCAGATCACTTGAGTGGACCGTAAGCCTGCGCCATAGCGAAGACATTGATGCCGTTAAATCAATATTCGGTGAAGCAGAGTTTAGCGAAATGGCACGCGACAACAACGGGACTGAGTATCAACTTCAGATCAGCATCAAGCGCGTAGCTATCAAAGGGGGCAAAGCAGCATGAATATACATGACGTAAATGAAATTGCAGCAAATGGATATTTTGACGCGGCGGATGAGTTAGAGGTTGCCTGCATGTTGGAAGCCCTCGCAGATTCAATAAGTAACGACCCTAGATGCCAGATTGATACCTGCACACTGAAGGATGCCGCCCAGGATATTCGCTATTTGGTAAAGCTGGTTCAGGATTTTTCAAAGAAAGATAAGCCGAAGCGAGCAAGGCCGGTAAGCAGCGTTACCCCTAGATTTTACAAGGCAGATGATGTTTCTACGCTGTTGGCAATATCTAAGGGAAGCATTTACAGAATGGCGGCTAACGGTGAATTTCCAAAACCAATAAAGATATGTGACAGGTCTAGCGGATTCGATAAAGAAGCCGTTGACGCATGGATTGACAAAAAAATTAAGGGCGGAAAATGAGCGTTAACAAGGAGTCAAAATGAAACCAATACTTTTTTACGACGTAGAGACAACCGGTTTGCCTGATTGGAAGGCCCCTTCTGACGCAGAGCAACAGCCGCACATTGTTCAGTTGGCTTGCATCTTGGCTGATGCTGATACCCGTGAAGAAGTCGCCAGCATGAGCGTGATTGTCAGTGCCGATGGCTGGTTGATACCAGAGGAAGTTACTGCAATTCACGGCATCAGCACGTTGGCCGCTCAGCAGTTAGGCGTTGGTGAGGAGATCGCGCTCAAAATGTTTGCAGGCATTTGGAAAAGTCCGTCAACCATTCGCGTTGCCCATAACAAAACATTCGATCAACGCATCATGCGGATTGGCTTTAAACGATATGGCCTTGATCTGTTTATGGAGGATTGGGCCGACAAAGACAGTCACTTTTGCACCATGCGTATGTATCAGCAGCAGTTCGGTGGCAAAAGCGTGAAGTTGATCGACGCTTACCACGATGCCACCGGCGAACAGATGGAAGGCGCACATGACGCGATGGCCGATACCCGCGCTTGCATGACGGTTTATTGGTGGCTGTTAGACCAACAAAAACCTAAAGCCGGATCCCCTTTTGATTTGATGGAGACAGCCAGTGTCAGTTAATAAAGTAATTCTCGTTGGCCGCTTGGGCGTTGACCCTGAAAGCCGGTCATTCCCTAACGGCGGCAGTATTTGCAATCTGCGTATTGCCACGTCTGAGAGTTGGAAGGATAAGCAAACCGGCGAACGTCAGGAGCGCACCGAATGGCATCGCATCGTTCTGAGAAACAAGCTAGGTGAAATTGCACAGCAATACCTTAAAAAAGGTAGCCAAGTTTACATCGAAGGCCGGATCCAGACCCGCAAATGGCAAAACCAGCAAGGTCAGGATCAATACACCACTGAGATTGTCGGCATGAACATGAACATGCTGGACAGCAAGCCAAGCGGCACCGGTCAGTCAAATCAGCAGCAATCATCGCAGCCGGCACAGCCAGCGGCATCCAGTAACGGCCCGGACTATGGCGGTAGTGCGGATTACTACGACGACGATATTCCGTTTTGACCCGTTTATGAAGTTTCAACCCTACGCAATTTAAGGAAACAACAATGGAATACCCGGAACACAGAGAAACGCCTGTTAATGCTGTCGAACACGCTCAAACCGTATGCCACCACGTTGCTAAAGAGGCCGGATGGTGGCGCGATGGCTGAAAAACTGCGCTTCAACATTAGTCGTGAAGATCACAAGCCTGAGAATAGAGCCGGCGCTAACGGCAAGAAAATCTAACCAGTAGAAGGTTCAGTGAAATTCAAAACCCTAGTCGTGATGATCCGTTCAGCAATTCAAAGCGGTCATTTTTTTTGAACCAAGACAATTTATTGATAGCGGTTATCAGGATTTATTAACCACGCTGACCTGGGTCTCGGTCAGCATTTTAAGAGAACAAGATCATGGCATCACAGCAACAATCAAGCACAACACCGGTAGCAAGTCGCGACAGATGGCAGACGCCGCAGTGGTTATTTGATTGGGCGGATAAGCGGTTTATGTTTGAAATTGACTTGGCGGCCAGTAAGGAAAACGCAAAAGTTTACGCCTATATAGATAAGGATGGTGATGCGCTTTCCGCCGATTGGTCTGGTATAGACAAGCAAGGCTTGTCCGGTGGTTATGGGTTCTGTAACCCACCATACAGCGAGCCAGGCAAGTGGCTGAAAAAGGCATGGCATGAAGCCCAGCAAGGCTTTCAATCAGTGTTCTTGGTTCCCTGTCCAAATGGAGAGGCGTACTGGCAAGAAGCTGTTTTCGGTAAAGCCAGCGAAATCATATTTATAACTGGGCGCGTTGCCTTTGAATTGCCGGATCTGGATGGGGAACCAGTACCAAAATCAGGCAATACACGCGGCAGTTGCTTTGTAGTTTTTAACCGAAGCTATCCGGGCCCAACATCAATTAACTATATCAATCGTGATGATATGAAAAAGGAGTTTGAGCAATGCTAATACTTACAAGACGAGTAGGTGAAAAACTAATTATCAATGACGACATTGTTATCGAAGTGGTTGGCCTAAAAGGCAATCAGGTATCAGTAGGCATCGACGCACCAAAGAGCGTCAGTGTTCATCGTGAAGAAATTTATGATCGCATCCAAGCAGAAGATGATGATGATTAAATTGCATCAAATTTACAGGGCAACGCCGGACGGGTTTAATTTTGACACCACAATAGGAGATCAACGATGAATGCCGCAGAACTAGATGATGTTTTAAGTAATA
>JAVVFF010000031.1:0-17772 GCA_032250995.1 Methylophaga sp. | reverse complement strand
TGATTTTTGAATTGATCCGGAAATACCATAATGTTGTCGTAGGCAAATGAACCACAAATTAAAACGGACATGCTTAAACCTCTTGTGTCGAAAGTTGTTGCATATTGGCGGTGATGGCTAACTCGCCATGCAAAAAATCAAGTAATTTCTGGCCGACGATGCGTTTACGCCAGCCTTGTAATAATGCACTTTCACGCCCACCGCGCACCAGTTGTTCAATATCTTTACGCGTCGCTACAGCAACCGGCGTAATCGATTGCTCATCACAGTATTTACGCAATAATGCCATCAAAGCATCCATCAGTGCTTCTTGCTGATTGGTCAGCGGCACCGGTTTAATAAGGATTGGCCAGTCGGCTTCTGGAATGGTTTTCGCGTGGGCGATAACCTCTAAAATCGCAGCGCCATTACGTTCAATATCGCGTGGTTCGAGGCCGCGGATTTGACTGAGTTTGTTTTTAGATTCTGGCGTAAAACGGGCTAAATCCAGCATCACTTCGTCTTTGATAATCCAGCGGCGGGGACGGTTGCGTTCAATGGCCCGTTGTTCACGCCAGGCAGCGAGTTGCTGTAAAGTGACCAACTGCGAGGCTTTAAGTTTGCCGGCGCCACGAATTTTGCGCCAGATTGCTTCTGGATCGGCGGTATAGGTTTGCGGATCTGATAATGCTGCAAAATCATCATCCAGCCAGCTACGACGATTTAATTCATCGAGTTGAGCTGACATTTCATGATACAGCGAACGCAGATAACGGACATCATCGGCGGCATAATCGAGTTGATCATCACTCAGTGGTCGCTGGGTCCAGTCAGTGCGCGAATGGGCTTTATCCAAATCGACGTCAAGGCAGGTTTTAACCAGATTGCCATAACCAATTTGATCGCCAAGACCTAATACGGTAGCGGCCAACTGGCTGTCAAACACCTGTTGCGGCAAACTGCCACGAATCATTAACAGTAATTCCAAATCCTGTTTCGCCGCATGAAACACCAGTGTCTTATCCGGCTGATACAAGACATCCAGCAACGGGCTTAGATCTTCAATTGCTAAAGGATCAACGCAGGCAATCACATCATCATTAGCGATTTGAATCAGGCAAAGCTGCGGGTAATAGGTCTTTTCGCGCAGAAACTCTGTATCTATCGCCAGCCAGGCGCTGGTTTGGATTTGCTGACAAAAACTTGTCAGGGCTGCTGCATTATCGATATATAAAACCGTCATAATTCTGCGCAAAAAGCCGACAGTATAACGGTTTTAATCTGCATAATTCATGCTGCGTGACTGCTCAATAACATTGTTAATCGCATCGATGATGATTTGTGGCTGATATTGCGGGATATCGTGGCCGCTTTCATTGGCAAACACATGCTGACTTTTGGTTGATAACAAATACAATTCCTGCTGCATATTCGTCCAGGTTTTTTCTCGGGCCTGCTGACTAATCTCGCCAAACCATTCTGGCTTGCCGCGACTCACGATTACCAGCGGAATATCCGGCAATTTTGGTAGTTGTTGGACTTGCAGGGCGCTTTGGCTTAACGATGAAATCTCGGCGCGCGCCGCATGAAAGGCCCGTTCTCGTAATACTTTGGGTTTATTTATATTTGATTCGCCACTGGAAGTTTTAGGTAACACCAGAATATTGCTACGCCGGTTATAGTTTTGCGGCAGGCTTATTTCAAACCGGTCATATTGATCTTCATGCGAGGCATCCACCAGAACCATACCTTTAACCTTATCTGGATTACTAGCAGTAAATACCCGGATGTTATAACCACCAAAAGAGTGGCCGACCATAATATAGGGTGGTTTTATTTCAGCGCGGGCAAGTAGCATTTCTAATTCATAAGCTATCCGCATACTGTTGCGTGGTTGCGGGCCAAAATCACTCCAGCCATAACCGGGGCGATCAAATACACAAATGCGGCTATTAGCCGATACGCCAGCCTGCACGGGTAACCAGTCAGTCGAATCATCACCCAAACCAACATCAACAATTACCGTTGGCGAACCTTTGCCGACGCAATGAATATGTACCTGATAACCGCCAATGTCATACCGCTCACCTGGAGCTGGCGGGAATTGATTGGCCAAACTGGCAGAACTGATGCTGAGCAGTAAAAATATTTGTAACAAGCGAATCATTTACGCTGACTCCGTCACTCACAGACCGTGTGTGATAAGAGGTTTTGTTACAAATTAAAGTTCCGCGCAATTAACTTGTAAAAAGGCTTTCAATTCCGGCAAAGCAAACGGCCAGTCTAATTCCTGTTGATTAACGCACTGGATAACAGGGATCCGGATGCCGTAACGCTCGACCAAATCATCATCGTCACCTATTTCGACACTACGTACTTCAATGCGCTGAGTTTTCTGTAAATTCTGTAATTGTGCCAGCGCCAGCTCGCACAGGTGGCAACCTGCTGTGGTGTAAAGTGTGACCGTCATTATTTTTCCAGCAATCGCGGCATTAAATCGACAAAGTTGCAGGGTTTATGCCGGGCATCCAACTGTGCCAGCAGGATGTCATCCCAGGCCGTTTTGCAGGCACCGGATGAGCCGGGCAGGCAAAAAATAAAGGTTCCGTTGGCAACGCCGGCCACTGCCCGAGACTGTATAGTTGATGTTTTGATAATGTTGTAGGAAATTTTCCGGAACAGCTCACCAAACCCGTCAATCGCTTTATCAAATAACACGCTGACCGCTTCCGGTGTGCCATCACGACCGGTCAGGCCCGTACCGCCAGTGGTTAAGACCACTTGAATTTGCGGCTCGGCGATCCATTTAGAAATTATCGCCCGGATTTGATAAATATCGTCGCGGACTATTTGCTGGTCAGCTAATTGATGATCGGCGGCCAACAATCTGTCACGCAGCAGTTTTCCGGAAATGTCATCAGCGGCACTGCGACTATCAGAAATGGTTAAAACAGCGATGTTGACCGGGATAAATTGCGTTGTCATGACGACAAGTTCTCAGTTCATTTCAATAAAAACCAGTATAGTCACACTAATTGCAACGGTCTAGAATGCAATCATCAGCAAGGAGAAATGCTATGAAAAAAATTATTTTGGTAACAGCAATGGCGACAGCTTTGGCTGCTTGTGCAACAGATGATCCGAACAAACGTACTAAGACAGGTGCAGCTATCGGCGCGGCGGCAGGTGCGATTGTCGGTTATGCCGTTGATGATGGTGCTGGCGGCGTTTTGGCCGGTGCGGCAGTGGGTACGCTGGCTGGTGCCGGTGTTGGCCGCTATATGGATAATCAGCAAAAAGAAATGAATGCGGCGCTGGCCGATGAGCAAGCACGCAACGAATTGCAGATCCAGCAATTGCAAGATGAATCGCTGAAAATCGATATTGCCAATGAAGTTTCTTTTGATGTTGATAGTGCAGCGATTAAACCAGCATTTGAAACGACATTGAATAAAGTTGCTGATGTGTTGCAGCGTTTTCCGAAAACCGTGGTTCACGTTATTGGCCATACCGATAACACCGGTTCAGAAAGTTACAACCAGCAATTATCTGAACGCCGCGCGCAGTCAGTGGTGAGCTATTTTGCCTCACGCGGTGTGGTCAGCGAACGGCTGAAACCGACCGGTCGTGGTGAAATGCAACCCCGCGCCAGCAACGATACCGCATCAGGTCGGCAGCTTAATCGCCGTGTCGAAATTATTGTTAAACCGATTGTAGAGGGGCAGGAGTCTGAAGCCTACCAAACGCCGCAAGGCAGCTACTGATAACCCTGCGCCCAGCGCAGATTTACTGTTTGGTTTACACGCGGTACAGGCGGCATTAGAAGCGCCTGTACCGCGTGTTGCTGAAATCTGGTTAGCTGATGAGCGTCATGATCAGCGAGTTAATACTGTTATTTCAACTGCGCAAAGCCTTGGAGTAACAACGCACAAAATCAGTCGTAAAGAACTGGATCTGATGGTGCCGGAAGGGTGCCATCAGGGCTGTGTGGCCAAAGTGACGCCGCTTGAGCCTTTGTCAGAAACTGATTTAGATCAGTTGCTGGATAATCTCAGTGAACCAGCGTTTTTGTTGATCCTCGATGGTGTCCAGGATCCGCATAATTTAGGCGCTTGTTTGCGCAGCGCTGAGGCGGCCGGTGCCCATGCGGTGATTGCCCCTAAAGATCGGGCGTCAAGTTTAACTACTATCGCGATTAAAATTTCCAGCGGTTCGGCCGAGCGGGTGCCGTTTGTTCAAGTCACTAATTTAGCCAGAGTATTGCGCGATTTACAGGCGCGCGGTATTTGGCTGGTCGGCACCTCCGGAGATAGTGAAACCAGCCTGTATCAAGCCGATTTGAAAGGCCCGTTGGGATTGATTCTCGGCGCCGAAGGCAAGGGTATTCGCCGCTTAACCCGCGATCATTGTGATGCCGTGGTGTATATCCCGATGCAGGGTCAGGCGGAGAGTTTAAATGTTTCGGTGGCAGCGGGCGTTTGCCTGTTTGAAGCGTTTCGTCAACGCAGCTTGTGAGTGATCACTAAAATAAAGTAATATGTTCGATTGCCTGTGGTCTATCGACTAAAGTTTCAGGCAAAAACTCCTTGCTTTTGGCAATGCGCCGAAAGCTGATTAAACCGTGAGGAGCTCTTAATGAGACATTACGAAATTGTGTTTCTGGTCCACCCTGATCAGAGCGAACAAGTGCCCGGCATGGTCGAGCGATATACCCAAACGCTGACCAGCAATGGCGGTCAGATCCACCGTCAGGAAGACTGGGGTCGCCGTCAATTGGCCTACCCAATCAATAAGGTGCACAAAGCACATTACGTGCTGATGAATGTGGAATGTGATGTGGCACAGCTTAACGAAGTCACCGCAGCTTTCCGTTTTAACGATGCCGTTATTCGTCACTTAGTGGTCAGTATGGATGAAGCGCAAACAGAGCCTTCACCGATGATGCGCAAAGATGACGAAAGACCAGAACGCCAAGCATCTTAATTAGCTAACAGGAGAATTCACATGGCACGTTTTTTCAGACGTAGAAAATTTTGTCGTTTCACTGCCGAAGGCGTGAAGCAAATCGACTATAAAGATGTAACTTTATTGAAAAATTACATCACAGAAACCGGCAAAATTGTGCCGAGCCGTATTACCGGAACCAAAGCCCGTTACCAACGTCAGCTTTCAACTTGTGTAAAACGCGCGCGCTTTCTGGCGTTACTGCCATATTGCGATATGCACAAATAAGCAGTTTCGATTAATCCAAGTGTAAAGTTTTAGTATGCTGGGCAGACTCGCAAATTTCACCATGCAAGGCCGCTGGCAGGCAGCATTAATGGCCAGCTTACTGGCGGTGGCGGCGATGTTAGTGCCACCGCTTAATTATCTGGCCAGTGGCATTATTGTCCTGGCGACTTTGCGTACCGGTCCACAAGAAGGTGCGCGGGTGTTGGCGGTGGCGCTGATTGTGTTTGCTGTCGCCGCAGCAGTGTTGTTTAAACAAGTCTGGCTGACAGCCATATTATTTCTGTCGGCGTGGCTGCCGGTCTATCTGGTAACGCTGGTATTGGGTTACAGCCGTTCTTTGGCAAAAGCCATGGTAACGGCGGCAGCGATTGGTCTGTTGGGTGTATTGTTAATGCACCTGTTTTTGGCGGATCCCACAGCATGGTGGCAGCAAACACTGGCGCCATTTATGCAAATGCTGACCGAACAGCAAAGCTGGCAACTCAGCGATACTGATACTGAGCAGCTGTTTGCCAATCTGGCCGGCATGATGACCGGACTGCTGGCGGCAGCGATGACTTTTAATATTATCGTTGCAGTGCTGATTGGCCGGGCTTGGCAAGCAGATTTATATGATGAAGGCGCGTTTGGCCGTGAGTTTACCCATATTATTTTGGGCAAGCCGCTGGCCATATTGACGGCGGCGCTGATGTTTCTGTCAGTGACACCATGGGCAGAAAGTCTGCCGTTTTTGGCGGACAGCTTGTCAGTGCTGTTGGTGTTATTTGCTTTTCAGGGTATTGCGGTGGTCCACGCCATCGTCCGAGAACGGCAAAAATCTATTGCTTGGCTGGTTGTCATGTATGTGCTGCTGGTGTTTATGCTGCCGCAGATGGCCAGTTTACTGGCGACACTTGGTATTACCGAACAATGGTTTAATTTTCGCAAACACCAAAAGGGTGATGCGGAGTCAATTGATAAGCAGTAAATACTGCGAATGAGGGTAGAACGATGCAAGTAATTTTGCTGGAGAAAGTTCAAAGATTGGGTAATCTGGGTGATGAAGTCAGCGTTAAAGCCGGCTTTGGTCGTAATTTCCTGGTACCAACAGGTAAAGCTTTACCTGCCACCAAAAACAACCGTGAAAAGTTTGAAGCACGTCGTGCAGAACTGGAAGCGGCAGCCGCGAAACTGCTGGAAGCAGCCGAATCGCGTAAAACCAAGCTGGTTGAAGCCGGTGACGTTAACATCATGGCCAATGCGGGTGTGGAAGGTAAGTTGTTTGGTTCAGTGACAGCGTCAGATATTGCTACTGCTGTTAATGCCAAAGGTGCTGACATAGATCGTAATGAAGTACGTTTGCCAACAGGCCCACTGCGACATACCGGTGAATACCAAATCGACGTGCAACTGCATGCTGATGTCTTGGTCAGCATTGCGGTAAACATTACGTCAGAAGCTGAAATCGCAGCCAAGGCGGCTGGCGAAGAAGCTAAGAAAGCCCGTGATGCGGCTCGCCAAGAGCAAGAAGCTATCGCCAAGGCACAAGAGCAAGAATAAACTGCTCGGCTAGTATAAAATCAGACACAGGTCTTAATGGCCTGTGTCTTGTTTTTGTTGACCGCTGCTGCGGTCACCTTGTGTTCAACCAGTCTGGGTGTTGCCTGTGGAACAGATTACCTATCCCGAAGATTATCAGGATAATGCCACGCAGGCTTTAAAGGTCCCCCCGCATTCCGTTGAAGCAGAACAATCCGTTTTGGGTGGTTTAATGCTTGATAACAATGCCTGGGAGCAAGTTGCCGATGTCCTCGTTGAGAAGGACTTTTACCGGCGCGATCACCAACTTATTTTCAATGCCATCGAACAATTGATGGAAAAAGCCCAGCCGGTCGATGTTGTCACTCTGGCGGAATTTCATGATCAACGCGGTGAACTGGATAAAGTTGGCGAACTTGCCTATCTCGGCAGCTTAGCCCGGAATACCCCCAGCGCTGCGAATATTGCAGCCTATGCCAATATCGTTCGTGAGCGTTCTATTCTCCGGCAACTGATCCAAATCGGTAACAATATTGCTAATATGGCCTTCACACCGGAAGGCCGTAACAGTGAAGAAATGCTTGATACCGCAGAACGGCATGTATTTGAAATCGCTGAAAAAGGCGCCAAGCGTGGCGGTGGATTTATCCAGGTGAAAGAAGTACTGAGCAGTGTTGTAGACCGCATTGACCAGCTTTTTGAACAAGATAGCGGTATTACCGGCCTTTCGACGGGATTTATTGATTTAGATGAACAAACCTCGGGTTTGCAGCCCGCAGATTTGATTATTGTTGCCGGCCGGCCATCAATGGGTAAGACCACGTTTGCTATGAATATCGCAGAGAATGCGGCGATTCAGGCGAAAGCCCCAGTGGCGATTTTCAGTATGGAGATGCCCGCGGATTCTTTAGCCATGCGGATGTTGTCATCACTCGGCCGCATTGATCAGCACCGACTGCGGACCGGTAAACTGAATGATGAGGATTGGCCACGGTTAACCTCAGCGATCCAATTGCTTAATGATGCGCCATTATTTATCGACGATACCGGCGGTTTATCACCGACCGAACTGCGTGCGCGGGCAAGACGTCTAAAACGCGAACATGGCCTGAGCCTGATAATTGTCGATTATTTGCAATTAATGCAGGGCAGCAGTAATGGCCGCCAAGCTGAAAACCGCACTACCGAAATTTCGGAAATTTCCCGGTCATTAAAAGCACTGGCCAAAGAGCTGAATGTGCCGATCATTGCTTTGTCACAGTTAAACCGATCGCTGGAGCAACGACCTAATAAACGGCCGGTTATGTCAGATCTGCGTGAATCAGGTGCAATCGAGCAAGATGCCGATATTATCATCTTTATATACCGCGATGAAGTTTATAACGAAGATTCTGCCGAAAAGGGCAAAGCTGAAATCATTATCAGTAAACAGCGTAATGGCCCGATTGGCACCGTCGCGCTGACTTTTCAGGGTAAATACACCCGTTTTGATAATTTCGCGCCGGCCTATTATCAAGATTATGGTGATGACAATTCGTGAGCTTATATCCACGCGCCGAAATTAGCCTTGACGCTATCCAGCACAATTTAGCCTGTGTACGGCGGCTGGCACCGTACAGTAAAATTATGTCAGTCATTAAAGCTGATGCATACGGGCATGGGATTAAAGCGATTGCCGCTGCGTTGGCGGACAGTGATGCTTTTGCCGTGGCCAGACTGAAAGAAGGTATTGCACTGCGCGCGTTAGGTTTTCAGCTGCCAATAGTGTTACTGGAAGGTGTTCACTCGCTGACTGACATGGAAACCGCTGCCCGATATCAACTAACGCCAGTAATACATCAAACTAAACATATCGACTGGCTGCAAGATTGCGAAGACTTACCCTTTTGCTGGCTGATGCTGGAAACCGGGATGCACCGGTTAGGCTTGCCGGTAGCTAGTATTCGCGATGCTATTCAGCAATTACCAG
This sequence comes from Methylophaga sp., assembly GCA_032250995.1. Lineage (GTDB taxonomy): Bacteria > Pseudomonadota > Gammaproteobacteria > Nitrosococcales > Methylophagaceae > Methylophaga. The sequence goes on along the minus strand of JAVVFF010000031.1, from coordinate 9,074 downwards.
CCTATGACGACAGGCTTGGTTTAATGAGTCATTTTGCTAATTCTGATTTGGTTGGCGATTTGCGTAATCAAAATCAACTGATGGTGATCAAAAAGCTGGCCGCCGAAACTGGGTTGCCGGTGTGTATGGCTAATTCTGCTGCCGTGCTTAGTTTGCCGGAATCACATGCCGACTGGGTACGGCCGGGACTAATGCTTTACGGTATTTCGCCATTTGCTGATAAAGCCGGCCCGGAGTTAGGGTTGCAACCGGTGATGCAATTAAAATCAACGTTAATTGCCACGCAATGGCTTAAAGCCGGCGATGAGGTCGGTTATGGCGGTGAATGGACAGCCAAACAATCCTGCCGGATGGGCGTTATCAGTATCGGTTATGGCGATGGCGTTAGCCGGCATTTATCCAACACCGGGCAGGTATTGATCCGGGGTAAACAATTGCCGGTGATTGGCCGGGTGTCGATGGATACCATTTGTGTGTTGCTCGAAGATTGCCCAGATGCACAAACCGGTGATGAAGTGTTGCTCTGGGGTAATGTGCAGTTAACGGTGGAAAGTCAGGCTTTGCGCGCTGATACCATTCCTTATGAGTTGACCACGGTATTGGCCAGCCGCGTGGACAGGGAGTATCTGCATGGCAAAAGTTAAACGGGTGTATGTTTGCAAAGAATGTGGCGGACAAACACCGCAATGGGCCGGCCGCTGTGGCGATTGTGGTGCCTGGAATAGCTTATCTGAAGAAGTGCAGGCACCTGCCAGCAGCCAGGCAGCGATCAGCCGGCACAGTAGTTATGCTGGCCAACAGCAAAATACTGTTCAAGCCCTAAAAGATATCACTTCCGAACAAGCCGTGCGCTGGTCAACCGGATTGCCGGAACTGGACAGGGTGCTGGGTGGTGGTCTGGTCACTGGCTCCGTGGTGTTAATTGGGGGTGATCCGGGTATTGGTAAATCAACATTATTATTGCAGGCAATGGCGATAATGGCCAAAACCAGTGGTATCAGCCCGCTGTATGTCAGTGGCGAAGAATCGTTACAGCAAATCAAGCTAAGAGCTGAACGCCTGCAATTACAGAACACACCAGTCGATCTATTGGCCGAAACTCATGCCGAACAAATGATTAACATCGCGCAGCAACGCCGGCCGCAGGTGATGGTCATTGATTCCATCCAAACGGTATTTACCGAATTATTACAATCGGCACCGGGTACGGTTGCTCAGGTGCGGGAAAGTGCTGCCCAATTGGTTCGTTATGCAAAATCCAGCGGTACCACCATGATTCTGGTTGGTCATGTCACCAAACAAGGTGCCTTGGCCGGGCCGCGCGTACTGGAGCATATGGTTGATACCGTTCTGTATTTTGAAGGTGATAGCTCAACCCGCTACCGGATTTTACGGGCGGTGAAAAACCGCTTTGGCGCTGTTAATGAACTTGGTGTCTTTGCCATGACCGAGCTGGGTTTACGTGAAGTCAGCAATCCGTCAGCGATCTTTTTGTCGCGTGGTGAACAAGCCGTGCCGGGCAGTGTGATTACCGTTATCCGCGAAGGCAGCCGGCCAATGTTGGTGGAAGTGCAGGCGTTGGTCGATGAAAGTCCGCTAGGTAATCCGCGCCGGGTATCCGTGGGACTGGATCAAAACCGATTAGCGATGTTGCTGGCAATTTTACATCGCCATGGCGGCATTACCTGCCATGATCAGGATGTATTTATTAATGTGGTGGGCGGCGTAAAACTCAGTGAAACTGGCGCTGACTTGTCGGTGCTGGCGGCCGTGATTTCCAGTTTACGAAATAAAGCGCTGCCGCATAATTGGGTAATGTTTGGCGAAGTCGGTTTGACCGGTGAAATCCGGCCAGTACAGGCCGGTGAAGAACGTATTCAGGATGCGGCCAAACATGGTTTTACCCATGCGCTGGTACCGACGGCGAATGCACCGCGTAAACCGGTTAAAGATATGAAAGTGATCCCGGTGCAGCATTTATCATCGGCTATTGAAGCTTTACGTAATGCCTGGCTTTAATACTTTAAATGTCGTGCAACAACGCCGCTAGCTCGCGGTGTAATAACGCTTCATCGCCCAGATTAAGTTCTACCAGTCGTTTTAAATGGGTGATACTATCGAGATCGATTAATTCACAATGGAAACCAACCGAGCCGTTATCAATATGGGCGACTTCGGCCTGCATCTTGATAACTAGTTCAGCATCATTAAGCAATAAATCTACCTGATATTGATCGCCATTAACGCCCAGCCAACCGTCCGGTTTTTTAATCAAAAGACCATTTAACGACACATCTACAACCTTGCAATTGAGGTGTAACTCGCCTTTGGCAGCATGAGCATGCGCTTCGGCGATAAAGGGGATCCGCTCAAAACGTCGTTGTCCGTGCTCAGATTCTGACATCGTCATCTCCTTTGCTGATAAAGTTGAGTCTATCATTCTTTAATCGTGGGAGAACATCCGTTATGTTGTGGATTCAGGCTTTGCATATTATTTTTGTGGTGACTTGGTTTGCTGCGTTGTTTTATTTGCCGCGCTTGTTTGTTTATCACGCGCAGACCGAAGATGCTGCTGGCAATACCCGCTTTAAAATAATGGAACGCAAACTGTATCGCGGTATTATGACGCCCAGTGCCATATTGACGGTGATTTTCGGCATTTGGTTACTGACATTTTATGATTTGGCTACGCTACAAAGCATGGGCTGGCTACATGCCAAACTGAGTTTAGTGCTGTTATTGCTGGCTTATCATCATGTTTGCGGTCGTTATTTGAAACAGTTTGCCAATGATGCCAACCGGCGTAGTCATGTTTTTTATCGCTGGTTTAATGAATTGCCAGTATTAGTATTAATCGCCATTGTTATCCTGGCAGTAGTCAAACCGTTTTAAACAAAAAAAAGCCCTGCATTGCAGGGCTTCGGTTGATAAGGGTTTGTCGTTCTAGTCGATATATTCAAATACTTTAACGACTTTTTGCACACCGCCGGTGCTGCGTACCACATTAACCACTTTGTTGGCTTCAGCACGGCGAATTTTGCCCATCAGATAAACGATACCGCGTTCAGTGACGACTTTGGTATGCAAGCCTTTAACACTTTCATCGGCCAGCAATTTGGATTTAACTTTAGAGGTGATCCAAGTATCACTGGTACGCGATGGCACAGCGCTGGGCGCCAAAATGGCCAGTTCGTTGTAAATCTTACGCACTCGGGGAATATCTTTAACCAGGTTGGTGACTTCTTGTTTTAAAGCTTCGTTTGGCGTTTCACCGGTGACCAGCAGCACACCGTTAAAACTGGTGAAGTTGATATGACTCTGGTCATAGATTTTTTTGTTTTTATAAATCGTTGAACTGGCTTTAAACTCAATACCCTGATCATCGATCATGGCTCCAGTTGTACGGCGATCATTGGTGACTGCGGCGCCGGTGGCAGCACCGCCCACCACCACGGCCGGGCAGCCTTGTAATAAACATAAACTGAGCAAAAAACTAATTAGATAAAAACGACGCATGGCAATAACCTCAACAGGAAATAACAAGCGACAGCTTACAGGCTGTCGCACTCAACTAAGCTGAAAAGCATCACGGATCCAGTCGCTCACCTGATGGCTTTGACTGTTTTCTGCCGGGGCGATTCGCACAGCAATGACATCAAACCGGCAATTTTGCTGTAACCGGTTTTGCTGCAAATATTGTTGAGCGGTGGCAATGATACGTGATTGTTTGTCAGCGGTGATACTTTCTAATGCACTGCCAAAACGATCGCTGCGCCGGGCACGTACCTCGACAAAAACCAGCGTTTCAGCATCGCGCATGATGAGATCAATCTCACCACGCCGGCAATGATAATTTTGGGTAATCAGTTGTAAACCTTGTTGCTGCAAATAATCGCAGGCTATTTGTTCGGCTTGTTGTCCGTGGCTGCGGCTCATTGACCTGTAGATAAAGGAGTTATCAAACCATCTTTAAATATGCCCTGCGGCATCAGTCGTTGAATATGACCGTCCTGATTAATTTGTAAACTGCCGGTGACGCCGTTATAGCGGGTAGTGCTGGAGCGGCTCATTTCAACTAACTGATCAATCATTCGATAAGCATCAACCCCCATGGCAGCCAGCCGTAAATAGGTGCCTTTGTCGCCGCGCACCTGATTTAACAAACCCTGATAAGCCGGATCGTCCGAGGCTTCAATCATCCATGGAATATCACTGATAATAGTGCCATTTAAATCAATATCATAACGAGCGTTGGCTTCACCATCATAGGCGTGAGAGGTACTGATAACGGGTAAGTTGCCAGAACGGTGAAAGCGAAATTGTGGCACCAGTTGCCGGGCTTTTAACGGCTTGGCGACCAAAAAGATAAAGTCTACATCCTGACGCCGGCGTGGCTCATGGGTTAAGGTCCGGCCCAATGTACTTTGCAGTGCTTTGGCGCGTTGTTCACTGGCATTAAGACTAAATAATGGCACTATGACCTCACTGAAATCACTGGCAGATTCGCGGTAACCATTGCTGCGTACGATAACGCCGCTTTCGTCACGCCAGGCGGTTTCAAACGCTTCTGTCACCCGTTCGCCCCAATCACTGCGCGGCCCTAATACCAATGCCCGCCGATAGCCTTGCTCGACAGCAAATTTTGCAGCGGTACGGGCTTCGTCTTCAGGTGCCAGACCAAATTGAAAGAAATTAGGGTGCGCATGGTTATCCGTTATCCGATTTAATGCGATAACCGGGATCGGCAGGCTATCGACACGGACTAATTGTTCTACCGACGGTTTATCCAGCGGGCCAAGAACAATACCAGCACCGGCTTCAACAGCTTGTTGATAGGCCGCGGCTGCATTGTTTTTCACATCATAGAATTGCAGTTGCCGGTTGCTGCCACTGGTGAAATGGGCGGCAATAATACCTTGCTTAACGGCCTGGGCAACGCCGGCAATCGGCCCGGACTCTGGCAGTAACACCGCGACATTATTGATATCACCTTGCAGCCGCAGTGAGGGTTTGATGGTCATACGCAGGCTTTGCAAATCAGCCGGATGATTAGGATAGCTAAATTGCCAGTCTTCTAACGCTACATCCATGGCCTCCGGGTTGTTTTCATAAGCTTTCATGGCATAAGCCAGCGCAAACCAGCCACTGTCTTCAGCGGGTGGTTGGCCGGGATTGAATAAATCCAGTTGCTGGGTATCCAGCGACATTAAGGCTTGCCATAGTTGTTGACGATTGGTGGTTTGATCGGCGCCGCTGAGCAGTGGATCCAGTTCAATATGCGCCAGCGCTTTATCAAGCATATTGTTGTTGAGCGCGTAGGCATTAATGCGCAGTGATAAAGCCTGCATTTGTTGTTCATCGCTGGCAGTTTTTTTATCAAAACTATCCAGCGCTGTTAACGCCGCAGCAGGATCTTGTTGAATAATGTCAATATCGGCGCGCAGCAACGCCACATCAATTTGTTCAGCCTCACTTAATCGCTGGCGATCAAGTTGATCTAGGACTTCCACTGCTTTGGGATAATCTGCCAGTTCGTACAATACGGTCGCGGCGCGATAAAAATAAGCGGCTTGTAATGCGCCCTCACTGGCCTCAGCTTTAGCCAGATAGTCATCAGCTGCGGCTTGTAAATCACCCGTTGTTTCGGCTTCGGAAATCAGACTTTCCGCCGAAACAGGGCCCTGTTTACGGTCAACAGCCATTGGTTGACAGGCTGCCAGTGTCATTACCAGTAGTACCAGCAGAAAAGCTGAAATTCGTTGCATCATGGCCTGCATCACGTCAGTGGGTTAAGGGCAACATCTTACCTGTTCGCGTATATTACGACCAGAACCGTGTCTCACTTCAGGAATTCATCGTGGCTGTATCAAAATCCGGCTGTTTATATATCGTGGCAACGCCGATTGGTAATCTCGGTGACATCAGTTTACGGGCAATCGAAACGCTGAAAAGCGTCGATTTAATTGCTGCTGAAGATACCCGGCACAGCAAATATATGTTGGATAACCAGCAAATCACAACGCCGACTATTTCGCTGCACGAGCATAACGAACAACAACGCAGCCAAGTACTGTTAGAAAAATTACAGCAAGGCCAGTCAATCGCGTTGATTTCTGATGCCGGTACACCACTGATTAGCGATCCGGGTTATAGATTAGTGACGCTGGTGCGCAGCGCGGGAATTAAAGTTGTGCCGATTCCAGGCAGCAGTGCATTGATTGCCGCTATATCGGCTTCAGGTCTGCCATCAGACAGATTTGCTTTTGAGGGCTTTTTACCGCCTAAAGCCGGTGCTCGGCAGCAATGCTTGACGTTACTGGCCACTGAGCCACGCACGCTGATTTTTTATGAAAGCCCCAAACGTATTGTCGGTACCCTAAATGATATGCAGCAGATTTTTGGCGGCGATCGACAAGCGTGTTTAGCGCGGGAACTGACTAAAATCCACGAAACTATCGAAACCCGGCCCTTGCATGAATTAGCGCCATGGGTTGCTGCCGATGCCAATCAGCAAAAAGGCGAAATTGTGTTATTGGTGGCCGGTGCTGCCGAGGCGATTTCTGCCGATGAACAGGCGATGCAGCGCTTACTAATGTTGTTACTGCCGGAAATGCCAGTGAAAAAAGCAGCGGCGATTACCGCCGAGTGGTTATCGGTCAGCAAAAATGCTGCTTATCAGCTGGCGTTGAAACTTCAGCAGAAATAAATTGCTTTGCGTAAAATAGCCCGTTGAGATGGCCAGACAATCGCACTGAATGTATTTTTGGTGAGGAAAGTCCGGGCTCCATAGGGCGAGGTGCCAGGTAACGCCTGGGGGACGCGAGTCCACGGCAAGTGCAACAGAAAGGATACCGCCCGGTTTTAATTGCTCAGCAATTGAGTCGGGTAAGGGTGAAATGGTGCGGTAAGAGCGCACCGCGCGGCTGGTAACAGCAACGGCAAGGTAAACCCCACCTGGAGCAAGACCAAATAGGGGAACAAGTGCTTCGGCATGTCATGCGGCCCGCATGGTTCCCGGGTAGGTTGCTTGAGGCAGATGGCGACATCTGTCCCAGATGAATGATTGTCCACGACAGAACCCGGCTTATGGCCATCTCAACTTTTTCCGTATGATTGGTTTGGCATTTGTCCGAAAATTTTACGGGAAAATTCACCTGTTTGGAATTTTTTAAATTAGCTAGAATTTACTTTAACTTCATCTGCCAGTTTTTTGATAAGAAAACAGTCCTTCTAAAGTCCTCGATCCGGTTTCTCCCCACTTTTACAAAACGTCGCTAAGTCCTTGTCATAAAAAGAGGATTTTGTTTATTTTGCTGCTTGACTTGTCAGATCGGCACTCCTATAGTGTCGATTAGTGGGGGAAAGTGGATCTTCGTGGATCATAATTTTGGGGGCTCAGCGTGTTTAGAGGCGTCGCAACGTTTAATCTGGATGTTAAGGGACGGATGGCAGTACCAGCCCGTTTCCGTAAGCAGCTGGATGTCAGTTGTGAAGGCCGGCTGGTGATTACTATCGATCACGCTGATCGCTGCCTGCAAGTTTATCCGCTGCCCGAATGGGAGCTGGTTGAACAAAAACTCAGTGGACTGCCCAGTCTCAATCAACAAGTGCGCCGCTTAAAGCGGATGTTGCTGGGTTATGCCACTGAATGTGAAATGGACAGTCATGGCCGGGTGTTATTGCCGGCTAAACTGCGTGAATTCGCCGGTCTTGATAAAAATACCGTGATGATTGGTCAGGGCAACAAATTTGAATTATGGGATGAGCAAACCTGGAACAGCCTAATGGATGACTGTTTGCAGGAAGATTTCGACGCGATATTGCCGGCTGAACTCGAAAGCCTATCCATATAGGGTGGACCATGACAGAGCGCCTCCCACAACACTTACCGGTCTTACTTGAAGAGGCCGTGACCGCGCTGGCTATTAAGCCGGCAGGTTTTTACGTCGACGCAACGTTTGGCCGGGGCGGTCATAGCCGCGCCATTCTTCAACAACTGAACAATGATGGCCGTCTATTAGGGCTGGATCGGGATCCGCAGGCGATTACGGCCGGACAAGCACTGGCAGCCGAAGACAGCCGTTTTAATATCGAACATTGCGCATTTTCACAACTAAGCGACATTATTCATCAGCGTTTATGGCAGCAGCGAATAGACGGTATTTTGCTCGATATTGGTGTCTCGTCACCGCAACTCGACGAAGCCGCTCGCGGCTTTAGTTTTATGCAGGACGGCCCCTTGGATATGCGTATGGATACCAGTTCCGGCATCAGCGCAGCTCAGTGGCTGGCGCAGGCAGAAGAAGTGGAAATTGCCACGGTTATCAAAACACTGGGCGAAGAGCGTTATGGCAAGCGTATTGCTCGCGCTATTGTTGAACAACGTCAGCAAAAACCGCTAACCACCACCCGGCAACTGGCTGAGCTCGTCGATAAAGCCAGTCCCAGTAAAGAAAAATTTAAACATCCTGCAACCCGTACTTTTCAGGCCATTCGTATTTTTATTAATAACGAACTCGATGAACTGAGCAGCGCGCTCGAACAGGCGCTGGAAGTCGTGGCTGTGGGCGGCCGTCTGGCGGTAATCAGTTTTCATTCGCTGGAAGATCGCATCGTCAAACGCTTTTTCCGCGATGAAGCGAAGGGCGATGATTTGCCGGCAGATTTTCCGATCAGAGCGGCAGAACTGAATCCGCGGTTGAAGGTTATTGGTAAAGCGATCCGTGCCGGTGATGCGGAAGTGGCGGCCAACCCCCGGGCGCGCAGTGCGGTGTTACGTGTGGCGGAGAAGCTGGCATGAATCTGTCTGCATTAATGTCCTCGCTCAAAGCCGATTTGTCGGTATTAATGATGATGCTGCTGGTATTGTTCTCCGCCGTTGCTGTTGTGATGACCAAACATGCGGGCCGTAGTGAATTTGTGGTGATGCAGCAACTGGAAAATCAGCGTGATCAACTCAACGAAGAGTGGGGCCGGTTATTGCTTGAGGAAAGCACCTGGGCCAGCCCGGGCCGGGTTGAACAACAAGCCCGCACTCAACTGAATATGCAGGCGCCGACCGCCGATAACACCGT
>JAVVFF010000174.1:0-3032 GCA_032250995.1 Methylophaga sp. | reverse complement strand
CGATAAAGCCTTTGTCCCCGAATTAGTCATTGTGCAACAAGGCCAGTTGGTCGATTTTCCTAATAGCGATAATATCCGTCATCATGTCTACTCGTTTTCACCGGCAAAAACTTTTGAACTGAAACTCTACGCCGACCGGCCCAAAGAACCGTTGTTATTTGATCAACATGGCGTAGTGGTGCTGGGCTGTAATATTCACGATGGCATGGTCGGTTATATTTATGTTGCTGCTGATAAACGTGTAGTCAAAACCGATAATCGCGGCATTGCCAGCCTGCCGGCCAGCTCCGATAACAGCCAAATCAGCGCCTGGCATGCCAATCAAAGCAAAGGCCCGGAACATCGCGATCTTTATACCATTAGCGCACTAAAACAAAGCGCCGACCAACAACATTATGTTGTGACACTGGTCGTCACGCCGCCACCGGCCCGTGATACTTTCGAAGACACTTTCCGTGCGAATTTTTAATAACAGCCTGCGTCAACAAATTGTTCTGCTGCTGGTTTTACTTGTTCTACTAACCACTATTGCAATTCAGGTTACCTCCTGGTGGTCAGCCAACAACTTTAATAACCAGCAAATTCGCCAGAAAATTGATAACGCCATTACTATTTTGACGGAGTATTCACAGGCGCGGGAAGCATTATTAATTACCGCGTCAAAAGTACTTACTGCCGATTTTGGTTTTAAAAGTGCCGTGGCAACAGCCGACAAACCGACGCTGCAAAGTATGCTCGACAATCATGGCAATCGAATTGATGCAGATTTAATGGTATTGATCAATCTGGATGGCGAACTGCTGGCCAGCACGCGCAGTTTACAGGCATCAACACAAAGCCTGAATCACATCGAAACCGCACTACGGGCAACACCAGATCGCTCACAACTGGTGGTGATTGACAGTAAGCTTTACCAACTGATTTTACAGCCAGTGTTAGCGCCAAGGGCCATCGCATACACGTTGATTGGTTTTGAAATAGATCAGGCGATTCTGCAAAAACTGACTGGGCTGACCACCATGGATTTAAGCTTCCTGTCAGCCGACCGGGTATTGTTAACCAGTCTTAATATGATGGCTTCACAAGATGCTTTTATGACATCACTGTCAGCATATTCAGCGAATTGGTTTTTTTGGTCGCGGCCAGCATTTATCAATACGGAACTGCAGCCACTTACGCCACAATATGATCCGGTGACTGTGGTATTAACAGCTGATCTGCGGCCTATTTACGCAGAATATGACAGCCTGGCATTGAAAATTGTCGGCGTGGCCGCCTTAATCATGTTGTTAGCCGTTTTCAGTGGCTTATATTTTGCCAAACGTATCGTCCGGCCAATTTCCCGGTTGGTGGATCTCGCGCAGCAATTTTCTGCAGGTGATTACCAACATGATATTCAAATTGGCAAAAGCAGTTCAGAAATAAAAGCATTGACCAATGCTTTAAATACCATGGGGCACAATATTCAAACGAGGGAAAACCAAATCACTTTTCAGGCTGAACATGATGGTCTGACTGGCTTACTGAACGCTCCTAAACTCCGCCAAACGCTGGAAAGCGCCCTGTCAGAAATGGGCAAATCGCTGCAAATTGCTTTTTATATCGATAATTTTCGTCAGATAAATGATCAGCTGGGGCCGGAGTTTGCTGATGCCTGCCTGAAAATTATTGCCCAGCGGCTTAGTAATATCAATTATCCGCTAAGACAATATCATGCCCGCATGGATGGTATTGAGTTTATTTCGGTGCTGGAATTAGATGCTAGCTCCCGGCCCAACGAACTTGCTGAAAAGATTCTTGAACATCTCGAACGGCCATTGACACACAAGGATATCGAAATACAACTGCGCTTTTATTGTGGCATTACCCTGTATCCGGAACATGGTGATAATCCACGGACTATTTTACGGCGTAACCGTATTGCTGCAGATTTTGCCCGCAGTCAGCGTAAACGCCTGCATTGTTACGAAACCGGCCAGGATGAGGCTCGTCTGGAACAATTGGCCATGGTCGAAGCGCTTAATGCTGCACTGAAATCACAATCAGACGAACTGTATTTACATTTTCAGCCTAAAGTTAATCTGAAAAACCATACGGTGACGGCAGTAGAAACATTAATTCGCTGGCAACGACCGGGCAGTGGTAATGTCCGGCCGGATATCTTTATTGATCTGGCGGAACAGGCTGGTTTGATTGTGTCTCTGACCCGCTGGGTAGTCAGTCAGACCATGCGCCAGTTAAAACGCTGGCATCAAGCTGGTATACCCTTGCAGGCGGCGATTAATGTATCTGCCGAAGATATTTGCCATCCCATGTTTTGCCAGATGATGGAGCAAGCTGTGATGCATGTAGGGATTCCGCCCCGGTTTTGTATTATCGAAATCACTGAACGCGATATCATGTATGACGAAGCGGTGGGTCTGCTGACGCTGAAATCACTGAAGAAAATGGGCTTTCGCATAGCACTTGATGACTATGGCATTGGTCAGTCGACATTGGTCAAACTAAAAGACTTACCCATTGATGAACTGAAATTGGATAAAGCTTTTATCATGACGCTGGATAGCTCTGAAAAAAATCAAAAGATTGTCCGCGCCACTATCAATATGGCCCATAGTCTGGGCATGAAAGTGGTTGCTGAAGGCGTCGAAAACGCTGCTTCACTGCAATTACTGAAAGATATGGATTGTGATGCCGCGCAAGGCTACCATTTTGCAAAACCCATGGATCCGGCGCAATTAGAAACCTGGTTGGAGAATAATGATGCGGCTTATCGTTTGCCTGCTGTCGTTGCTAGTCACTAATAGTTTATCGGCCGCTGACGGCAAATTGTTGGCAACCCCCGGTATTTCGCAAATTGAAGGTGCCGCTGGTGGTGGGTTTGTACCCTGGGCGCAACTGGCCGGCTATGGCAGCCGCGATGAAATTTCCGGCAATATTTTTTGCAGCCGCGGCAATCTGGATGATTACCATCTGAATGTTTGCGGTGCGCAAATCGGTCTTTATGACCGTGTTGAATTATCCCTGGCCCG
>JAVVFF010000030.1:0-18267 GCA_032250995.1 Methylophaga sp. | reverse complement strand
CTCGGTAAAGCCGAACCGCTGGCCGGTTTGTGGCAGGCCTTATTCGTTTCTTTATCTGCGATTTTTTTGCTTTATCAGGCGGTCCAGCGTTTGCTCAACCCTCAACCTATAACAGATGCAGTTGACGTCAGTATTGGTGTGATGTTGTTTGCCACGGTTATGACCGGTTTATTATTATTGCTGCAACGTCATGTCATTAAAAAAACCGGCTCAACGGCAATCAGCGCCGATGCGCTGCATTATAAAACAGATTTTTTAATCAATATTAGCGTCATCGTGGCCATTATTCTGACGGCATCTGGTTGGCATCGTGTTGATGCTTTGATGGCGGTAGCGATAGCCATCTATATCCTACACAGTGCCTGGCAGATTATACGTGATGCGATTAATTTGCTAATGGATCATGAATTGCCGATCGCGCAACGGCAGCAGATTCAGGCGTTGGTTTTAAAACATAGTGACGTGCGCGGTTTGCATGATTTGCGAACCCGTCAATCAGGTCTGCAGATATTTATTCAACTGCATCTTGAGTTGGATGGTGATTTAAGCTTGCAACAAGCTAGTGTGATTTGCAGGCAGGTTGAAAATGATTTAAAGACGCACTTTGCAGCGGCTGAAGTATTAATTCATCCTCATCCTGCCAATGGCTGGCATTAAAAACATCGCAGGTCATTATCATCGATGCGCCGCAGTTAGCATCAAAAAAAAGTATAATTGTTGTTGATTTAAGGAGATTGTTGCTTGCTGGATTATTTGCTTGTTGAGAGCATCACACTGGGTGTATTGCTAATCATACTTACATGTTGGTTTTTGCTAAGGTTAAAAAGGCGCCGGCGCAGTGTCGACTACCGTATTCAAAAAATCCTTAAGCCGCATCAATTGTCTGAAGCCAGACAGTTGGTAATTCCCGATGGTATGGGTGGCCTGTTAGAAATCGAACATCTGGCGCTGCTTAAACAAGGCTTGCTGATCCTGCATCATTTTCCGTTAAGTGGTCATTTATTTGGTGGTGATAAAATTGACCAGTGGACGCAACTGGTGAATGGCCGAAGCTATAAGTTTGCTAATCCATTGCTGCATTTGCAGCATGTGCAACAATCCTTGTCATTGCTGGCACCAAAAGTGCCGATCTTTACCTACGTAGTGTTTACCGGCGAGTGTAATTTCCCCAAGGGAAAACCGGACAATGTTTCGCTTTTAAGCTCGCTGGAAGCTGATCTTGGCCAGATATTCAACCGAGCGGCGTTACCGGATACCCCATTGCAAAAAAGTTGGCAGTCGCTGTTGAATGTCGCCAGACATAACGGAAAAGCTGCGGCAGAGGCTTATCAGTGAGTGAAATGACTAAACCGTTAGTAGTGGCGATTTCATCACGAGCGTTATTTGATCTTGATGAAAGTCACCAGATATACGAACAACAGGGCACCGAGGCTTATTGCCAATATCAAATTGCTCATGAAGATGTGCCGTTGCAACCTGGCGGCGCTTTTAACCTAGTGCGTAAACTGTTGTCACTCAACGACAATAATCCGAAAACGCCACGGGTCGAAATCATTTTACTATCTCGTAACAGTACTGATACCGGCCTGCGGATATTTAACTCGATTCAGCATCATGCGTTACAAATTAGTCGGGCAGTATTTACTTCAGGTAGTAGTCCCTATAGATATGTGGCGCCATTCAACGCCAGCCTGTTTTTATCAACCAGTCCGGAAGATGTGCGTATGGCACTGAATGCAGGCATTGCCGCGGCGACGATTTTTCCATCCAATGTTGGCAATAATTCTGAATTTGAAGAGCTGCGAATTGCTTTTGACGGTGATGCTGTATTGTTTTCCGATGAATCCGAGCGGATTTTTAAAGAACGTGGTTTGGAAGCGTTTACCCAAAATGAACAGAAAACCGCCCGCGAACCGTTGTCTGGCGGACCATTTAAAGATTTTTTGCTGGCTTTAAACTGTATCCAAACTGAATATCCGGAGAATCCGGCGCCAATTAGAACCGCGCTGGTCACCGCCCGTTCAGCGCCGGCCCATGAGCGGGTGATTCGCACATTGCGAGAATGGGGCATTCGCATTGATGAGGCTATTTTTCTTGGTGGCATGGAGAAAGGCCCGTTTTTGAAATCATTTGGCGCCGATATCTTTTTTGATGATCAGGAACAACACTGTGAATCAGCCAAAGCGCATGTGCCCACCGGGCATGTACCACATGGTATTGCCAATAATCCCAAAAAAACACCTGAGGCCTAAGCGTGACCAAGCAAGCAGAGGGCGTACAACGCTTTATCCGGCAACTCAGTGAAGATAAAATGCCAGTGTTTTCCAATACCGTTACTGAAGTCACCAATGTTGTCAGCAGTCAGGATACCTCGGCAGTAGATGTGGCGCGGGTTATTTTGCGTGATGCGGCATTAACCGGTCGCTTGTTGAAAATAGCCAATAGCATTCACTACAATCGCCAAGGACAGGTTATCAGCACGGTTTCCCGAGCGGTTATGGTGCTTGGCTTTGAACAAGTTAAAGCAATGGCATTAACGCTGGTTTTAATTGACAGTCTGGCCGATGGTAAACAGCGGCAGAAGCTTATCGAAGAAATGGCGCAATCTTTTCACGCTGCCATTCAGGCACAAGAATTAGCCAAAAAAATGAAATTGCCGTTGGCCGAAGATATTTTTATCGCCGCATTGTTATCCCGGCTCGGCAATATGGCGTTTTGGGCGTTCGCCGATGAGCAAGCCGAACAAATCCTTGATTTGGTTAACCATAAATCAATGCGAGAAGAAGACGCCGAAATGAAAGTCTTGGGCTTTACCTTACAAAGTCTAACGCGCGGACTCAGTGAAGCCTGGCTGCTGGGGGATATGCTCGAAAAAAGTCTGAATCCTCGCAATCATGAACCATCTGCGAAAATTATCCGCAGTGCCAATCAATTGGCCATGATTTCGCAACATGGCTGGGAAAACGCGCAAACGCAGCAATGGCTTGTCGACACTGCTAAACAACTGGATATTGAGCAATCGGCTTTGACTGAACTGGTTTACCGAAATGCTCAGCAAGCCCGGCAAATTACCCGTTTATGTGGCATTCATGATGCGGAACTTTATATTGCTAAACCGCCCAATACTGACGAACAATTACCGGCCGAAGACGCGTCCATTGAGATTGGCGGTGATATAGAAAGCGCCCAGGATGATGTGGTCGGACCGTCGGAGCCGGATGCGCTGTTGCAATTGCAAATGCTGCAAGATATTTCTGCAGCTTTACAGGAAAAGCCGGGGCTGAACGTGATTCTGGAAATGGTGCTGGAAGGCATTTATCGGGGTATCGCGATGGACAGGGCTCTTTTTACTGTATTGTCTACAGATCGGAAAAAGCTGCAATGTAAATATGCACTGGGCGCAGATCATGACAAGCTGAATGATGAACTCATCATCGACATTACCCATCCCACCAATATTTTTGCCCAAGCACTCAAAGACACCCGAGCCCAATTACTGCCTGCAGATCCTCGGCAGCTAAATGGCACGGTGGCCAAAACCACGCTCGATTTGCTGGGTAAACCGCCATATATACTGATGCCGGCGATTGTGGCCGGTAAAGTCATCGGTTTATTTCTGGCGGATCGAAATGCTACACAACGCACAATTGAACCAGTCGATCTGCTGGCATTTCAACAGTTTTGTCAGCAGGCCAATATGGGTTTAACGTTTTTAAAACTGCAAGGCTAGTTTTGCCTAGTTTAACTGGCTATAATAGCCGACTTATTTAGATATTAAGGTATATCTGAGAACACATTGCGAGAGTGGCGGAACTGGTAGACGCGCTGGATTTAGGTTCCAGTAGGGCAACCTGTGAGAGTTCGAGTCTCTCCTCTCGTACCATCCGAAATTGCTGGTGAAACCAACAATGTTCTCATCCCCCATGCTTGAGGTAAAGAATGCAAGTTACTGTAGAAAATGTCAGCGAATTAAGCCGCAAAATGACGGTCACCGTTGAAGATGCCAATATTGAGCAAGCCGTACAGAAACGCTTAGCGTCGATTCGTCCCAGCGTCAAAATGGCAGGCTTTCGTCCCGGCAAAGTGCCGTTGACTATGGTTGCCAAAACCCACGGTCCGGCGGCACGTCGTGAGGTAATTGACCAATTGGTTCAGGACAGCATGCGTGAAGCGTTCTCGCAGGAAAAAGTCAATCCTGCCAGCACCCCCAATATCGATAGCATGAAAGAAGAGGGCTCGGCACTGGTTTATACGCTGAACTATGAGATATTTCCGGAACTTGACAGCATTAAGCTCGACAAACTCGAACTAGAAAAAACCGTCGCCGAAGTCGGTGATGAAGATGTCGATACCATGCTTGATACCTTGCGTGACCAACGGGCAACCTGGGAACCATTAAAACGCGCAGCTAAAGAAGAAGATGGTGTGACCATCGATTTCGTCGGTCGCATTGATGGCGAAGAATTCCAGGGCGGCAAAGGTAAAGATGTTCTGGTGATTATCGGTAATGGCAGTATGTTGCCAGAATTCGAACAACAACTGGTGGGGGTTAAAGCCGATCAGGAAACGACCATCACCATGACCTTCCCTGAGGATTACCGCGCCGAACATTTGCGTGGCAAAACGGCCGAGTTTGCGATCACGGTTAAACAGGTCGCCAAGAAAAAACTACCAAAACTCGATAAAGAGTTTGCTGAATTATGTGGTGTTGATGGCGGCGTTGCAGCACTGAAAAAAGAAGTTCGTGCCAATATGAAACGTGAGCTTAACTCAGCACTGAAAGCAAAAAACAAACGGGCAGCAATGGATGCCGTGGCAGCAAATAACGACATCGTTTTGCCAGAAGCGCCTGTTGAGCGTGAAGCGCGCTACTTAATGGAACAAGCCAAAAACAATTTGCGTCAGCAAGGCGTTAATCTTGAAGGCTTGCCATTTGAATTAGATGCTTTCAAAGATAGCGCCGTAAAACGCGTTAAACTGAGTCTGCTAATTGGCAAAATTATTTCTGACAATGGCATCAAACCAGACGAAGCGAAAGTCAAAGAAGCGATTGATGCGATTGCAGCCAGCTATGAAGATCCGGAAGATGTAGTGAACTACTACATGACCAATCAGGACAAACTCTCAGAAATCCAAATGATGGTCGTTGAAGACGCAGTAGTTGAATGGATTTATGACCATGTTAAGGTAGTTGAGAGTACCTCTTCATTCAAACAAGTAATGGAAGCGGCCAAGTAATATTGCCGCGCAATGACATGAAGAAGCCCGTGCTCAACGTGATTGGGCACGGGCTTATTTTTTGGGCTTAATGACAGGAATCTTAATGAGCAATATCTTTACTGGTGACAACCATCCCGTCAGCAACGCGCTGGTGCCGATTGTCGTTGAACAAACTTCACGTGGCGAGCGTTCTTACGATATTTATTCGCGGTTATTGAAAGAACGAGTGATTTTTCTGGTCGGCCAGGTCGAAGACCATATGGCCAATCTGGTGGTAGCACAATTGCTGTTTCTGGAATCCGAAAATCCCGATAAAGACATCCATTTATATATCAACTCACCGGGTGGTGCAGTGACAGCGGGGCTGGCGATTTATGACACCATGCAGTTTATTAAACCTGATGTCAGCACCTTATGTATCGGTCAGGCAGCCAGTATGGGTGCATTATTGTTGACCGCCGGTGCTGATGGCAAACGTTTTGCTTTACCTAATTCGCGGATGATGGTACATCAGCCACTGGGCGGCTTTCAGGGGCAGGCATCGGATTTTGATATTCATGCCAAAGAAATTCTTAATATTCGTGAACGATTAAACCGAATTATGTCGCATCATACTGGTCAGGATATTAAGAAAGTTGAAAAAGACACCGACCGTGATAATTTTATGAATGGTGAACAAGCCGCGAGTTATGGTCTAATTGATTCAGTGCTGACTAAACGCCCTGACGAACAAGCCTAAAACCCAAAAAGTAGGAATGTAGTGTAATGAGCGACGACAAGAAAAACGACGATAAATTACTGTACTGTTCTTTTTGCGGCAAAAGTCAGCATGAAGTTAAAAAACTGATTGCCGGGCCATCGGTATTTGTTTGTGATGAATGCGTCGAACTTTGTAACGACATTATCCGCGAAGAAATGCAGGAGCAGAAAGTTGATTCGGCTGAAGCCAAACTACCATCGCCGCATGAAATTAACAAAGCGCTGGATAATTATGTCATCGGTCAGGAAAAAGCCAAACGGGTGTTGTCAGTTGCGGTTTATAACCATTATAAACGGCTGCGCCACGGCCAGAAGGCTGACGATGTTGAATTGACCAAAAGTAATATTTTGCTGATTGGTCCGACTGGTAGTGGTAAAACCCTGCTGGCTGAAACGCTGGCGCGGCAGCTAAATGTGCCGTTTACCATGGCTGATGCGACGACATTAACCGAAGCCGGTTATGTGGGTGAAGACGTTGAAAACATCATTCAAAAGCTATTACAAAAATGCGAATACGATGTCGAAAAAGCTGAAACCGGCATTGTTTACATTGATGAAATCGACAAGATCTCCAAAAAATCTGATAACCCGTCGATTACCCGCGATGTCTCCGGTGAAGGCGTGCAACAAGCCTTATTAAAACTCATCGAAGGCACCATTGCTTCAGTCCCGCCTCAAGGTGGCCGTAAACACCCGCAACAGGAATTTTTGCAAGTCGATACCAGCAAAATTCTGTTTATCTGTGGGGGTGCTTTTGCCGGTCTTGATAAAGTGATTCGTAACCGTACCCATAAAGGCGGTATCGGCTTTTCGGCAGAAGTGAAAAGTGTTGAAAGCCAGAAAAGCTTTGGTGAAGCCTTACAGGCAGTTGAGCCGGAAGACTTAATTCAATATGGCCTGATACCAGAGTTTGTTGGTCGTTTGCCGGTCGTGGCGACACTCAATGAACTGGACGAACAGGCGCTGGTGCAAATTCTTACCGAACCCAAAAATGCGCTGACCAAGCAATATTTTAAATTGTTTGAACTGGAAGATTGTGATCTGGAGTTTCGTGATGATGCGCTGCGTGCTATTGCCCGCAAAGCGATGGATCGTAAAACAGGTGCTCGTGGACTACGTTCGATTATCGAAAATGTGCTGCTCGACACCATGTTTGACCTGCCGTCACAGAAAAATGTCAGCAAGGTCGTTATCGACGAAAGCGTTATTAACGGTGAAAACGCACCGATCCTGATTTATCAGGATCATAGCAAGGATCTCGCTTCCGGCGACAAATAACCGCCACGCTCTTTTAAAGCCGCAAAAATCAGGCAATCTGTTTTAGTGATTGCTTGATTTCTGCATGGCTGTCCCCATATAACCAGCAACTGTAATCACGCATGCTTTTTTGGCATGTTAATGAGGTCCGCTTGATGGAAAATGAATCAAAAACCGCCGTTACTAATGATACTTTGAGCAAAGTACCCGTCTTACCCTTGCGTGATGTGGTGGTGTATCCGCACATGGTTATTCCGTTGTTTGTTGGTCGTGAAAAATCGATCAAAGCACTGGAAGCGGCCACTGACGAGAATCAACAAATTCTGCTGGTGGCGCAAAAGGATTCCGGTGAAGACGCTCCTAGCACCGATAATCTTTATGAAACCGGTACGCTGGCAAATATTCTGCAGTTGCTGAAACTGCCTGACGGCACTGTCAAAGTGTTGGTAGAAGGCACGCAGCGCGCGCAAGTTGCCTTGTTTGATAGCAGCAATGACTTTTTTGAAGCAGAAGTCGCACTGGTTCACGATGAACAACCTGAGCAACGTGAAGCCGATGTGCTGATGCGTACTTTGCTCAGTCAATTTGAACAATACGTCAAACTCAACAAAAAAATACCGCCGGAAGTCATTGCTTCTTTATCGAGTATTGAAGATGTTGCCCGCATGGCTGATACCGTTGCCGCACATATGACCCTGAAGCTAGAAGACAAACAACAGCTGTTAGAAATGGCCGATGTGAAAGCGCGCATTGAAAAGCTGATGGCGTACCTGGAATCAGAAATCGATATTCAGCAGATCGAAAAACGTATTCGCAGCCGTGTTAAAAAGCAAATGGAAAAGAGCCAGCGCGAATATTATTTGAATGAACAGCTAAAAGCGGTCCAAAAAGAACTGGGCGAATTAGATGAAGCAGGCAATGAAGTCGATGATTTAGCCGATAAAATTGCTGAAGCAGGTATGCCGGCAGAAGCCAGAAACAAAGCCGAATCCGAACTGAAAAAACTGCGGATGATGTCGTCGATGTCAGCTGAAGCGACCGTGGTTCGTAACTATATTGAGTCACTGTTAGAAGTACCCTGGAAAAAACGTTCACGGGTGATGCTGGATCTGGATCGGGCGCAGCAAGTTTTGGATGAAGATCATTACGGTCTGGAAAAAGTGAAAGACCGTATTGTCGAATACCTTGCCGTACAAAAACGGGTTAAAAAACTCAAAGGTCCCATCTTATGCCTGGTCGGTCCACCGGGTGTCGGTAAAACCTCAATTGCCCAATCGATTGCCCGCGCGACCAATCGTAAGTTTACCCGTATGGCGCTGGGCGGCGTACGTGATGAAGCGGAAATTCGCGGTCATCGGCGGACTTATATTGGTTCAATGCCTGGTAAAGTGATCCAGAATATTTCTAAAACTGAAGTGAAAAACCCACTGTTTTTATTCGATGAAATCGACAAAATGGCGCAGGATTTCCGAGGTGATCCGGCATCAGCCTTGCTAGAAGTATTAGACCCAGAACAAAACTCAACGTTTGCCGATCATTATCTGGAAGTTGAATATGACTTATCAGATGTTATGTTTGTTTGTACGGCCAATACACTAAATATTCCGGATGCACTGCGCGATCGGATGGAAATCATCCGGCTGGCCGGTTATACCGAAGATGAAAAACTTAATATCGCACTGCAATATTTATTGCCAAAAGCGATTAAAGATAATGGCTTAAAGCTAAACGAAGTTGAAATTACCAGCGACGCGATTATGGAAATCATTCGCCGTTATACCCGTGAAGCCGGTGTCCGTAATCTGCAACGGGAAATTTCTAAAATTTGCCGCAAACTGGTTAAACAAATTCTACAAGATAAGCCTGATAATAAAGTAGTTGTAACTAAAAATAATATTGAAGATTATCTCGGTGTTTATCATTATCAATACGGTATTGCCGATGAAAATGATCGTATTGGCCAAGTCACCGGGTTAGCCTGGACGGAAGTTGGCGGTGAATTACTGACGATCGAATCAGCAGTCATGCCGGGTAAAGGTAAAGCCAGTTATACCGGTAAACTTGGCGATGTGATGCAAGAGTCGATTCAGGCGGCAACCACGGTGGTGCGTTCGCGCGCTGCAGAATGGGGTGTTGCCGATGACTTTATGCAAACCCATGATTTGCATATTCACGTACCGGAAGGCGCTACGCCTAAAGATGGCCCCAGTGCCGGCGTGGGTATGTGCACCGCGTTATTGTCGGCGATTACCGGGATTCCAGTGAAAGCAAATGTAGCGATGACCGGTGAAATCACCCTGCGTGGAGAAGTGTTGGCGATTGGTGGTTTAAAAGAAAAATTGTTGGCCGCACACCGTGGTGGCATTGATACCGTATTGATTCCCAAAGATAATGTTAAAGATCTGCGGGAAATTCCGGAAAATGTTAAAAACGGCTTAAATATTATTCCGGTTCAGTGGATCAATGAAGCGCTGGAAGTCGCGCTACAGGCGATGCCTACGGCGCGTCCGGAACCTGAGCCGTCGCCAGCAGTTATGGCCAATGACAAGCCAGGTTTTCATGAAGTGAACACGCAAAACCGGCATTGATGGCATAGCAGGAAGATAATAATGACTCCGATTCAACAACAGCGTTTGGTTGGTGCCGGATTATTGGTATTACTCGTAGCGGTATTGGTTTATGTAGTGCTCAGTAAAGTCGGCCAGCATCAAACCAAGCAAACCTTGGAGTTGCCTGAGCCGATTGAGTTTTCATCAATCATTGAACCAATTGATGATGGGGCCGAAACCGTTCAGGGTGAAAAAGAAGCAATGGTGGATGCCGATTTACCGCAAACCACCACTGCGCAAAATATCGTTATTGCTGACAACAATACTGAAGTCACGAAAATCGAAGTTAAAGCTGCTAAATCAACTGCGTCACCAGCAGTTGAAACCACAACCTCTGAAGCCGCTGTCAGTAATGCTGATAATCCAATGGCGGTTTCTGAACCCAACGCTGCTGCCCCCAATACCAGCGGCGATCGGTGGTTGATTCAATTGGGCAGCTTTGCTGTCCAGAATAATGCCCAAACCCTTAAAGCTAAAGCGGAAAAACTGGGTTATAAACCTTATATTGAGAACAGCCAAACCGATAAAGGGCCCATTTACCGGGTACGTCTGCCGAAAATTGCCAACCGGGCGCAGGCTGATGATATTGCCGCCCGGATTAATGCGCAGCTCAACATCAAAACACAGGTCTCCAAACAATAAAGTCTCAGACATTTTTATTAACTGGATCAAAATCGGCCAACGTTATTGGGCGAGGCCGGTGCTATCTGTTAAAATCTAGCGTCTGATTCGCAACGTGGCGCGGAGTGCATATGAACTGGGTTGATTTTCTTATCATCGGTATCATCTTGCTGTCCGCGACCATCAGTATTGTCCGCGGCTTTATCCGTGAAGTATTGTCATTATTGAGCTGGATTCTGGCCTTTTGGGTTGCGTTAATGTTTCATGCGCATTTGGCGAGTTTATTAGTGCCTTATGTCGACACGCCTTCAATCCGTTTGTTTGCTGCCTTCTTCGTATTGTTTGTGGTGACGTTGATTTTAAGCGCGCTGGTAAACCACTTGATTGCACAACTAGTCGAGAAAACCGGTCTAACGGGTACAGATCGGGCACTTGGCGTGGTATTTGGTTTATTACGCGGCGCGGCAATCGTCACATTATTGGTACTGGTTGCCGGGATGACTCCCATGCCAGCCGACGCTTGGTGGCAAAATTCCCTAATAATTGAACATTTTGAACAACTGGCAATGTGGGTGGTGAATTTGTTGCCGGAAGATATCGCCACTCATATCAACTTCAATTCATCCTGGCAGGACTGATTTATGTGTGGAATTATTGGTATCGTGGCTCATTCAGAAGTCAATCAGGCGCTCTATGATGGTCTGACGGTGCAGCAACATCGTGGACAGGATGCTGCTGGCATTATGACCTGTGATGCGGATGGCCGTTTTTGTCTACGTAAAGATAATGGCCTGGTTAAAGATGTATTTCATACCCGTCACATGATTCGGCTGACTGGCAATATGGGTATTGGCCATATTCGCTATCCCACCGCAGGATGCTCTACGTCAGCAGAATCGCAACCGTTTTATGTCAACTCACCTTATGGTATTGCCTTGGCGCATAACGGCAACCTGACCAATACCAAATTACTCAAAGACCAGTTATTTAAAAGTGATCGCCGGCATTTAAATACCGAATCTGATTCGGAAGTGTTATTAAATATCCTGGCTCATGAACTGCAGACGGCCGGTAAACTTAAGCCGCAGCCTGAGGATATATTTAATGCCGTTCGGCAGGTGCATAAACGTTGTAAAGGCGCTTATGCAGCCGTTGCTATGATTGCCGGCGTCGGCATGTTGGCATTTCGGGATCCTTACGGCATTCGGCCGGTGGTTATCGGTGAGCGTGATACCGCAAAAGGTAAAGAATATATGTTTGCCTCGGAAAGCGTTGCCATCGATACGCTGGACTATGAGTTGATGCGCGATATTGCGCCAGGCGAGTGTATTTTTATCGATACCAAAGGCCAGTTCCATAGCCAGCAATGTGCCGAGAATCCGGTCTTGTCACCGTGTATTTTTGAGTATGTTTATTTTGCACGGCCGGACTCAATGATGGATGGTATTTCGGTGCATAAGAGCCGGATGCGCATGGGCACCAAATTAGCGCAAAAAATTCTCCGTGAATGGCCGGATCATGATATCGATGTTGTCATACCTATTCCTGATACCAGCCGCAGCGCCGCATTACAGTTATCGTATGATCTGGGCGTCGTCTATCGTGAAGGCTTTATCAAAAATCGTTATATCGGCCGAACATTTATCATGCCGGGACAAACTCAACGTAAAAAATCAGTCCGGCAGAAATTAAATCCGATTGAACTGGAGTTTCGTGGCAAGAATGTTTTGCTAGTCGATGACTCTATTGTCCGCGGCACCACGTCACAACAAATTGTGCAAATGGCCCGTGACGCTGGCGCTGAAAAAGTATATTTGACTTCCGCAGCACCGCCGGTCAGATTCCCTAATGTTTACGGTATTGATATGCCGTCACCTAACGAGTTTGTTGCTCATAACCGTGATATCGAAGCAATCGCCAGCGAGTTGGGTGTTGACAGACTGATCTATCAAGACCTGGCGGATTTAGTATCGGCTATTAACAAGAAAAGCGATGTTGAGCACTTTGATACGTCTTGTTTTGATGGTGAGTATATTACCGGCGATATTGATGCAGATTATCTGTATTACATTGATGCTTTACGTAATGATCTTTCCAAACACAATAACAATGAAGGTAATGCCGTCATTGAATTACACAATGATACTTGACCGTTAACAACTAAAACTTGTGGCCAGCAAAGTAGTGCAGCGATCTTAAGCGGCTTTTACTTTGCTGTTTATAGTGAATTCTTATATAATTCCGTCGATTATGCACCAGCAATTGCCCAGAGAGATTGATCCGTTTCGTTTTGCTAATAGCGGCATAAGTTTAACTGGGCAGATCCCGTTATCATCAATGCGCCGTTTAGCGGCTTTATTGGTTAATGATGACGGTATGGTTGATGTGGACATGCACTATGATATTGATGAAACCGGTCTACCATTTATGCAGGGCCAGTTTAAGGTGAGCATACAGTTGATTTGTGAACGTTGTATGTCACCCATGACCCTGAAACTGGATGTTGCTGCGTTACTGGGCATTATTCGCCATGAACGCAAAGTAGAAGGTTTGGCAGATCAATACGAACCGTGGATCA
Source organism: Methylophaga sp. (assembly GCA_032250995.1). GTDB lineage: Bacteria > Pseudomonadota > Gammaproteobacteria > Nitrosococcales > Methylophagaceae > Methylophaga. Next base: position 5,223 of record JAVVFF010000030.1, on the reverse strand, counting down.
TTGATGATGCTAAGCAAGTTGATCCGGCACTTATGGTCGAGGATGAATTGATGCTGGCACTACCGATTGTGCCGAAACATGATTATGTCTGTTTGCCCGAGGATGTTTGGCAAGCTGGTGAACCAGAAAGCGAAGCCGAGAAACCGGCTTCACCCTTTGCAGTTTTGGCTGCATTGAAAACAAAAAAGTAAGTTTTATTTAGATTAGGTTTAGGAGTTACACCCATGGCTGTCCAGAAAAGTAAAAAGAGTCAATCACGTCGCGGTATGCGTCGTTCACACGATGCGTTGAGTGCCACCACATTGTCAATTGACAGCACGTCAGGTGAATTACATCGCCGTCATCATGTGACTGCAGACGGTTTTTACCGTGGCCGTAAGGTTGTTGCCGAAAAGAGTGAATAAGGCGTATTTCATTGACGCTTAAAATTGCTATTGATGCAATGGGCGGGGATCACGGACCTCAGGTTGTGATCCCCGCTGCCATATCAGCCCTGCAAAAGCATCAAGATGTAGAGTTGATACTGGTAGGTGATGAAGTCACTTTGCAAGCTGCACTGGTACAGCTAAATTTCACTGATAAAGCTCGTTTGCATATTCATCATGCCTCGCAAGTGGTAGCTATGGATGAATCGCCGCAAGCCGCTTTACGTAGTAAAAAAGACTCATCAATGCGGGTTGCTATTAATTTGGTTAAAGAAGGTACGGCAGCGGCTTGTGTCAGTGCTGGCAATACCGGTGCTTTGATGGCTACTGCGCGCTTTGTTTTAAAAACCCTACCTGGGATCGAACGACCAGCGATTATCACTGCATTGCCGACCATGAAAGGTCATTGTTATGTGCTGGATCTCGGCGCTAATGTTGATTCCAGCGCCGAACATTTAGTGCAGTTTGCATTGATGGGCTCAGTTTTGGCGGAGTTGGTTGATGGCAAAAAACAACCAACGGTTGGCTTGCTTAATATCGGCGCTGAAGAAATTAAAGGCAGCGAACGGGTTAAAGAAGCTGCCCGTCTGTTAAGCCAGACCGATTTAAATTACGTCGGTTTTGTCGAAGGTGATGGCCTTTATAGAGGCGAAGTTGATGTACTGGTTTGTGATGGTTTTGTTGGCAATGTTTTACTGAAAGCCAGTGAAGGAGTGGCCCATATGATTCGCCATTACCTGCGTAATTCATTCAAGCGTAATCTGTTTACCAAATTTGCGGCCATGGTCGCTTATCCGGTACTCAATCACTTCCGTAAAGAACTGGATCCTCGCGCTTACAATGGTGCCAATTTTATTGGTCTGCAAGGCATTGTCATTAAAAGTCATGGCGGTGCTGATAACTTCGCTTTTGCCAACGCCATTAATATTGCCGTGATCGAAGCCCGCAAAGATATCCCCAATAATATCAGCAAACATTTAGAAACCCTGCAAGAAAGGCAAGTGCTGTGATCCACTCACGGATTATCGGTACCGGCAGTTATTTGCCGGAAAAAGCGCTGAGTAATACCGATCTGGAAAAAATGGTCGATACCAGTGATCAGTGGATCCGCGAACGCACCGGCATCATCAAACGTCATATCGCCGCTGATGATGAAACCACCACTGATTTAGCTTATAACGCTGCCGTTAATGCCATTGATGCGGCCGGTATCAGCAATCAGGATATTGACCTGATTATCGTCGCCACCAGCACACCAACACGGATTTTCCCCAGCACGGCCTCATTGGTTCAGGACAAACTTGGTATTCATGGCTGTCCGGCCTTTGATATTCAGGCCGTCTGTACTGGTTTTGTTTATGCGTTAACGGTGGCGGATAAATTTATTAAATCCGGCAGCGCCAAAAACGTGTTGGTGATTGGCGCCGAAATATTTTCGCGCATCGTTGATTGGACAGATCGCAATACTTGTGTGCTGTTTGGTGATGGTGCCGGCGCGGTTGTTTTGCAAGCCTCCGAAACCCCCGGGATTTTATCGACACATATTCATTGTGATGGCAGTTTTAACGGCTTGTTACAAGTGCCGACCGGCCCGGGGTCTGTAGTTAGTGATATTCCCGCTGTTGTCGATATGCAGGGCAATGATGTGTTTAAAATTGCCGTCAAAACCCTTAGCCAAATTGTTGATGAAACGCTTGAAGCCAATAAATTAGAAAAACACGATATCGACTGGCTGGTGCCGCATCAGGCCAATATTCGCATTATTGCTGCCACTGCCCGCAAATTAAATATGTCGATGGCTAAAGTCGTGGTCACCGTTGATGAGCACGGTAATACCTCAGCAGCTTCAATTCCGTTGGCACTGGATACTGCCGTTCGGGATGGCCGTATTCAGCGCGGTGAAAAACTGCTGCTCGAAGCCTTTGGTGGCGGTTTTACCTGGGGCTCGGCGCTCATTCAGTATTAATGGATTTTGGGATTTAACCATGCAAGCTGCTTTTGTATTTCCGGGTCAAGGTTCGCAATCAATCGGTATGTTGACCGATTTAGCAGCCAAGTTTCCAATTGTCGAACAAACGTTTGCCGAGGCTTCAGAAGCACTGGGTTATGACTTGTGGCAACTAGCCCAAAATGGCCCTGAAGCGGATCTAAATCAAACGGATAAAACCCAGCCAGCAATGCTCGCTGTCGGCATTGCCGTATGGCGCGTTTGGCAAAGTCAGAATAATTTCCAACCGTCCTTTTTGGCTGGCCACAGTTTGGGCGAATATAGCGCGCTGGTTGCTGCCGGTGCCATTGATTTTAAAGCTGCCATTAAGTTGGTTGCCAAACGCGGTGAACTGATGCAGCAGGCTGTCCCGGCCGGTGAAGGCGCCATGGCGGCCATTCTCGGTCTTGAAGATGCGCAGGTCATTGATATTTGTAAACAAGCCAGTATTCATGGCGTCGTTGAAGCCGTTAATTTTAATTCACCGGGTCAGGTGGTGATTGCCGGCGCGGCATCTGCCGTTAATCGGGCGATTGATTTAGCGACAGCGGCTAGTGCCAAGCGCGCTTTACTACTACCGGTCAGCGTGCCGTCGCATTGCGCTTTAATGCAGCCTGCTGCAGAACAACTCGCAGTTGAATTGGCTAAGGTTTCGATTCAGGCGCCATCTTTACCAGTTGTGCATAACGCCAGTGTCACTAGCAGTAATGATCCTAATGAAATTCGTGACTTATTAGCCAGGCAGTTATTCAGCCCTGTGCGTTGGGTGGATACCGTTAATTATTTAGCTGAACAAGGTGTTGACACGCTCATTGAATGCGGTCCGGGTAAAGTATTAGCCGGCCTGACCAAGCGGATTGATAAATCGCTGAATGCACAGCCGCTATTTGACGTCGCCAGTTTAGAAAAAACCAAGCAGTTAGCAGGAGAACACGCATGAGTTTACAAGGCAAAACCGCGCTGGTTACTGGTGCAACCCGCGGCATCGGTAAAGCGATTGCTTTAAGTCTGGGTGAGCAGGGCGCAACCGTTATTGGTACCGCCACCTCAGAAAACGGTGCGGCGACTATTTCTGCCTTTTTACAAACAGCCGGTATTAACGGTAAAGGTATGGTGTTGAATGTCACGGATGCCGATGCCATTGAAGTCGTTGTCAGCAATATTGAAAGCGAATTTGCCGCGCCGGATATTCTGGTTAATAACGCCGGTATTACCCGCGATAATTTGCTGATGCGTATGAAAGACGAAGAGTGGGATGACATCATCAATACCAATCTGACGCCAATTTTTAAACTTAGCAAACGCTGCCTGCGGGCGATGACCAAAGCCCGCTGGGGCCGAATCATCAATATCACCTCTGTTGTAGGTGTGATGGGCAATGCCGGCCAGAGTAATTATGCTGCTGCCAAAGCCGGTGTGATTGGTTTCAGTAAATCATTGGCCCGTGAAGTGGGTACCCGTGGTATTACTGTTAACAGTGTGGCACCAGGCTTTATTGATACCGATATGACCAAAGATTTACCCGAAGCGCACAAAACTGCTTTGCTGGAAAATGTGCCGGTGAAACGCCTTGGTGAAGCCGAAGAAATCGCCGCCGCTGTCAGCTTTCTGGCCAGTCCACTGGCGGGCTATATCACTGGCGAAACTTTGCATGTTAATGGCGGCATGTATATGAATTAAGCGCCGTAAGCCAGTAATGGTTTCGGTTTTTGTTTGCAGTAATCAAGCGGTAACATCGTTTTGGCTTGTCTCTGCTGTGCGTGCACTATAAAATGCCTGCACGTTGTTTGTACTTAACCACCAAAGGAAATTTTAGTTATGAGTGATATCGAAGCTCGCGTTAAAGAAATCGTTGTCGAACAACTCGGCGTTAATGCAGATGAAGTCACTGCTGATGCCTCTTTTATCGATGACCTGGGCGCAGACTCACTGGACACCGTTGAGCTGGTTATGGCTCTGGAAGAAGCTTTCGAATGTGAAATCCCAGACGAAGAAGCTGAGAAAATCACCACAGTTAAAGAAGCTGTTGCCTACATTAACTCTGTTCAGTCTTAGTCGGTTTCAACGCTTCATAATAGCCGCCTAGCGTGCCCGGCATGCTAGGCGGCTATGTTACATCTGAAACAGGATTTGCATGAGGATAGCAAATGTCTAAAAGACGTGTAGTGGTGACCGGCCTTGGCGCAGTTACACCCGTCGGCTTGTCGGTTGCCGAAAGCTGGAATAATATTGTCGCCGGTAAAAGCGGTGTCAATCCGATTACCAGCTTTGATGTTACTGACTTCTCGGTGCGTTTTGGTGCCAGCGTCAAAGACTTTGATGTCGAAACCGTTATTTCCCGTAAAGAAGCAAAAAAAATGGATACTTTTATCCATTACGGCATCGCTGCTGGGGTTGAAGCGATTAAAGATGCCGGCCTTGAAGTGACCGATCAAAACGCTGAACGCATCGGCGTTTCCATCGGTTCAGGTATCGGTGGACTGCCCGGGATTGAAGCCGGGTATGACAATTATTTAAGTGGCGGTCCCCGAAAAATTTCACCTTTTTTTGTGCCTAGTAATATCATCAATATGATATCGGGTAATCTGTCCATTATGTATGGCATGAAAGGTCCAAATACCGCTATCGTTACCGCATGCTCTACGGGTACGCATTGTATTTCAACAGCCGGCCGAATGATTCAATACGGCGAAGCCGATGTTATGATCGCTGGTGGTGCTGAAATGGCGACTTCCCGCACAGGTTTGGGAGGCTTTGCTGCTGCCCGTGCATTATCGACGCGCAATGATGATCCCACTGCGGCAAGTCGTC
>JAVVFF010000173.1:0-3108 GCA_032250995.1 Methylophaga sp. | reverse complement strand
CTGGCCGAGCCAGCCTGCTGCTTTCGGATAAGTTATCCGCTGCAACGACGAGACATGATCCAATGAATCCACAAGCGCTGATTGTTGACGATGAAGCCGATATTCTGGAATTGCTGTCAATGACGCTGGCAGCCATGGAGATTGATTGTGTGGCCGCCGAAAATATTGCCCAGGCCAAACAAGCTTTGCAGCAACAGCCGTTTGATTTGTGCTTTACTGATATGCGCTTACCTGATGGCAATGGCATCGAATTGGTGACCTGGTTGCAGCAAAATAAACCGGAGCTACCGGTGGCTGTCATCACTGCCCATGGCAATATGGACTTGGCGGTGCAGGCATTAAAGGCCGGTGCTTTTGATTTTGTATCCAAACCGGTCAAGTTACGGGTGTTACGTGAATTGGTGGCGGTGGCGCTAAAGTTATCGCCAGCCCGGCCAGCACACCAAGAGCGCCGTTCCCGCGACCGCCTGCTTGGTGATACTCGGGTGATGCGTGAATTACGCGGCAAGGTCACTAAATTGGCCCGTAGTCAGGCACCGGTGTATGTCAGCGGTGAATCCGGAACCGGTAAAGAACTGGTGGCCCGATTAATCCACGAGTTGGGTGCCCGCGGTGATAAGGCTTTTGTGCCGGTAAACTGTGGCGCTATTCCAGCGGAATTGGTGGAGAGCGAGTTTTTTGGCCATAAAAAAGGTTCGTTTACCGGTGCGGTCAGTGATAAACAGGGCCTGTTTCAGGCGGCGCATGGTGGCACCTTGTTTCTCGATGAAGTGGCTGATTTACCGCTGATGATGCAGGTAAAACTGTTGCGGGCGATTCAGGAAAAAACTATCCGGCCAGTGGGCAGCCATGAAGAAATCAATGTTGATGTGCGGATTTTATCGGCAACCCATAAAGATCTGGCGACCTGCGTTAAAAATGGCAGCTTTCGCGAAGATTTATTTTACCGCTTGAATGTTATCGAATTAAAAGTACCGGCATTACGTCACCGGCAAGCTGATATTCCGTTGCTTGCCGAACATATTTTGCAGCGGGTGGCGGCTAAAAATCAGCAGAAAAAACCCAAGCTTTCCAGCGAAGCGTTAACCACGTTAACGCAGTATCCGTTTCCTGGTAATGTCCGCGAACTGGAAAACACTCTAGAACGGGCGTTAACCTGGGCTGAGGGTGATGTTATTGAAGCCGAAGACTTGATGCTGCCGGACAATGTTGTAACTCGGTTGAATGCTGAAGTTGAATCGCCTGAGGTAGCCAGCGCCGATGATTTGGAGTCCCATCTGGAGTCGCAGGAACGGGCAATTATTCAACAGGCGCTGGAAGCTACGCGCTGGAACCGGACCGCAGCTGCGAAAAAGCTGGGTATTAGTTTTCGGGCATTACGTTACAAACTTAAAAAACTGGATATTAGTTAGTTATCACCCAACCGGCGAACGCCGCTAATGGCAATATCATCAGGCAGAAATAGTGTTTGCTCAGCCATGGTCAGTTTTAAGGTAAGTTGCAGCAGACTATGCCCGGTATCAAGCGAACAAGACTGGACCAGTTGGCCGGCAACGTCACCCTCAGCATTGGCAATGTCGGTGCCGGGCGGTGGTAAATCAGTGGTTGCCACGTCGGCCAGAAATAAACGACGTTTGGCTTCACCCAGATAATGCAGGCGGGCGACCACTTCCTGGCCTGGATAACAGCCTTTACGAAAGTTGACGCCGCCGGCCAGATCCAGATTGACTTGTTGGGCAGTAAAACGCTCGCGTGATTCGGCAAAAATCATCGGATAACCAGCGCGCAATAAAGCCTGCTGCCAGCATTGACTGGCTTGCTGGCTTAAGCCGGCCTGCTGAAGTTGAGCAAGTGTTAAATCAAGTTCTGTAGACGGTATAGATGCCAGCGCTAAATTGTCACTGATATGGCCGGCAAAATTCGGGCAATGCTTAGTATCGGGAAGTGCCAGTAAAACGGCGTCAGTCATTTCGGTGACAGTGACTTTGCTGCGTAATTTGAACATATTTAATCGCTGCGCCAGAAACGCTGATTGATCGGCGGGCAACAGCAACACAAAATCATTGGCCCGGCGCATTAACCAAAAGATTGCCAACAGCCGCCCTTTGGCCTGACAAAAACCGTTTAACTGCGCCTGGCCTGGCTGGGCGGCTTTTACATCATTGGTTAACAAGTTTTGTAAAAAACTTTCAGCCTCATCGCCTGCGACTTGCACAGCCTGCCAGTCCAGCAAAACGGCAAAACCTGACTGTTCACAGTCGATAGAAGTATCCAATTGTTGTTGCTGCTCGCGCAAAACGTTTAAGCCATCAGTCATCAGTCAAACCTAGTCAATTAAAGAACTGTTATTGTAACGGTTCACCATTGATAAACCCAAAACACCATGTCCGAAAATGTTTTTAACATTCAAATAAAAGCCTCCAGACAATTGGGCTATCTGCTGATGTTGATACATATGCTGGCATTCTTGGCTGTCTGGCTGGCGAATTTGCCAGTGCAGGTGCAACTGTTATTGATCGTTTTATGGCTATTTTCTGCCAGTTATTATGGATCGGATACTCTGCAACAGAGAAAGCAGAGCGAACTGTTGCAATATTCTCCGCTTGACGGCTGGCGGTTATCGGCTGGCAATCAGCAGTTGTCGCCGATCGTATTACAACAATGTTTTATCAGCAGGCCGTTATTGATCATTAATTTCCGGCAAGCGGGCAAGCGCCGTTCGCGTCTGCTTTTAACCGACAGTGCGGATCACGATTCGCTCAGAAAATGTCGCATTTTGCTGCGTCAAACCGCTTAATTGCGAATACCAGCAATAACTGTGTTTTGAGCGATTACGCTATTATCGGCTTGTGGATAATCGAGATTAAAATGCAGGCCCCGACTTTCTTTGCGATCCAGTGCTGAGCGAATAATCAGCTCGGCAATATCGGCCAGGTTGCGTAGTTCCAGCAGGTCTTTGCTGATGTGATGCTGGCTGTAATACTCGGCGACTTCCTGCTTCAATAATTGCAGCCGCAACTGTGCTTTTTTAAGACGTTCATTACTGCGCACGATGCCGACGTAATCCCACATAAAGCGACGTAACTCATCCCAGTTATGACTGATAGC
>JAVVFF010000029.1:0-18420 GCA_032250995.1 Methylophaga sp. | reverse complement strand
TACGTAATCAAGCCGGTCCATATAACCAATGCTCTGGTTATAGGGTTTGGATTCGGCTAGTTTTTCGGTACCACGATGCAACAAACCGATATGCGGATCAGCGCGTTCGATGACTTCGCCATCCATTTCCAGGATCAGACGTAATACACCATGTGCTGCCGGATGCTGTGGACCAAAGTTAAGCGTGTAATTTTTAATCTCCGCCATCTTAAAAATGCCCTTTTTTGCCCCGAGCGACATTGTACTGGGACTGCCGTTGCTCATGTGCCATTAAGCACACTCCGCGACGGCTTCTCGCAGGCCTTGCCTGAAACAAAAAATGTCTATTTTGGATTTCCATAGATCTATTTTTCGTCCATCCGATAGCGGTTATCATCTCGAATAACGCGTGGCACCAGCGTGCGTGGCTCAATACTGACCGGTTCATAAATGACCCGTTTCTGGGTTTCGTCATAGCGCATTTCGACATTGCCAATCAGCGGGAAATCTTTACGAAACGGATGCCCGACAAAACCATAATCAGTCAGAATGCGTCTTAAATCATTATGGCCGCGGAATAAAATACCGAATAAATCAAATGCCTCCCGCTCATACCAATCGGCGCAGGCCCAAATCCCGGTAACTGAATCTATCAGCGTATCTTCTGCCGTTAAATGGACTTTTAAACGCAGCCGCTGATTATGTTGTATCGACAATAAATGATAAACCACGGCAAATCGATAACCATCGACTTCGCTCTGACTGTGATCCTGAGACTCACGGGCACGGCTGAAACCTTGCTCGGACGCTTGTTTCGTTTCCCAGCCACTGTTGCCATAAGCGGAATAATCCACACCGCAAAGATCGACTAACTGGCTGAAACTGAAATCATCACGCAGCGCCTGAGCAACGCTCAGCAAATGCTCAGTATCGACATACAGGGTAATTTCGCCCCGCGCATAATCACAATCAATAATCGCGTTTTGAAAGTGCTGTTGCAGCTGTTCTTTAAGCGCTTTTGACATGATTACGCCCCTTGCTGTCGGGCGATGGTATCGGTGCGCTGTATTTTCTTTTGTAGCTGAATGATGCCGTACAACAATGCTTCAGCCGTGGGCGGACAACCCGGTACATAAATATCAACCGGTACAATACGATCGCAGCCGCGTACCACCGAATAGGAATAATGATAATAACCACCGCCATTGGCACAGGAGCCCATGGAAATAACCCAGCGTGGCTCAGACATCTGGTCATAGACTTTACGCAGTGCCGGCGCCATTTTATTAACCAGCGTACCGGCCACAATCATCACATCCGATTGCCGTGGGCTGGGCCGGAAGACAATACCAAACCGATCTAAGTCATAACGGGCTGCACCAGCATGCATCATCTCCACAGCACAACAGGCCAAACCAAATGTCATTGGCCATAAGGATCCGGTCCGGGCCCAATTGATGAGTTTATCAGCACTGGTGGTGACCACGCCTTCTTTGAGAATGCCCTCTACTCCCATTCCAGCGCACCTTTTTTCCATTCGTAAATAAAGCCGACCACCAAAATACCGAGAAACAGGAACATCGCTAACAGACCAAACACGCCGATATCATCCAGTACAATTGCCCACGGGAATAAAAATGCAATTTCTAAATCAAAAATGATAAACAGGATAGCCACCAGGTAATAGCGAACATCAAATTTGCTGTGAGTATCTTCGAATGGTGGGAAACCACATTCGTAGGGGGAATTTTTTTCCGGATCCGGACGGCGTGGCGCCAGAATAAAACCAGCCAATAGCGGTAGTACGCCAAAAGCGACGCCCATTATAATGAACAACAAAATGGGGAGATAACTCTCCAGCATTGCGCTTCCTACTACTTGCCAAGGGTGCCCGATGCCATTGAGCATGACTCGGAACTCGTTAAATCTGACCACTGCCATGGTCGACAGTTCAGCCCCTGATACTACACATTAACGGCAATGATGAGAAGTCGTTATTTGCTTTGTGCCACAAGTGGTATTTAAACGGCTTTACGATAAAAAAATCCTAGCAGTGATATCCTCAGCCGGTAATGGCTTGCTGAAAAAATAGCCCTGTGCATAATCACAGCCTAAATCTTGCAACATTAAGCGCTGGGCATCTGTTTCCACGCCCTCAGCAACAACTTTAATACCCAAACCATGAGACATCGCTATCGTCGCAATAACCAGCTTCCGGTCGGCATCTTCATCAACGATATCTGTGATAAAGCTGCGATCAATTTTCAGCACTTTAAAAGGGTATTGCCGCAAGTAGCTTAAAGAGGAATAGCCAGTGCCAAAATCATCCATTGACAATTTTATTTGCATGTCGGTCAGAGTTTTCAGAATACTTTGCGTATGGACATAGCCACTTAACAGCACACCTTCGGTGATTTCCAGCTCCAGCGTATCTTTTTGCAAGGGATATTTAAGCAGCGTATCGCTGATAAAATCACAGAGATCGACATCTCTGAATTGCGCTGGCGATAAATTAATTGCTATTTGCATCGAGGGCTGCAGTTGCTGCCATTGATTGGCTATCTGTATGGCTGTTTCGATAACAAACTTGCCGATTTTAACAATCAGTCCGGTTCGTTCCGCGATTGGAATAAATTCTTCCGGTGAAACCTGACCCAGTTCGGGATTATGCCAGCGTAGCAAAGCTTCAACACCCGTCCATTGATTATCTTTCAGCAAATATAAAGGCTGATATTGCAAATAAAATTCGCCACGTTCCAAAGCGCCGTGCATTTTTTGTTCTAGACTCAGTCGCCGGGAAACAGTCTTATTCATTTCCGGTGCATAAAATGCGTAATTATTACGCCCCTGTTCTTTGGCATAAAACATTGCCAAGTCGGCATGCCTTAACAAGGTTGAGGCGTCTTCACCATCCTGCGGATACAAAGCCATACCGACACTGGCCGTTAACACTAATGCACGGTCATCAAATTCAAATGGCTGCTGAAACTTACTCAATATCATGCCGGCTATCGACAGCAGTATGTCAGCGTCTTTTATTTCTCCCAGTAAAATAATATATTCATCACCACCTAAGCGGCCGATAGTATCTCCCTGTCGCAGGTTTTGCCGAAGTCGCTCTGCCACCTTAATTAATAAGCGATCACCCGTTTCATGCCCCAGTGAGTCATTAATTTTTTTGAAATCATCCAGATCAATAAATAACACTGCCGCCTGGTGCTGATGACGTTGCGCTTTAATCAGCATTTGATGCAACCTGTCCATTGACAGAAAACGGTTCGGTAAATTGGTCAGCGTGTCGTAATATGCCAAATGCAGGATGCGTTTTTCCTGACTTTTGCGCAGCGTAATATCAGAAATAACCGCTATAAGACCCTGCAATTGGCCATCAGCGTCACGTAAGTAATCCCAGACAATTTCCAGTACTTTTTGCTGGCCATCAAACGCGATATTGGCAGTAATATAAACTTCCGGCACAGGTTGTTTTGCCACAAGCTCAGCATAATGTTTTTTCACAAACTGTCGATCTTTCGGATCGGCCTGAAACTCCCAAACATAACGACCGTTTAATGTGCCTGCATCTGCCGCCATGATTTGATGATGTGCCTTATTGCTGTAGGTAATCCTGCCCTGAAGATCGGATTCCTGAATACCGGAAGGGACTGTGTTTAACAACAGCTGCTGACGTTGCTGACTTAAACGCAATGCTTCTATCAAACGGATTTGTGAACGCAGTGAACGGTGTACCAATAACCAAACCAGAATGGTCGTCACCACGACAAAAATCAGGCCTTTGAAGGTTTGCAGTTGAGATAAGGTATTTTTGTCCTGCGTTAGTAACGCAATCAGCTGGTCTGAAAACACAATCCATAAACCGGCAAAAACCGCATACAACACCGCTACCCGTAATGGGTCAAAGTAGCCGGCTCGCCGATAGTTTTGCAGCCGTACGCGTAAACTGTGAAATCGTTGCCCCATTGGCAGCCATCCTGTTGGCAATTAATCTGTTTAACTATATCAAATCAGTGCATCTACTGTCCTAGCAAATCCATTACACTGCTTAAGGCTTGTTTATCGTTGATATCGGGGATGAAAGCAAAACATGCACGGACTATTGCTGGCAATTACTGCTTATGCCATCTGGGGTGGTTTCCCCCTGTTTTTCCATTATCTGAGTCATGTCAGTGCCACAGAAGTGCTGGCGCATCGGATTATCTGGTCATTACTGGCAACGCTGCTGATTGGCATTTTACTGGGCCGCTGGCGTAGTTTGATGCGACTGGTAATCAACAAAAAACAAATGGCCTGGCTGGCGGTTTCATCATTGCTGATAGCGATTAACTGGTTAATTTATATTTGGGCTGTATCTGAGCAACGTGTATTGGAAGCCAGTCTCGGTTATTTTATTACCCCGGTGATGAGCTTATTACTGGCCCGGCTCATTCTTAAAGAGCGCCTCCATACATTACAAGCTGCTGCTGCCGTATTCGCCGTGTTGGCAATTATTTGGGAGCTTATCAGTCTGGGCGCTTTGCCTTGGGTCGGCTTGTCATTATCCATCGCTTTTGCCTTATATGGTCTGATCCGCAAAATACATCCAGTGGATGGTTTAAATGGCCTGACAGCGGAATGTTTATGGTTATTACCATTTACGCTGATTTGGCTCGGCTGGCAGGCCCGGTTTATTCCCGGCGCACTGGCTTTTGGCGGCGATCAGTTCACTACCTGGATGCTGGTCAGTGCCGGTTTAATCACCGCTTTGCCACTGGTGTTGTTTGCTATGGCTGCAAAGTTGGCTGATTTATCGGTGGTCGGCTTTTTTATGTATTTAAATCCAACGCTGCAATTTCTGATTGGTGTGTTTGTGCTGCATGAAGCGTATCCGCCAGAGCGACTGATTACTTTTGTGCTGATTTGGATTGGCATGCTGCTGTTTATTGCCGGTATGTGGCAACAGCGCCAACAAAAAATACCGACATAAAAAAACCCGTAAAACTTAGTTTTACGGGTTTAGTATGTTTGGTGCCGACGGCCGGACTCGAACCGGCACACCCTAAGGAACTACCCCCTCAAGATAGCGTGTCTACCAATTTCACCACGTCGGCAAGAGGCAGTATTTTACGGAATATCAGGCAGGTCTGCTGGAGTTTTTTCACTTGTCGCAGGCTGCTCAGTAATAACTGAATCAGTAACACTGCTACCGCGGTCAGCATTACCGGCAAGGTAAGCTAAGCTCAGGCTGGTAATAAAAAAGATGGTCGCCAGAAGCGCGCTACCGCGACTCAAAAATGACGCTGAACCTTGACTGCCAAACAGACTGCCGGAAGCACCGCCACCACCGCCGCCGCCAAAAGCAGCACCAGCATCAGCACCTTTACCATGCTGAATCAGTATTAAACCAATCAGAAACAGTGATACAACAATGTGAATCACCAGTACAATAGCGTCCATTTACTTTCCTAATTTTGAATTGCAGCTTGGCATATTTTAACGAAATCTGCCGCATCGCGCGAACTGCCACCGATAAGGCCACCATCGACATCGGGCTTGATAAACAATGGGCCGGCATTATTACCTTTTACGCTGCCGCCGTAAAGTATTTGCACATTTTCAGCAATTTTTGGGTTGTGTTTGGCGACCCGTTGCCGCATTAATGAATGCACATCTTGGGCCCATTCCGGACTGGCCGTTTTACCGGTGCCGATTGCCCAGACCGGTTCATAGGCCAGTACCGCTTTTGATAAACTCTCGACACCTTGGCGGGCGATAATGATATCGAGCAAGCGTATGACCATTTCTTCAGTTTGGCCCAAGGCATGTTCTTCTGGGCTCTCGCCAATACAAACGATGGGGATAATGCCAAACTTAATCGCCATTTCATATTTTTCGGCAATGATATGATCTAAAAATACCTGATCAAGATTCAACTCAGCATACAGGCAGCGGCGCTCAGAATGGCCCATCAGCACATATTGACAACCAAAATCTCTGAGCATCGCCGCCGAAATTTCGCCGGTATAAGCGCCAGATTCAAATTGCGATAAATTCTGCGTACCCCACGCCAAACCGCTATCCTGCAATGCCGTTTGCACTTGTTGTATATATAACGCTGGCGGAAATAAAGCCACATCGACATCGGCAAACGTAGCGCGCTGAGCCAGAATTGCATCAAGCAGTTGCTGATTACTGGCGCTATTGCCGTTCATTTTCCAGTTACCAGCAATTAGCTGTTTTCGCACAGACATCGACTCTCAAAAAAATTAACGGTTAGCGTACCGGCTGTAATTTGGATAAGCAATGGACAGCCAGTCTCAGATGAACAATCAGATATTTATAACGTTTTCAATCACCGTGGCCAGCTGTTTAGCCAATCTATTGGTTTGCGTGGCATCGTGGCCTTCCACCATTACCCGCATCACCGGCTCAGTGCCGGAGGGGCGTAATAATACCCGACCATTATCGCCCAGTTCTTGTTCAATCTTGGTAACAGCTTCGGCAATTTCCGGATGGTCGGCTAAGTTGATCATCTTGCTGAGCCGCACATTAATCAGGCGCTGCGGATATTTGATAATAGCAGAACGCAAATCATGTAATGTGCTGCCACATTGCTGCACTTCGGCAAGCACTTGCAAGGCGGCAACAATACCATCTCCCGTAGTGGTTTTATCAAGACAAATAATATGTCCGGAAGCCTCACCGCCGATCAGGCCGTCAACTTGCTGGAGTTTTTCCATCACATAACGGTCACCGACTTTGGCGCGATGCAGCATGATGTTATGTTTTTCCAGCGCGTGTTCCAGCCCCAGATTGGACATTTGCGTGCCGACCACATGCGCTGACGATTGCCCCTCGCGTTGCCGGCCCCGGGCGATAATAAACAGCAGCTCATCACCATCTACCAGTTCACCTTTATGATCGACCATAATCAGCCGATCGCCATCCCCATCCAGGGCAATACCTAAATCGGCTTGATTTTCCAGCACGCTGGCTTGTAATAAACGCGGCTCGGTGGCGCCACAATTTAAATTGATATTCAGGCCATCCGGATCGGCGCCCATCACGATGACTTCGGCACCAAGTTCGCGAAACACATTCGGCGCGATGTGATAGGTCGCACCGTGAGCACAATCAACAACAATTTTTAGATTCGATAAATCGACGCCACTGGAAATAGTGCTTTTGCAAAATTCAATATAACGGCCTGCGGCATCACCGACCCGAAACGCTTTACCCAAATATTTAGATTCCACCGTGGTCAGCGGTTTATCGATCATAGCTTCAATTTCCAACTCAATCTTGTCGGGTAACTTAGTGCCCTGCGCAGAGAAAAATTTAATGCCGTTATCATGATAAGCGTTATGCGAAGCACTAATTACAATACCTGCCTGCGCATGAAAGGTCCGGGTCAGATAAGCAACCGCCGGCGTTGGCATAGGCCCCAGCAGATAAATATCCACACCCGCTGCTGATAAACCGGCCTGCAATGCCGACTCAAACATATAACCGGAAATACGGGTATCTTTGCCAATCAGCACTTTGCTGTGGCGCTCCTTGGCAAGCACCCGACCCACGGCCCAGCCTAGTTTCAGAACAAAATCAGGGGTAATAACACCCTCGCCGACTTTGCCCCGAATACCGTCAGTGCCAAAATAACGTCTTGTTGTTTCAGTCAAAATCTTCAACCTGTTGCACTTGCTGACATAAGGTAATTGCCTGCACCGTTTCTCTTACATCATGACTGCGAATGATCCTCGCGCCCTGCCATACTGCGATTGAGGCTAATGCCAAACTGCCTGCCAGTCGTTCACCAATCGATATCTTGAGCATCGCACCGATAATTGATTTGCGTGACACACCGACCAATACCGGTAAATCCATTTCGGTAAAATCAGATAAATGTTTCATCAGCCTTAGATTATGCCGCGCCTTTTTTCCAAAGCCAAAACCGGGATCCAAAATCAAGTTAGCGCGTGATATTCCTGCCGCTTCACAGACCGCGATACGCTCCCGTAAAAAGTCTTTAACTTGCTGCACCACATTGTCGTAATACGGCTCTTTCTGCATGGTTTGCGGTGTACCCTGCATATGCATCAGACACACCGGCACATTTAATTCGGCGGCCGCCTGTAACGCCCCCTCACCACGCAAGGCATTCACATCATTGATAAGCCCGGCGCCGGCTTTTACCGCTGCGCGCATTACCTCAGCTTTCAGTGTGTCAATTGAAATCGGCACATTGAGTTCGGCAGAAATCGCCTCAATGGCCGGCACGACCCGACGGATTTCTTCGTCAATATCAACGGGGGTGCTGCCGGGACGTGTTGATTCGCCACCAATATCAATAATGGCCGCGCCATCGGCGACCAGTTTCCGGGCTTGTTGTAAGGCTTTATCGGCGGTATAAAATTTACCACCATCAGAAAATGAATCCGGCGTAACGTTAACAATCCCCATCACACAAGGCGCGGACAAATCCAATGATTTGCTCGCACAGTTTAGGCGTGTCATGCTGGCTTTAGTTCAGTTGATCGGCAGGTTTACCACTTGGCTCAGCATCACTATCATCTGAAGCAGCTGGCGGTGGCGTTGCAGAACGATCAGTCCAGTCTTTGGGTTCGCCTGGTTCACGGCCTTCCATAATGGCATCTATTTGATCGCTGTCGATAGTCTCATATTTGATTAGCGTTTTAGCCATCAAATGCAGCTTATCAATGTTGTCCTTAAGGATTTGTTCCGACCGGGCATAGTTACGGTTAATCACCGCGCGTACATCTTCATCGATCTGCTTGGCAGTCAAATCAGATACCGCTTTGTGCTGGGTAACACTGCGGCCCAGGAATACCTCGCCTTCATCTTCACCATAAGACATCGGTCCCATGTTGTCTGATAAGCCCCATTTGGTCACCATGTTATGCGCCAGCTCCGTGGCCCGCTGAATATCATTAGACGCACCGGTGGTGACAGATTCTCTGCCAAAAATCATTTCTTCAGCGATTCGGCCACCATACAAACTGGAAATATTGCTCTCCAATTGCTGCCGGGTATAACTATATTTGTCCTCGGTCGGCAGAAACATGGTGACGCCTAATGCACGGCCGCGCGGAATAATGCTGACTTTATAAACCGGATCATGGCCCGGCACACTGCGACCGACAATGGCGTGACCCGCTTCATGATAAGCGGTCAGTTCTTTTTCTTTGTCGCTCATCACCATCGAGCGGCGTTCAGCGCCCATCATGATTTTGTCTTTGGCGAGCTCTAAATCTTGCATTTCAACCAAGCGTTTGTTGGCACGGGCTGCAAATAAAGCCGCTTCATTAACCAAGTTGGCCAGATCGGCACCAGAAAAGCCCGGAGTACCCCGCGCAATCACGCTTGCCAGCACATCATCATCCGCTGGCACCTTGCTTAAATGCACTTTCAAGATTTGCTCACGACCACGAATATCCGGCAGCGGCACCACCACCTGGCGGTCAAAACGGCCGGGGCGCAGCAAGGCTGGATCCAATACGTCAGGACGGTTGGTGGCGGCGATAATAATGACGCCTTCGTTACCTTCAAAACCATCCATTTCAACCAATAACTGGTTTAATGTTTGTTCACGTTCATCGTTACCACCGCCCAGACCGGCACCACGGTGACGACCAACCGCATCAATCTCGTCAATAAAGATAATGCACGGCGCATGTTTTTTGGCCTGTTCAAACATATCGCGTACCCGTGAGGCACCGACACCGACGAACATTTCCACAAAATCCGAGCCGGAAATCGTGAAAAACGGCACTTTGGCTTCACCAGCAATGGCTTTGGCCAGTAAGGTTTTACCGGTACCCGGTGAGCCGACCATCAAAATACCGCGCGGAATACGACCACCCAGCTTCTGGAATTTGCCCGGATCACGCAGAAAATCTACCAGTTCATGAACTTCTTCTTTAGCCTCTTCAACACCGGCAACATCTTTAAAAGTAATTTTAACCTGATCATCACTGAGCATACGGGCTTTACTTTTACCGAATGACATCGGGTTTTTGCCGCCACCACCCTGCATCTGGCGCATAAAGAAAATCCACACACCAATTAACAGCAGCATCGGGAACCAGGAAATAAAGATCTGCATCAACAAGCTGGTTTTTTCAGCAGGCTCGGCTTGAATCGCAACACCGTTATCGAGCAAATCACCGATTAAACCGGGATCATATTCTGGGCTGTAGGTAGTAAATTTACTCCCATCACTGAGCTCACCGGTAATTGTACGGCCCTGTATTTCAACATTGCTTACAGCGCCTTGTTTCACACTACTGATAAAGGTCGAGTAATCCATTTCGCTTTGCTTGGATTGCTGCGGGCCAAAATTATTGAACACCGACATCAGCACCATGGCGATGACAACCCATAAAACAATATTTTTCATCATGTCACTCAATGTTGTTACCCTCTAGCCTTGTTGATTGACGGCATTATTTTCGGCCCCGGCCGAGCAAATAGACTTCGCGGCTGCGCGCCCGCGATGCTTGTGGTTTGCGGGTGACAACCTTGTTAAATTGTGCCCGCATTGCCTTTAAAAAAGGTTCAAATCCTTCACCCTGAAATACTTTGACCAGAAAATCACCGTGTTTACTCAGGTGTTGACTGGCAAAATCCAATGCCAGTTCGACCAGATACATACTACTCGGCTGATCGATGGCATCTACCCCGGTAATATTGGGGGCCATATCCGATAATACAAGATCAATTTCCCGGCCAGCGACAATCGTCTCTAATTGTTCAAGCACACTGGCTTCGCGAAAATCACCTTCAATAAAATGCACACCGGTCAGCGGCGTCATTGGCAAAATATCCAACGCAATCACTGCGCCATTATCACCAATTTTATGCAGCGCATAATCTGACCAGCCTCCCGGTGCGGCACCCAAATCAACCACCGTCATACCCGATCGGATTAATTTATCTTTTAAATCAATCTCTTCAAGCTTAAACGTGGCGCGGGAACGATAACCTTTTTGCTGGGCTTTTTTGACAAAAGGATCGTCAAAATGCTCTTTCAGCCAGCTTTGACTGGATTTACTTCTCGCCATGGGTCCAGTTTGCTGCGGCTTTTTTATCAGCCGTCAGCACCAGAATCAGCCCCAGCACACTAAGCATTAAATACAAATTTTCACTTAGCCGATGAAGATCATTAAACCGCTCGGTTAAAGCGTTATCAGCACGCCAGTCAGCAATGGCTTTGACGGCCACAATTTCCGGCTGTAGGTAAACGGTAAATACCAAAGTCAATGCCAGCATGACCAACAACAGCCAAAAACGCCAGGAACGGGTAATTTGCAACCGTTCCATAAATAATTTACCGATCAGCAGCATGGTACCGCTGACCAGACCAATAATATTGACAGCATAAAATAAAGTGCCTGCATATTCAGCAGCGATTTGGGTATCCAGTGTTGCAAACGCCAGCGGCACCGCCAAATAACCGATAGCCCACAAACTGCCCACCCATAAGGTCAGCAGTAAACGTTCTCCGGCAAAATCAGCGTAAGCCAAACTGATCAGCTCTGATAACGAATAGCAACAATTTCATACTCGATAGCGCCACCCGGTGCCTGTACGGTGGCAACATCATCAATTTCTTTGCCAATCAACGCGCGGGCAATCGGTGATGAAATTGAGATGCGGTTTTGTTTAATATCTGACTCGTAATCACCAACAATCTGGTAACTGACCTGCGCATCCGTATCAATATTCAATAGATCCACCGTGACACCAAATACCACCCGGCCATCCTGTGGCAAACTGGCCGGGTCAATCACTTGGGAATTACCCAGCGTCGATTCCAGTTCCTGAATACGGCCTTCAATAAAACTTTGCTGTTCTCGAGCAGCATGATACTCGGCATTTTCTTTCAAGTCGCCATGCGCGCGCGCTTCCGAAATCGCTTCGACCACTGCCGGACGCTTGACTGTTTTCAATTCATGCAATTCAGTTCTCAGTGCCTGCGCACCACGTAAGGTAATTGGCACAGCCATTACGCTAATTCTCCATGTAAAGTCTGCAAACGATTCACCGACACACTGTCTTCACAATTCAGCGCCAGGATGGTTGCCCGCGCTGCGGCCAGTGTTGTGGTGTAATTAACCTGATGCTGCAATGCTGCTCGGCGGATTTCCCGCGAGTCGGCCACCGCCTGTCGGCCTTCGGTGGTATTGACGATCAGGGCAATTTCATCGTTTTTAATCATATCAACAATGTGTGGCTGACCTTCCGCCACTTTCTTGACACGTTCGCAGGGCACGCCAGCCTCTGTCAAGGTTTGCTGGGTACCTCGAGTAGCCAATAACGAAAAGCCCAACGCCAACAAATCCTGAGCAATAGCCACTACGGAGTTTTTATCAGCTTCGCGTACTGAAATAAACGCTTTACCACCCGTTGGCAAACTAACTGAAGCCGCCAACTGAGATTTAGCAAAGGCTTCACCAAAACTGCGACCAACACCCATAACTTCACCAGTCGATTTCATTTCCGGGCCAAGGATGGGATCAACACCCTGGAATTTAATAAACGGGAATACCGCTTCTTTAACCGAGTAATAACTTGGAATGATTTCTTTGGTCACGCCTTGCTCGGCCAGACTGCGGCCAGCCATACAGCGGGCAGCAACTTTCGCCAATGGCACGCCGATCGCTTTCGACACATACGGCACAGTCCGGGACGCACGTGGATTAACTTCCAGAATAAAGATGCGTTCACCCTGGATAGCAAATTGGGTATTCATCAAACCAACAACGCCAAGTTCATGCGCCATTTGTGCGACTTGCACGCGCAGCTGATCCATGATCGCCGAGCTCAAACTGTAAGGCGGGATCGCACAAGCCGAGTCACCAGAATGCACACCGGCTTGTTCGATATGTTCCATAATGCCGCCAATCAACACATCTTTGCCGTCACAAATAGCGTCAACATCAACTTCAATCGCATCATCAAGGAAACGGTCCAGCAACACCGGTGAATCGTTGGAAACCGATACTGCGGTCAGCATATAACGTTGTAATTCTTCTTCATTATAAACGATTTCCATGGCCCGGCCACCCAATACATAAGATGGACGCACGACCAATGGATAACCCACTTCTGCCGCCAATGACACGGCAGTATCGATGGAATGCGCCAAGCGATTTGGCGGTTGTAATAATCCCAGTTTTTCGACCATTTGCTGGAAGCGCTCACGATCTTCAGCGTGATCAATGGCATCCGGTGAGGTACCAATAATCGGCACACCGGCCGCTTCCAGAGCACGGGCGAGTTTCAGTGGTGTCTGACCGCCGAACTGGACGATGACGCCTTTGGGTTTTTCCAGGGCAACAATTTCCAGCACATCTTCCAGGGTCAGCGATTCAAAATAAAGCCGATCGGAAGTGTCATAGTCAGTCGAAACCGTTTCCGGATTACAGTTAACCATAATGGTTTCATAACCATCCTCACGCAGTGCTAAAGCCGCATGCACACAGCAATAGTCAAACTCAATGCCCTGACCGATCCGATTCGGACCGCCACCGAGAATCATTATTTTGTCACGGTCGCTGGGATTCGATTCACACTCATCATCATAGCTTGAATACATATAGGCAGTGCTGGTAGAAAATTCCGCTGCGCAAGTATCAACGCGTTTATAAACAGGCCGCACATCGACTTGATGGCGATAACTACGCACTTGTTTTTCAGTTTTGTGCAGTAATTTGGCCAAACGTGAGTCAGCAAAGCCTTTGCCTTTTAAGCGGCGTAATTCAACGGCATCAATATCATTCAGCGAAAGCTCCTTCAGCTGGTTTTCGATATCGACAATTTCCTGAATTTGTATCAGAAACCACGGATCAATCTGACTCAGTTGCTGAATTTCATCAAAACTCATACGATAACGGAAAGCATCAGCCACATACCAGAGCCGGTCAGAGCCCGGCAGGCTAAGTTCGCGCCGCAAAGTCGCTTCGACATTTTCATCTTTAAGATCCAGAATCTCCGTCAAACCATCACGATCGATTTCTAAACCACGCAAGGCTTTTTGCAGCGATTCCTGGAAGTTTCGGCCAATAGCCATCACTTCGCCAACTGACTTCATTTGCGTGCTCAGCCGGTTATCCGCTTGCGGGAATTTTTCAAAGGTAAAACGTGGCACTTTGGTGACCACATAATCAATGGTCGGCTCAAACGAGGCCGGTGTCGCACCACCGGTAATTTCGTTTTGCAGCTCATCCAGCGTATAACCAACCGCCAGTTTGGCAGCGACTTTAGCTATTGGAAAACCAGTCGCTTTTGAAGCCAGTGCTGAAGAACGTGATACCCGTGGATTCATTTCAATAATAATCAGCCGGCCGTTTTCCGGATTCACGGCAAACTGTACGTTAGAGCCACCAGTTTCAATACCGATTTCACGTAATACCGCCAATGAGGCATTACGCATCATTTGATATTCTTTATCGGTCAGCGTTTGTGCTGGCGCAACGGTGATCGAGTCACCGGTATGTACACCCATCGGATCGAAGTTTTCGATGGAGCAAATGATGATGGCATTGTCGTTTTTATCGCGTACCACCTCCATTTCGTATTCTTTCCAACCAATGATTGATTCATCAATCAATAATTCGTTAGTCGGGCTTAAGTAAAGGCCACGCTGGCAAATATCGATAAAATCTTCACGGTTATAAGCGATACCACCGCCACTGCCGCCCATAGTAAATGAAGGCCGGATAATGACCGGAAAACCAAACTGTTTCTGTATTTCTAATGCTTCTTCAAGAGTATGTGCAATCTCGGACAACGGCATATCCAGACCAATTTTACGCATCGCGGCGCGGAACAAATCACGGTCTTCCGCTTTGTTGATAGCTTCGCTGTCAGCACCAATCATTTCGACGCCGAATTTTTCCAGCACGCCATGTTTTTCCAGAGCCAACGCACAGTTCAGCGCTGTCTGGCCACCCATGGTCGGCAAAATGGCATCGGGCCGTTCGGCTTCTATGACTTTGCTGACCGCTTGCCAAGTGACCGGCTCAATATAAGTGGCATCGGCCATATTCGGATCGGTCATGATGGTGGCGGGATTGGAATTCACCAGAATCACCCGGTAGCCCTCCTCGCGCAGTGCTTTGCAAGCCTGAGCGCCGGAGTAATCAAATTCACAGGCTTGGCCGATAACAATCGGGCCGGCGCCAAGAATCAGAATGCTTTTAATATCTGTACGTTTAGCCATCGTTGGTTATTTACCTGTCGCTTGTTCGAGTAGGTCGATAAAGTGGTCAAATAAAGGTGCTGCATCTTGCGGACCCGGGCTGGCTTCGGGATGTCCCTGAAAACTGAACGCTGGTTTGGTTTTGTGATGAATGCCTTGCAATGTACCGTCAAACAACGAACGGTGCGTGGTTTCCAGCTCATCCGGCAACGTGGTTTCGTCAACGGCAAAACTGTGATTCTGACTGGTGATCATCACGAGACCCGCCAGCAGTTCCTGAACCGGATGGTTGGCACCATGATGACCGAATTTCATTTTTTCGGTTTTGGCGCCGCAGGCTAGTCCCAACAACTGGTGGCCAAGACAGATACCAAATATCGGTAGTTCCTTATCTAGAAAAGTCTGAATCGCTGAAATGGCGTAATCACAAGGTTCCGGATCACCAGGACCATTGGACAGAAACACCCCATCCGGATTCATCGCTAATACGTCTTCTGCCGAAGTTTGTGCCGGTACGACGGTCAGTTTGCAACCACGCTCAACCAGCATACGCAGGATATTTTTTTTGGCACCAAAATCATAAGCCACCACATGAAACCGCTGTTCGGCCCGTCGAGGCTGACCATCTAATTGCCAGGTGGTTTCGGTCCATTCATACGATTGTTTTGTGCTGACTTCTTTCGCCAGATCCATACCTTTAAGTCCAGCAAAACTCCGTGCCGCCTCAATTGCAGCATTCACGTCGATGTTATCACTGGCAACGATGCAGCCTTTCTGAGCACCTTTTTCGCGCAACAAACGGGTCAGTTTACGGGTATCAATACCGGCGAGCCCTACTACATTATGCTGCTCAAGGTATTTATCCAGCGCTGCTTCACCGCGCCAGCTGGACACCACTGGTGACAATTCGCGGATAATCAAACCGCTGCAATAAATGCTGTCGGACTCTTCGTCGTCTTTATTGACGCCAACATTGCCGATATGCGGATAGGTTAACGTAACAATTTGCCGGCAATAGGACGGATCAGTCAAAATCTCCTGATAACCGGTCATGGCGGTGTTGAACACTACTTCACCGACAGATTGCCCCTCTGCCCCAATTGATTTGCCGTGAAAGACTGTGCCATCTTCAAGAGCTAATAGCGCCGCTATACGCAAGGGGAACCTCCACCAGATAAAAATACAGGGGACGAACGTGACGCTCTCCCCGGACAAAATCTTTGCAATTTTAGCGCATATGCCCTTGTTGCGTCCACGGCAAAAACGATGACAAGTGCCGCGGCCAGCGGTAGTATGAAGCGCAGCTTAACCAGATGGCGAAACTTATGACCCGGCAGTTTTTTGATTTAGCAGCTTATCCACGGCAACGACCACGGCGAATGCGCAAAGATGATTTTTCAAGGCGTTTGATGCGTGAACACAAGCTTGGTGTTGATGATCTCATTTATCCGCTATTTGTAATTGACGGTAATCATCAGCGCCAGGCGGTGGTATCAATGCCGGGTGTGGAACGTTTAAGTATTGATTTACTGCTTAAAGAAGCTGACTTGGCAGTCAAGCTGGGCATTCCGATGCTAGCATTATTTCCGGTGCCACCATTTGATAAAAAATCGCTGGATGCCGCTGAAGCTTTCAATCCTGAGGGTCTTGTGCAACGTGCGGTGTGGGCATTAAAAAACGAATTTCCGCAATTAGGCTTAATGACTGATGTGGCTTTAGATCCGTTTACCACCCATGGCCAGGATGGCTTGATTGATGACGACGGTTACATCATTAATGACGAAACCGTTGACGTACTTGTCAAACAAGCACTCTCTCATGCCAAGGCAGGCGCTGATGTGGTGGCACCTTCCGATATGATGGATGGTCGGATCGGCGCGATTCGTCATGCTCTGGAAAACGCCGGTTTTATCCATACTCGAATCATGGCTTATTCGGCTAAATACGCTTCCAGTTTTTATGGCCCGTTTCGTGATGCCGTCGGCAGCGCTGGCAATTTGGCGGGCGCCAATAAATTCAGTTATCAGATGGATCCGGCTAATAGTGATGAAGCGCTCCATGAAGTGGCGCTGGATATTCAGGAAGGTGCCGATATGGTCATGGTTAAACCGGGCATGCCATATCTGGATGTCTTGTATCGGGTCAAACAGACTTTTCAAAAACCTACTTTTGTCTACCAGGTCAGCGGGGAATATGCCATGCTACAAGCAGCCATTAGCAATGACTGGTTGGGCGCTGAAGCGATTAACGAAAGTCTGCTGGCGTTTAAACGTGCCGGCGCTGACGGCATTTTGACTTACTTTGCCAAACATGTGGCACAGATGCTGCGAGGTGATTATGACTGATCAATATGCCGTGATTGGCCACCCTATTAGTCATAGCAAATCACCGAAAATCCATCAGGCCTTTGCCAGACAAACCGGCCAGTCGCTGGAATATAGGGCGATTGATATTTATCCTGATGATGTCGCTGGACAAATCCAGCAACTACATGATGCTCTGAAGTTAAAGGGTCTGAATGTAACGGTGCCTTACAAAGAAATTTTATGGTCATTGATTGATGATCTTAGTGACCGGGCACAGCGCGCAGGCGCTGTAAACACCGTGGTGATTAACCAAGATGGCCATTTATTCGGTGACAACACCGATGGTGTCGGTCTATGCCGGGATTTACTGGATAATCATCAGCTGCAAGTCAATGGCAAACGGATATTGTTGCTGGGTGCTGGCGGCGCCTCCCGAGGCGTTATCGAGCCGTTATTGGCGCTCAAGCCTGAGTGTTTATTTATTGCTAATCGCACCGCGCAAAAAGCCGTTGGTTTAGCCCATGACTTTCGCGATTTAGGGGTAATTAGCGGGGGTGGCTGGCAAGATATTTATGGCCGGTTTGATTTATTAATTAATGCCTCGGCAGCAAGTTTACATGGCGATGTGCCACCTATTTCACCAAACGTTATCGCCGACGGCGCCGCCTGTTATGACTTAATGTATGGCGACAAAGATACGGCTTTCGTGGCGTGGGCCAAACAACACCATGTGCAACAGGTATTCGATGGATTGGGCATGCTGGTTGAGCAGGCAGCAGAGGCATTTTTTATCTGGCGCAATATTCGCCCCAATAGCCAGCCGGTTATCGACATGCTGCGCCACAAATGCGGTAATTAAAAAAAGTCATCCCGTATATGGACTCCCCCTATTTTGCAACGATGATTCGATAAAAAAGT
>JAVVFF010000028.1:0-18458 GCA_032250995.1 Methylophaga sp. | reverse complement strand
CCGGCGCCGATATTCGTCATGTGCCGCTGACACCGGATGTGGATTTTTTTGCGGAATTAGAAAAATCCGTCAAAGATTCCTGGCCGAAGCCGAAAATGCTGGTGCTGAATTTCCCCGGTAATCCAACTACTCAGTGTGTGGAGCTGGATTTTTTTGAGCGAATTGTTGAATTTGCCCGCGAGCATCAGATTTGGGTCATTCACGATTTGGCCTATGGTGAAATCTGTTTTGATGGCTATAAAGCGCCGTCGATTTTGCAGGTGCCGGGCGCCAAAGAGGTGGCCGTAGAGTTTTATACCTTATCCAAAACCTACAATATGCCGGGCTGGCGGGTTGGCTTTATGTCCGGTAACGCAACACTAGTAGCGGCGTTAGCACGAATGAAGTCGTACTTGGATTACGGTATGTTTACGCCGATTCAGGTAGCCGCTATTGCTGCGTTGGATGGGCCGCAGGAATGTGTTGTTGAAATTACCGAAACCTACCGCAAACGACGCGATGTATTATGTGATGGGCTCAATGCGATTGGCTGGGCAGTAGAAAAACCCAAAGCAACCATGTTTGTTTGGGCAAGAATTCCAGAACTATTCCGTGCCATGGGCTCACTGGAATTTAGTAAAAAATTATTGATGGATGCCAAAGTCGCCGTGTCACCGGGTATTGGTTTTGGTGAATATGGTGATGAGTATGTGCGTTTTGGTTTAATTGAAAATCAGCACCGCACCCGTCAGGCAATTCGTGGTATTCGTGACATGATGAAAAAAGGATAGCTTGTGCAATCAGTAAAAATCGGCATTCTCGGACTGGGTACGGTTGGCGGTGGTACCGTTAGCGTATTAAAACGTAACGCCCGTGAAATCAGTCGCCGCGCCGGACGTGGTATTGATATTTATGCTGCTGCTGACAAAGATCTCAATAGAGCGCGCAGTTGTGATCTGAGTGGCATTAATTTGACCGATGACGCTTTTTCAGTGGTCAATGACCCTGAAATCCAGATTATCGTTGAGTTGATTGGTGGCACCGGTGTTGCCCGTGACTTGGTGATGCAAGCCATTGAAAACGGCAAGCATGTGGTTACTGCCAATAAGGCGCTGATTGCCATGCACGGTAATGAATTATTTGCCAAAGCCCAGGAAAAAGGCGTCACCATTGCCTTTGAAGCGGCTGTTGCTGGCGGTATTCCAATTATTAAGGCGATGCGTGAAGGTTTGGCCGGTAATCGTATTGAATGGTTGGCCGGCATTATCAACGGTACCGGTAACTTTATTCTCACTGAAATGCGTGAAAAAGGCCGGAATTTTGCTGATGTATTAGCCGAAGCGCAGGCGCTGGGTTATGCCGAAGCCGATCCGACGTTTGATGTCGAAGGTATTGATGCCGCCCATAAACTGACCATTATGGCGTCAATTGCTTTTGGTATTCCGTTGCAGTTTTATAAATGCTACACCGAAGGCATTAGCAAAATTTCGCAGGAAGATGTGCAATATGCCTCGGAGCTTGGTTACCGCATTAAACATTTAGGTATTGCCAAGCGAACTGAGCAAGGTGTCGAATTAAGAGTGCATCCAACCTTAATCCCGGAGCGGCGGTTGATTGCCAATGTCAATGGCGTGATGAATGCTGTTGTTGTTAAAGGCGATGCGGTTGGTCCAACTTTATATTACGGCGCTGGCGCCGGTTCAGAGCCGACTGCTTCGGCTATCGTTGCCGATATTGTGGATATTGTCCGGGCACTGACCTCTGATCCCGAAAATCGTGTACCACATTTGGCCTTCCAGCCGGATGCGATTAAAGACACACCGATTTTACCGATGTCAGATGTGGTGACGTCGTATTATCTGCGGATTCAGACCGAAGACAAACCGGGCGTATTGGCCAACATCACCCGTATTTTCAGTGAGCAGGGCATCAATATCGAAGCCATCTTGCAAAAACAACCGGAAGATGATGAAGGGCTGGTGCCGATCATTATGTTGACCCAGCCGGTGGCTGAAAAGAATATGGACGAAGCTATTGCCCAGATTGAGGCATTGGATACCGTTAAAGTTGCGATCATGCGCATTCGCATGGAATCGCTGGGCTGATAAGCGCCCTTTAAGTTTAAAGAGGAACAACTATGTCATTTCGCCCCCGTTACACTGGTCTGATAGACCGTTACCGTGATCGCCTGCCGGTAAACGATGACACGCGTTTGATCAGTTTGGGTGAAGGTAATACACCACTGATTAAACTGAATAATATTCCGAAAAAAATTGGCAAAAATGTCGATATTTATGTCAAATACGAAGGCCTGAACCCGACTGGTTCATTTAAAGATCGCGGTATGACCATGGCGGTGACTAAAGCCGTTGAAGAAGGCAGCAAAGCGATTATCTGTGCCTCGACCGGTAATACCTCAGCCGCCGCTGCAGCTTATGCGGCGCGCGCTGGTATCACTGCGTTTGTGATTATTCCGGATGGCAAAATTGCCCAGGGTAAATTAGCCCAAGCGATGATGCATGACGCGGTGGTCATTCAAATTAAAGGCAATTTTGACGAAGGTATGCGCTTGGTTAAAGAAGTTGCTGATCATGCGCCGGTGACCATTGTGAACTCAATTAATCCTTACCGTTTGCAAGGTCAGAAAACAGCCGCTTTTGAAATTGTTGAAGAACTAGGCCGGGCCCCCGATTATCACTGCCTGCCTGTTGGTAATGCCGGTAACATTACCGCCCATTGGATTGGTTACTGTGAGTACTCATCCGGTAGCGGTGATCATGTCACTGAGGCTTGTGCTTATTGTAACGGTCATTGCAAATATGCCGGTGGTGCGATCGTTGGTAACCGACCGAAAATGATTGGTTATCAGGCTGCTGGTAGTGCGCCGTTTATGCGTGGTCAAATGGTTGATGAGCCGGAAACCGTCGCCACGGCGATTCGTATCGGTCATCCACAAAGCTGGGATATGGCCTGGAAAGTGAAAGAAGAGTCCGGCGGCTGGTTTGATGAATGCAGCGATGAAGAAATTCTCGCCGCCCAAAAACTGCTTGCAGAAATGGAAGGTGTGTTCTGTGAGCCGGCATCTGCAGCCTCGCTGGCTGGCGCCTTACGTGATATTAATACCGGCAAGATTCCTGAAGGCAGTACTGTCGTTTGTACCCTGACTGGCCATGGTCTGAAAGATCCGGATATCGCCATCAAACAAAGCAGTTCACCGGTATTGACGGTGAGTGCTGATATGGCATCTGTACGTGATGCGATTTTGAAAAACCTGAGAAACTGATGGCGACTTTAACGCCCGATGAAGCAGAAAGAAATGTAGCGCGTACGCCGCACGATATTTTTCTAACCAATCTGATTGCTAATCATATTCTGCTGTTTACAGCGATTGCGGCTACTGGCGGGCGTTTTTTCGGTTTTATCGTATTGATACCGATTTTTTCATTTTGTTTTCTCGGCTATACCTTCTGGCGCGCCAGCAGAGTCAAACGTGAAGACAGTGAATTTATTTATATTCACTGGCAAATTGCCAAGCGCTGGAGCAAGCTATTCTCTGGAGTGTTACTGCTAGTGGTAACGGTTGCGTTGCTTGGCTGGGCGGGTTACACCTATTTAGGTATGATGAAAGAGGCGGTATTTGCCTTTATTGGTGGGTTAGGCTTTTTGCCGATTTTGATGTCGACGCTGATACTGATCGTTATTGAATCAGATTCCCTGCATCACGCCCGCGTCGGAACTTTGCCCAACTGGGCGCGGCGGCGCTTTCTCGGTGAGGATATTCCGCCCTCGGAATAATTACTCTTTGCGTAAAACCACCGAGTGAATCACCAGATTGTGCTCAAAAAACACATAAAAGTCGGCATAGCGCCAGCGAGTAATTGGCGGTTCGCCAATGGCGCTGCGTTTTTCGGCAGCAGCACCAAATTTGGCTTCTACCTGCGCCATCGTCATGCCGCGTTCCGGCCTTAGTACACCTTCGGCACTATTCGGTGTGTTATAGGTTGGTTCGGCAATTGATAAAACATCGGCCTGTGCCGGTAACGCCAGAACAAGCAACAAAGCACTGCTGGCAATCAAGCTGGATTTAAACATGGCACAAACTCCGTTTTAATGAATGGTTTAAGCATACTATTCAGGTAAAAATAGCTCAATCAGTGTGTTGAGATAACGCTTGCCCTTATCGGTCGGGCGAATCCGATGAATATCATATTGTAATAAATCCAATGCTTCAGCTTGTTGTAAGGCGTTATCAAAGTGCTTTAGGGGGACGCCGGCGCGTTGCTGAAACAGCGGCGTTGGAAAGCCTTCGGTCAGTCGTAGGGCATTAAGCATAAACTCAAAACCGATATCGCGAACCTGCAGTTGTTCTTGTTTTAGCAAAACCTTGTCGCTATGTGCAGTAGCCAGATAAGCTTGGGGTTGTTTTTGTTTGACCCGCCGCACAATCGATTGCTGGGCCGCATCAGAAATTTTGCCATGGGCACCAGCGCCAATCCCCAGATAATCCCCAAATTGCCAATAATTCATATTGTGCCGGCATGATTTGCCTTTTTGTGCGTAGGCCGACACTTCATATTGTAGATAGCCGGCCTCAGCCAGGTGCGCCTGATTAGCTTCTTGCCAATCAATAATCGGATCATCATCAGGTAACGTTGGCGGTTGCTGATAAAAGAACGTATTGGGTTCGATGGTCAGCTGATAATAGGAAATATGCTGCGGTGCGAAGGCGACCGCGGTGCTGATATCGGTCATCGCTTCAGCTTCTGTCTGGCCGGGCAGACCAAACATGACATCCAGATTGACATTATCAAAACCAGCCTGATAGGCGATTTCAATGGCCTTTTGGGCTTCCATGCCATCATGAATGCGGCCTAATCTTTGCAGCGCCTGATTATTAAAACTTTGAATGCCGATAGACAGACGATTAATACCCAACTGCCGATAATCACGAAACCGTGCCGCTTCAAAGGTGCCGGGATTAGCTTCCAGTGTGATTTCTGCATCGACTTTCATTGGCAGTAGGGCGCGCAGACCTGAAAATAATTTGTCGTAAGCTTCCGCTGAAAACAGACTGGGTGTACCGCCACCGATAAAAATGCTCTGAATCGTTCGGCCCCAGACTAAGGGAAGTTCCTGCGCCAGATCAGCCAGCAGGGCATCTACGTAAGCAAATTCCGGCAAGTTATCGCTGGCTTTATGCGAGTTAAAATCACAATAAGGGCATTTACGTACGCACCACGGCACATGGATATATAAACTGAGCGGTGGCAGGGCAGTGAAGTTAAACATTGAGATTTGCCGGTTTACGGCAGGTGACGTACGTACTGAAATGCTTCCAGAAATTGCCGCATGGCTTTACCACGATGGCTGATGGCATGTTTTTGATCGTTGCTCAGTTCAGCAGCGCTGCAATCGGTTTCAGCCACCCAAAAAATCGGATCATAACCAAAGCCCCCATCACCCACAGGCTTGGTCATAATTTGACCTTGCCAGCTACCCTGACAAATCAAGGGCGTTGGATCTTTGCCATGACGCATAAATACTAAAATGCATTGAAAACGGGCGCTGCGCTCGGTTTCCGGAACATCACGCAGCGCATCCAAAACTTTGGTAATATTATCGGCATCAGAAGCGTTAGCATCGGCATAGCGCGATGAATAAATGCCCGGGGCGCCATGCAGTGCATCAATTTCCAGGCCAGAATCATCAGCAAGCGTAGGCAGACCGGTAATATCGGCAGCGTGACGGGCTTTGATAATGGCATTTTCGACAAAACTCAGTCCTGTTTCATCTGCATCTGATACACCAAATTCGGACTGCGGCTTTAACGTAAAACCGAGCGGTGACAGCAATTGCGAGAATTCCCGCAATTTACCGCTATTACCGCTGGCGAGTACGATTTGCGTCATTATTGCCCTAAAGCCTCACGTTGTTTTGTCATCAACTCTTCAATACCTTTGGCAGCTAAAGCCAGCATCGCTTGTAATTCATCAGCACGGAAGGCATGACCTTCAGCTGTACCCTGTAATTCGATAAATGCACCGGCATCATTCATCACCACATTCATATCGGTTTCAGCGCTGGAATCTTCCGGATAATCCAAATCCAATACCGGTGTGCCGTTATAAATACCCACCGATACTGAGGCGACTTGACCATGCAGTGGGCTTTTCTTGAGTTTACGCTTTTTAATCAAATAATCGATAGCATCCTGCAGAGCGACAAAAGCACCGGTAATCGATGCGGTACGGGTGCCGCCATCAGCCTGAATCACATCACAGTCAATCGTAACGGTACGCTCGCCAAGGGCTTTTAAATCAATGGCAGCGCGCAATGAGCGACCAATCAGCCGCTGAATTTCCATGGTGCGGCCACCTTGTTTACCACGCGCGGCTTCACGTTGCATGCGGCTACCGGTAGAACGTGGCAACATACCATATTCGGCAGTGACCCAGCCTTCGCCGGTGCCACGCAAAAACGGTGGAATTTTTTCTTCAACGGTCGCGGTACATAATACTTTGGTATCGCCAAACTCAATTAACACCGCGCCTTCGGCGTGTTTGGTGTAATTGCGGGTGATGGTGATGTCACGTAAC
Source organism: Methylophaga sp. (assembly GCA_032250995.1). Classification (GTDB taxonomy): domain Bacteria; phylum Pseudomonadota; class Gammaproteobacteria; order Nitrosococcales; family Methylophagaceae; genus Methylophaga. The sequence goes on along the minus strand of JAVVFF010000028.1, from coordinate 11,883 downwards.
TGGTCCGGTTGACGGCCGCTGGGACGCATAGCATTTACCTCGTTTAAAAACGCCTTATTATACTGATAAAGCGATGAGCCGATGGGTTTTGCCGGTGAGATTGGTTACCATGACAAACTTTAGTACAACAGGATAAAAAACGGTGACTTTAAGCATGACGGCGTTTGCGCGCCAAGAACAGACCCTCGACAGCGGCGTTCTCAGTTGGGAGATCCGCAGTGTCAATCACCGCTATCTGGAACTCAGCCTGCGCATGGATGATGCATTTCGGCCGCTGGAAATTGCCATCCGTAAATTATTTTCTCAGCAAATTGCCCGCGGCAAAGTCGAAGCAGTGTTGCGCTTTCAGTCAGCTGTTGCGGAGAATGCGGTACTACACCTTGACGAAAATTTAGCGCAGTCAGTTATTGATGCTTGCTTACGTTTATCCGCATTATCGCCGGCCACGGCATCATTAGATCCGCTGCGGTTGTTACAATGGCCGGGCGTTGTCACGCAACAGCAAACCGATGCTGAAACGTTGAATGCCTCGGTAATAGCCCTTTTACAAACCACCTTGGAAGATTTTATTGCCAGTCGTGATCGTGAAGGTGAATCGCTGGCCGAAATATTATTGCAGCGTTGTGATGAAATCGCTCAGATTGCCGGCTCGGTACGTCAGCAAATGCCGCAGATTCTGGCGCAAAACCATGCCCGTTTGTTGCAAAGACTGGCTGATTTTCAAGTTGATGTAGAGCCGGATCGGTTGGCTCAGGAAGCAGCGTTATTGGCGCAAAAGAGTGATGTTGCTGAAGAGCTGGACCGGTTGGAAAGTCACGTTAACGAAGTGCGACATATCCTCAGCCGCAATGAACCAGTCGGTCGCCGGCTGGACTTCTTAATGCAGGAGCTGAACCGCGAAGCCAACACGCTGGCATCAAAATCGATTGATACCGATACCTCTAGATATGCCGTTGATTTAAAAGTATTAATAGAACAAATGCGTGAGCAGATACAAAACATCGAATGAATTCTTTGTATAAGTATTTTAATCAAATATGCCGGTATGCTGTTTTTTTTAATTGCCACGGAAATAGGATGGTTTGCATCAGTAAAACTGAGAAGTTACGACACTGAAATCATCTGAGGATCGATCCAAAACGCGCTGGTTTGAACGTCAACATTATTCAGCCAATTGGGTGCAACGTAATCAGTTAATATTACAGCTAATGAAAACGCTGAATTTTGATATTCAGCATTTTAGTTATTCAGAATATGGCTGTAGCCCGAACCGGCTCATCAAACAAGCGCTAGCGCAATCAAACGCTGTTATTTTTGAAAAACATTAGTTGTTTTAACTATTTGTGACGTATAGGTAACCGCAGGCAAATTATAAACCAAATCGTCGGCAAGCAGTTGATGATCGACTAATAACGTCTAAACACGGCCAGATGCTCTGCCTCCAGCCGAATACCCAGATATTCGCCAATATCATGTTGATGATGACTTTGCACCAGACATAATACTGGCTGGCCGCTGTTCAGTTTTAATGTGTAAAGATACACTGCACCACGGAAAGCTCGGCCGACAATTTCCGCTTTCATGGGGCTGTCGTCATCATGGATTACATCATCCGGGCGTAATAATAAATCAACTTCAGTGGGCAAGCCGTTATGGGCATCAATTTCACCGGTGACTAAGCCCAACTCAGTTTGCACCTGATTATTGCCAACGACTCGACCGGGAATCAACACTCCCTGACCAATAAAGTCAGCAACGAAACGATCCACCGGCCGGTGATATAAATCATAACCATTACCCCATTGATGTAGTCGGCCATTACCTAATACGCCGATATGGTCGGCCATGGCAAAGGCTTCATGCTGATCATGAGTGACCAAAATCGCCGTAATACCATCCTTACGCAGTAATTGTCGGACATCACGAGCCAATTGTTCTCGCAGATCCGAATCCATGCTGGAAAACGGTTCATCCAGCAGCAAAATATCCGGCCGCGGTGCCATGGCACGGGTTAAAGCAACCCGTTGTTGCTGGCCACCTGATAATTGATGCGGATATAAATCGCGGGCAGCGCTGAGCTCGACCAGTTCCAGTAATTCATCTACCCGCTGCTGGCGTGCCTGACGCGATAACTTACGCAGGCCAAAGCCGATATTTTTAGCCACTGTTAAATGCGGAAACAAAGCAAAATCCTGAAACACCATGCCGATATGGCGTTGCTCTGGCGGTAACTGTTTACTCGGCTCGCTGACGACTTTGCCGTGTAATTCAATGCCGCCTTCACGCACTGGCTCAAACCCGGCAATGGCCCGCAGTAAGGAGGTTTTGCCACAACCTGACGGGCCCAATAAACAGCCAATCTCCCCCTCGTTTAAGGCGAAGGAAATTTGTTCGGCAACGACATGATTACCGTAGGCGATGCTGACATTATTTAGGGCGAGCTGTATGGCCATTAGGAATCCTGAGCGGTGGCATCGTTTAAATGGCTGGCGGTTTGCCGGCTGCGGGTAATGGTGCGACTTAATAAAATCACCGGCACAATCCCGGCAACGACAATCGCTAATGCTGCCGGTGCTGCTTCAGCGAGGCGTTCATCAGAGGCCAGTTCATAAGCCCGCACTGCCAGCGTATTAAAATTAAACGGTCTTAATATCAGAGTTGCCGGTAATTCTTTCAAGACATCGACAAAAACCAGCAATAAAGCTGTTAACAAAGATCCTTGTAATATCGGAATATGTACGCTTCGTAACATCGTCAGTGGCCGGTAACCAAAAGACCGGCCAGCTTCATCCATCGACGGGGTAATGCGTCCCAGACCACTTTCAACGGTTTGCAAAGCCACCGCCAAAAAACGGCATAAATAGGCAAAGACTACCGCGACTAATGTGCCGCTGAGTAACAAGCCGGTGGAGTAATCAAAGGTCACCCGGGTCCAGCTGTCCAAGGTATTATCAAACCAGGCAAATGGAATCATTACACCGACGGCTATGACCGCACCGGGCACGGCATAACCCATCGCGGCAACCCTGACGGCATAACGAATTGCTTTGCCAGGATACAAGCGCTGACCATAGGCCATTAATAATGCCAGTACCAATGCCAGGCCAGCAGCCAGTGTTGCCAGTTGTAAGCTGTTAAACAGCATTTGCATAAACCGTGCATCAATTACGTCATCAGCAACGCTCACCGTCCAGCTCAGTAATTGACTGGCCGGTAATAAAAAGCCAAACAACAGCACGCTGAAGCTAACTGAAAATGCCAGCCAGGCTTTGCCACCGGTTAAATGATAACGGCGCAGATCCTGATGCCGGCGGCTGGTGTGGTGATAACGTGCCCGTCGTCGTGAATAGCGTTCCAGCATTATCAGTGCAAATACAAACACCATCAGGCCAGCGGCTAATTGCGCCGCCGCAGCGGCGCTGCCCATACCAAACCAGGTGCGGAAAATACCGGTGGTAAAGGTGCTGACGCCGAAATATTGCACTGTGCCGTAATCAGCCAGAGTTTCCATTAATGCAAGTGATAAGCCGGCAATAATCGCCGGTCTGGCCAGTGGCAGGGCAACGCTGAAAAAAGTCCGCCATGGCCCATTGCCTAAGGTACGGCTGACATCCAACACACACACCGATTGGTTTAAAAAAGCGGCCCGGCTGAGCAAATAAACATAGGGATACAGCACCAGCGTCAGCATCAACACGGCACCATTAAGAGAACGAATTTGTGGAAACCAGTAATCGCCAAACCCCCAACCGGTGAGATCCCGCAGCAGCGTTTGCACCGGTCCGGCAAAATCCAGCATGCCGGTATAGGTATAAGCGATGATATAAGCGGGCATGGCCATCGGCAGCAACAAGGCCCATTCAAAAATACCGCGGCCCGGATAGCTGCACATGGTGGTCAGCCAGGCGGTGCTGACACCCAGCAGCAAGGTGCCCACCGAGACACCCAGCATCAACAGCAGTGAGTTTGAAATATAGTCGCTTAAAACGGTTGACGCTAAATGCGCCCAGACGTCACCACTGGGCACAAAAACAAAGCCCACTACCACTGCAACCGGCATTGCCAGCAGCAATGCGCTCAACAGTACCAGGCTTTGAAATGTGGTAAAGGGCAGTAATCGCGACATCAGATGGTTGGCAGCCGATAAAGATTGCCAACTTTACGTGCTGATAAGCTTATTGCCAACCGGCGCGATCCATTAACTTCAGCGCTTCGCGATTATTTTCACCCAAGATCCCCATATTAAGCGGATCGGCTTTGAATTCGCCCCATTGTTGCAGCAGTGCGCTGCTGGCAATGTCCTCAACGACTGGATATTCGCCATTAACGTCGGCATACCAGTGCTGGGCTTCGTCGGAGGTTAAAAATTCCATCAGTTTAATCGCGTTATCCCGGTTTTTAGCGGCTTTAGTCACCGCTGCACCGGATACGTTAACGTGAGTGCCACGGCCATTTTGGTTAGGCCAGAAGACGGCCATTTTGGCAGCCGCTTCTTGCTCAGTTGGATCATCGCTGTTAAGCATGCCGGCTAAATAATAGGTGTTGGCAATCGCCAGAGAACAACGGCCAGCAGCCGCTGCTTTTATTTGATCCCTGTCACCACCGCGCGGTGGTTGAGCAAAATTACTGACCAGACCGTTGGCCCATTGTTCTGTTTTTGCCAAACCATTGGCGGCAATCATTGACGCAACCAGCGACTGATTATAAATATTGCCTGAGGAGCGAATGCAAATCTGGTTATCCCAGCGGGGATCAGCCAAGTCTTCATAAGTTGATAGCGTTGCCGGATCAACTTTGCCTTTGACATACATAATGGGCCGGGCACGCAGTGACAAACCAAACCAGTAATTTTCCGGATCCCGATAAGCAGCCGGGATACGTTGGCTAAGCACATCAGATTCGACGGCTTGCAGTAAATCAGCTTGTTTGGCGCGATGTAAACGACCCGCATCGGTGGTCAGCAATAAATCTGCCGGACTATTGCGGCCTTCATTTTCAAGCCGACTGAGCAGTTCATCAGCATTACCGGTGACCATATTGACCTGAATACCGGTTTGCTCGGTAAAACGATCCAGTATCGGTTTGATCAGCGCTTCAATGCGCGCAGAATAAAGATTCACCTGTTCAGCTGCCTGCGATAAAATCGGCGCAGTCAATAAGCTCAGTGATAAAACTAAAAGGCCAAACACACGCATAGAACGCATCTTTTTCTCCTGAATGTGAAAACTGATTGAGATGATAATGAGATTGATTATCAATTAAAAGGGGTGGGCCGGAAATATTTTTTCGGCTTTAGTAGCCAGATAATACGCAGCAGGCATATTCATTGGCCTTGGCAGGCAAGGCCCATTCGCTAGACTGGCAGAAAAATCCGGAAACCAGTATTGTTTTAGGCATTAAAGCCGCTGCGCTGGCGGCATTTCAAGCAAGGTTTAATGATGTCCGGAAGTCTTTTTATTGTGGCAGCGCCCTCCGGGGCAGGCAAAACCAGTCTGGTGCAGGCATTGGTTAGACAAGATCAGAATGTGCGGTTGTCGGTGTCACATACCACCCGACCAGCGCGCAACGGCGAAGTAGATGGGCGGGATTATTTTTTTGTCGATCCGCGAACCTTTAACAATATGCGTGCTGCTGGCGCTTTTTTAGAATCAGCCAATGTCTTTGATAATCACTACGGCACCTCGGCAGACGCCGTGCATCAGCAGTTAGCCAAAGGGTTTGATGTCATTCTGGAAATTGACTGGCAAGGCGCTGAGCAAGTCCGGCGCAATTTCGCCGATAGCCAGAGTATTTTTATTTTGCCACCGTCCAAATCAACATTAGAACATCGTTTGCATAATCGCGGTCAAGATGATGAGGCGACAATTGCCCGGCGGATGCGCGATGCTGAGCGCGAAATTTCACATTATGTTGAATTTGATTATCTGATTGTCAACGATGATTTTGATCATGCGTTACAAAGTTTAACCGCGATAGTGATTGCCGCCAGGCATCAACGCAAACATCAGGTACAAATTTATCAACAGTTACTAATAGATTTACTGGCTTAAAACGCTGATTTTTCGTAGTATTATAAGTTTTCTCAAGCAGGATAAAACCATGGCTCGTACAACCGTAGAAGATTGCCTCGATTTCGTCGACAACCGTTTCCATTTGGTGCTGGTCGCGGCCAAGCGCGCCCGTGAAATTGCCATGGGTGATGATGCGCTGGTGCCGGTAGACAATGATAAACCTACTGTTTTGGCATTGCGTGAAATTGCTGCCGGCTTAACGGGGCCGGAAATACTTACCCGCAGTAGCGCCCGTGTGCATGCTGATGCCAGTGTTGTCAGCGACGAAGAGCTGCAAAGCGAAGTCTAATTGTCGTGAGTGCAAAACCCACCGTCGCCACCGAGCTGGATTTCATTCAAGAATCCGAGCCTAAGCTGACAATTGATGATTTGTGTTTTGCTACTGCTAACTACATAGAACCCGCGCAGGTGGATGCCATCCGCCGTGCTTATCATTACGCAGATAATTGCCACAAGGGTCAAACTCGGCGCAGTGGCGAGCGTTATATTACCCATCCGTTGGCTGTTGCCCATGTGCTGGCGATGATGCATATGGATCACGAATGCATCATGGCCGGCTTGCTGCATGATGTCATCGAAGATACCGATGCCGCGCGCGCCGATTTGTCGAGTGAGTTTGGTGATGCCGTAGCTGAGTTGGTCGAAGGGGTGACCAAACTGGCACAGGCTGCGTTTGAAAGCAGTAAACAATCACCGCTCGAAAAACAAGCCGAAAACCTGCGCAAAATGTTGCTGGCGATGTCGCGTGATATCCGCGTCATTATCGTTAAGCTCGCAGATCGTTTACACAACATGCGCACACTGGGCCATTTACGCCCGGAAAAACGTCGGCGAATTGCCAATGAGACGCTGGAAATTTATGCACCTATTGCCCAGCGTCTGGGCATGAATTTAATGCGCTGTGAGCTTGAGGATTTAGGTTTCCACGTGTTGCATCCGCTGCGCTATCGGGTATTGGCCGATGCAGTGCGCCGGGCGCGGGGCAACCGTAAAGAAATTGTCTCGCAAATTACCGCATCCATTTTAAATCGCATGGAACAGGAAGGCCTGAGTGCCGACATTCAGGGCCGTGAAAAAAATCTGTACAGCATTTATAAAAAAATGGTCAGCAAACAGCTGTCGTTTTCTGAAGTCATGGATGTTTATGCGTTTCGTATTATTGTCGATGATGTTGATGTCTGCTACCGAATGCTGGGCGTTATGCACAATCTCTATAAGCCGGTGCAGGGCAAATTCAAAGATTACATTGCTATCCCTAAAGCCAACGGTTATCAATCGTTGCACACCGTTTTATTTGGCCCTTATGGGGTGCCTATAGAAATTCAAATCCGCTCCCGTGATATGGATAATCTAGCCGAAGCTGGTGTTGCCGCTCATTGGTTATATAAAACTGGTGGTGAAGCTGATGGTAATGCGCTGGCACATCGTAAAGCCCGGCAATGGCTGCAGGGCATTCTGGAAATGCAGAAAGGCTCCGGTGATTCGGAAGAATTTCTGGAAAACCTTCGCATGGATTTATTCCCCGACGAGATTTATGTGTCGACACCCAAAGGCGAAATTCTGGCCCTAGCGCGCGGCGCTTCGGCGGTAGATTTTGCTTATGCGGTGCACAGTGATGTCGGTAACAGCTGTGTTGCCGCGCGAGTCGGCAGGCATTTGGTACCATTGAGCACTCAATTGGAAACCGGTCAGTCAGTAGAAATCATTACGTCACCCACCGCCCACCCCAATCCGGCCTGGCTGAATTTTGTGGTGACACCAAAAGCGCGTACTAATATTCGTCATTACTTAAAACAATTGCAGGATGAAGAAGCCATCACCCTCGGTCAGCGCTTGCTGAATAAACACTTATTGGCATTTTCAACGGCAATGGAAAATATTCCCACCGAGCGCATCAAGGCGGTTATCAAAGAATTTGAAGCCAGCGATTTTGATGAAGTACTACGTGATATTGGTTTGGGTAATCACGCCGCGTTATTGGTAGCGCAAAAACTGGTGCATCATGAAACTCCAGACAAAGATCCCCATGCGTTATTGATTGCCGGTACCGAAGGTATGGTGGTCAGCTTTGCCCGATGTTGCCATCCGATCCCAGGCGATCCGATCCATGGTTATGTCAGTACTGGCCGGGGCATTATTGTTCATCAGCGCAGCTGCAAAAACTCTATTCATTTAAGGGTGCATAATGATAAGTGGCTGGATGTGGCCTGGTCACCGGAAGTTAACCGTGTTTTTCCGGTCGACTTAATGGTGCATGTCAAAAATCAACGCGGTGTATTGGCAACGGTGGCCGCTGTGATTTCCGAGGCCGATTCCAATATCGATAATGTTGTGGTCGACGAGCGTGATGGCGGTTATTCCGATCTGCGTCTGACCATTGAAATTTATAATCGCAAACATCTGGCACGGGTCATTCGCCGTTTGCGATTGCTTGACATGGTCGAGCGCATCAGTCGTATCAATAGTTAATTTTTTGTTTAATCCGCCGTTTAATCGGTGCAGTCGGAGTGTTGTTATGTCCCGAGAAATCATTCATACCGTCAATGCCCCTGAAGCGATTGGCACCTATTCACAAGCGATTAAAGTCGGTGATGTGGTGTATTTATCCGGGCAAATTCCGTTAGCACCGGAAACCATGACGGTGATTGAAGGTGATTTTGCCACGCAAACCCGCCGGGTGTTTGATAATTTGGCGGCAGTCGCTGCAGCCGCGGGCAGCAGTTTGCAGGATGTCGTTAAGCTGAACATTTATCTGACTGATCTAAGTCATTTCGGCACCGTTAACGAAATCATGGCTGAATATTTTCAGCCGCCTTATCCTGCCCGGGCGGTTATAGGTGTCGCGTCTTTGCCTAAAGCGGTACCGGTCGAAATGGACGCTATTTTGCATCTTGGAGCCTGATGCGCTGACGGTTAAAGATTGACCGTGGCTAAACTGACTCTGCAAGACCCGGTGACGGCACTGACCGGCGTTGGCAAAAAACTGGCTGAAAAGCTCGCTAAACTGGGCATTCATCAGGTTCAGGATTTATTGTTTCATCTGCCTTTACGCTACCAGGATCGTACCCGGCTGATGCCGCTGGGCAGTCTGCGCTTGCAGCAAGAATCGCTGGTGGAGGGGGTGATTAACCTCAGTCAGGTCAATTTTGGCCGGCGCAGGTCTTTACTATGTCATATCAGCGACGGTACCGGTTCACTGGTACTGCGGTTTTTTCATTTCAGTAAGGTCCAACAGCAGCAACTGGCCAAAGGCCGGCGTATTCGTTGTTTTGGTGAAGTGCGCAGCGGCCCGTCGTCACTGGAAATGGTGCACCCTGAATATCAGTTGGTTAATGATTCAGGTGTGACGCCAGTCGATGCCGCCTTGACACCGGTTTATCCGACCACTGAAGGCCTGCATCAGTTATCGTGGCGAAAACTGATTCGTCAGGCGCTGGTGCTGCTTGATGATCAACAAATGCCCGAGTTACTGGCCGGGCTTGATAATCACAGTCCATTATTAAAATATCAGCTCAGCGAAGCACTGCAGCTAGTGCATCAACCACCACCAGACAGCGATGTGCAACAGCTGATCAATCGCCAGCATCCGGCACAAAAACGGCTGGCATTTGAAGAATTGCTGGCACAGCAACTGACGATGCGGCAGATCCGCAAACAAATGCAGCGTCATCAGGCGCCGGTGTTAAATGGTGAGTCGCCGCTGGCGAAACAGTTATTAGGCAATTTGCCATTCCCACTGACCGGGGCTCAGCAACGCGTTTTGCAGGATATTTATCAGGATTTGGCGCAGCCGATGCCGATGCAGCGTCTGGTACAGGGTGATGTCGGCTCTGGCAAAACGGTAGTGGCGGCATTGGCAGCAATTGCCGCCGTAGCCAGCGGTTATCAGGCAGTGATGATGGCGCCCACCGAATTACTGGCCGAGCAGCATTTGCAAACCTTCAACAACTGGTTGGCGCCACTGGGCATTAATGTTGGCTGGTGCGCTGGTAAACAAACGGCGGCGCAGCGCCGCCAAACTATCACGGCACTGGAATCTGGCGATATTAAAGTCGCGGTCGGCACCCATGCGTTATTCCAAGATGAGGTGGTGTTTGCCAATCTGGGACTGGTGATCATCGACGAACAACATCGTTTTGGCGTACATCAACGGCTGGCATTACGTGATAAAGGCCGCAATCTTAATAGTTACCCACATCAATTGGTCATGACCGCAACACCGATCCCGCGAACGCTGGCGATGACGGCTTATGCTGATTTACAGGTATCGGTTATTGATGAATTACCACCTGGCCGGCAACCGGTGACGACAGCAGTCGTTGCTGATAATCGTCGTGATGAAGTGATTGAACGGGTGCACCATGCCTGTCAGCAACAGCGTCAGGTTTACTGGGTGTGCACGCTGATAGAAGAATCGGAACATTTACAATGTCAGGCGGCTGAAGACACCGCCACCAGCTTGCAGGCAGCGCTGCCGGATTTACGGATTTTGCTGGTACATGGCCGGATGAAAGCCGCTGAAAAAGAAATGGTGATGCAGGCCTTTAAAGATGGTGAAGCCGACTTGTTGGTGGCCACTACAGTGATTGAAGTCGGCGTTGATGTGCCCAATGCCAGTCTGATGGTCATTGAAAATGCCGAGCGGCTGGGCCTGGCACAATTACATCAGTTACGTGGCCGGGTGGGACGCGGCAGTGTGCAAAGTCACTGTCTGCTGATGTATCACCCGCCGCTTTCTGAAAACGGCCTAGCACGACTGAAATGTCTGCGTGAGAGCAATGATGGTTTTGTGATTGCCGAACGGGATTTGCAGATCCGTGGTCCCGGTGAATTACTGGGTACCCGGCAAACTGGCCTGCCGCAATTCCGGGTGGCTGACTTATTGGCCGATCAGGATTTATTACCAGCGGTCAGTAGTGTCGCTGACAAATTAATTGAACAGACACCTGAGCAGGCTAAAGCGCTGATTCAGCGCTGGTTTGCCGATAAAGTCAATTTGGGACAGGTGTAAACTTATTTCTATGTCAGATCGTCGCTATTACCCACACTGGTTAACGCCACCGAAAGTCCAATTACCGGCCAGTCTTGCTGATTGGCTGCAAAATACCGGTTCATTGACTGCCAAACTTAAAGCGCATAGTCAGCAGGCATTTTCAGTACAAGTGCGCTATAGCGGCTGGCAAAAGCCAACGATCGATGAAGCGCTGGCTTTAAGAATTGATCGCCGCCAGCAAGTGTTCTGTCGGGAAGTTTGTCTGCTTGATGGCAATCAGCCGCGGGTATTTGCCCGCACCGTGGTGCCGCTGAGAAGTTATCCAGTGCTGCGAATGGGGCTGTCGCGCCTCGGTAATGCATCTTTAGGCGAATGGTTATTTAATGATCCGGCGGTATCACGTGGTCCATTACAAATCAGTTTTTTGGCTGCCGGCCATTTATTGGTCCGGCATGCTTGTCAGGCCGCTGCGTTGCCGGCCCAGGCCTTGTGGGCACGCCGTTCCTGTTTTACGCTACGCGGCAAAGCCTTGCTGGTCAGTGAGGTGTTTCTGCCAGAAACTGAGCATTACCCATGGTAAATAGATATTTCTCAATACTAAAACCCTACTTGCAACTGACCCGGCTGGATCGGCCGATTGGCATTTTGCTGCTGCTCTGGCCGACATTAATGGCCCTGTGGATCGCAGCTGAAGGGGTGCCCGATTTCAAACTACTGCTGATTTTTACATTGGGGGTGGTACTGATGCGTAGTGCCGGTTGTGCAATTAATGACTTTGCCGATCGTGAGATTGATGGCAGCGTCTGGCGCACCGAAAAC
>JAVVFF010000172.1:0-3138 GCA_032250995.1 Methylophaga sp. | reverse complement strand
GCTATCGCAAATGTAATGAAAAATATAGTGACGGCACCTTTTCGTTTTCTGGGTAATCTCATCGGCCTGGGCAGTGATGATGCGCCGATTGATGAAGTGCGTTTCCGTGCCGGACGATCTGATCTGGCGCCGCCCGAGCAGGAAAAACTGCATCAGTTAGCCGGAGCCTTGTCACAACGACCACAACTGGCCCTGCAAATCCCGGCGCCGTTTGCAGAATCTGCTGATCGGCAGAAATTGCAAGTCACTGCAGTGGAAACTCGAATTGAAAGCCGTTTGAATGAAATGGAATCCACCCAACAGCGCGATGAAAAACGTCAGCAAGTGCTGGAAGATTTATATCATCAAGCGGGTTTGAACCCTAACTTAAAAAGCCTGCAACAGGAATTTGTAACGGACGAAACTGGCGGGCGATCAGAAGCTGAACTGGATGTGCTGGCCTATAACGACACCCTTAAAAAACGCTTGATTGAAGACGAATCCGTCACCGAAGCCCAGTTGCAAAAGTTAGCGCAGCAAAGGCAACAAGCTGTTATCGAATTTATCACCCAAAATGGTGAGTTAAACGATGATCAATTGCAAACTACTGACAGTGTTGCAACTCAATCGGATGATGGCTGGCTGAGCATGAAATTTGAGTTAGGAACACTTTGAAAAAGTCTTAGAGACGATTTATTTATCAATCTTCTTTACCATCAGCTCTGGGGTTGATCAATAACGGTGTGTATTTGATCAAAAATGAACCATAGGCAATGCACCATAAAATCATGCTAAGTATAACTATCTGCTGGTAAATTGAGACTAACAACCAGACGCCGAACACTCGTGTCAGCGCTGTCAGCGTTATTACCATCAGGCTGATCGATATTAAACGACTGGCGATTATGGGATGACCGGTGTGGCCAAGAGACACCCGCGACATCATACTCAAAATCAATGTGCCCATCGCACCGGCAGTCAAACTGTGCATCGCTATGCTGGCAGGTATTTCAAGACCGGCATAATGTCCCGAAAATAATAAAAGTCCGATGACAATCCACCAATAGCCAAGCTGTAATGACCAAAGCAAAGGCTGTTTTAGGGTAGAAAAAAATCGCCAACCCGCACAACGTACGCCCATTAAAAGCGCCGCAGCGCCATAAATAAAACTTAGTAATAGATCGGATGCTTGCCAGCCAGGTGCCAGTAAAGATAACACTAGCAAAGACCACAGTAAGCTAAGGGCCGCAGTGTCTAACCATTTTTGTCTGGGCCGTGCCGGAATTTTTGTGGCCGTGGCGGTAAACATCGGAATAACCCGACCACCAATAATAGCCATCATTACTGTTATCAAAAGCATGGCGCTGAATAGCGCCTGACTTTGCAAAATCGGTTCATTATTCAGTACGGCAAAATGACTGATGCCATTACAAAACGTCAATATTAATAACGCCAACACAGCAAAATAATTGCGGCTTTGGTTGCGGATCAGCAATGGCATAAACAGAAAAAGCGCCGCAACCGGGAAAAATATCAAATCAACCACTACCGGGAGCATGCTGGGGCCAACCGGCATTGCCATCAGGATACGCCCAGCTAACCATAACATCAGTAGTAGGGCCAGTGGCCGACCATTTACCGCACGTAGCCCGGTCCAGCTTTGCACCGCGGTTAATAAAAAACCCACGACGACAGCGCCGACAAAACCGAACAACATTTCATGACCATGCCAGAATTGCACGCCGCCATAAGGATTAAACTGCCAACCGGAAAGTGCCAACCCCCACATCAACAGTGACAAAATACTAAATGTCGCCGCACCCAGAAATAAGGGCCTAAAGGCAAGAGAAAGTAATGCATTAGCAAAAACCGGCGATTTATTATCAAATTGTTTCATAAGGTAATCCTGACGTATACCGATAGTTCTAACCAAAACCGTTGCAAACTAATGCCCCACTGGAAACCAAGTTACGACTTTGTCCCTTCAACGGCAAATTATTCAGCATATCAAAGCTTTGTCTTGACGATGCTACTTTGTATTTATACCATCTTAAACAAGTATGTAATTTACTTGTTTAATTTGCAAAGGAGCAAATATGAATGTTGCACAGATAGATATCATCAAGCAGACGGTCCCCGTCCTGCAGGCGCATGGTGAAACATTGACCAGACGTTTTTACCAAAACATGTTCACCAATAACCCTGAAGTCAAACGTTTTTTTAACCCGGCGCATCAACAAAGTGGCACGCAGCAGCGGGCACTGGCTGGCGCGATCTGTGCTTATGCCGCTAATATCGATAATCCATCCGCATTAGCCGGTGCGGTTGACTTGATTGCTCACAAACATGTGTCTTTGGGCATCAAACCTGAACATTACCCAATCGTCGGCAATAACCTTATTTTAACGATAAAAGAAGTGCTGGGAGAGGCGGCAAATGATGACGTTATTGATGCCTGGACAGCCGCTTATGGCCAGCTGGTTGATATATTTGTTAACTATGAAAAAGACCTCTATCAACAGCAAAAAGATAGATACGGCTGGAATGGTTTTAAGCCTTTTACCGTTATCAAAAAAGTCCCTGAAAGCAGCAATATCACTTCATTCTATCTACAGCCAGTCGATGGCAATGTGCTAAATGCGCATCAGCCAGGCCAATATATATCGATACAATTGACCATCGCTGGGCAACCAGTAATGCGTAACTATTCCCTGTCCAATGCGCCGGGTGACAACATATATCGCATAAGTGTTAAACGTGAAATGGCTGTCGATGCACAAACACCGGATGGTCTGGTTTCAAACTATTTACATGGCCATTTTCAAGTGGGTGACAGCATTAACCTGGCGCCGCCGAGTGGTGAATTTGCACTAGAAATACCAGCAGATAATAAACAGCCGATGGTATTTGTTGCCGGTGGTGTCGGCATTACGCCGATAATTGCCATGTTACAGTCACTGTTTGCTGATAAAAACACTACATCACGGCCGGTTTATTTGTTTCAGTGTGTAAAAGATTTAAAGGTTTTACCGTTTGCCAATGAATTAGCAGCCTTGGCCGAACGGCATGCTAACTTTTATTGGCAAGTCCATCTCAGTCAGCAGCCAGTTGCCGAAACAACGCTATTGGCAAACCTGTATCATGGCCGTTTTTCACTTG
>JAVVFF010000171.1:0-3251 GCA_032250995.1 Methylophaga sp. | reverse complement strand
AAAAGGCAGTGGCCGAATGGCCGGTGCCATGGCCGTTGGCGAACTGGCCTGGTCGGTCGAAGATCTGTTAAATCGGGTGCTGGAAGGCATTGCTATCAATACTGAACAGCTGGCAGAATTGTTATTGCATTCACCGCCGGTCATTGTCGATCTGGTTAACCGTTTCAGTCACGGTGATCTTGAAACCAGTCAAGCAGCCCAGCAATTGGCGGGGCAGGCTGGTGATTTACGAAATAGCCCGGCAACTGACACTTTACATGCAGTGATACCCGAAAAAGTCGCGTTGTATGCAACACTGCCGGTCATTTCTGAGCCAGGAGACAGTGCCGGATCAGCATTAACATCGGTTGACCGCTATATACTTAAACAAGCGCAGTCTGATAAATCCCCGACCTCGGTTGATTTGTATCTGCAAAAGCAATCAACAACAGATGCCGCGCAAACGACCTCGGTAGCACATTATATTCAAGCGTTTACCGATGCCGATGCCGATGCCGATGCCGATGCCGATGCCGATGCCGATGCCGATGCCGACAATAGTATTGATGAAGCTGCCGAATTATTGGATATATTCCTCAGTGAAGCCCGCCAGCATATGCTGACTTTGTCGGAAAGTGGCCATAATCTGCATGTCGGTGATTACATCGATAAATCACAATTAACTGCCGCGCACTCACTAAAAGGCTGCGCCAATATTGCTGGTGTGACGCCAGTGGCCTTGATCGCTAACGAGTTGGATCAAACGCTCAGAGAACTGCATCGCCAGCAATATGCCTTTAATAGCGATGATCTACAGCTGATTCGGCAGGTTTATCAAAATCTCAGCCACTTGGTGGAAACTATTAGTGATGGCAGTGATGACCCCGATATCAGCCTGTTACATCAGCAAATCCAGAGTTTACAACCGGCGACGCCAAGCGAAACTGAACAAGTCACGGCAATGGATCCGGAGCAGTTGGTCAGCTTTCTTGAAGAAACTGATGCCCTGCTGGATCGTTACAGCCGACAGTTAACCGAGTGGCAGCAAACTGGTGAGCAAAACCAGCAAAACGCACTGCATGATACTTTGCATACTTTGGCAGACAATGCCCGGTTAGCGGAACTGCCATCACTGGCAGATCTATATCAACTGCTGGATGGCTTGATTCAGCATCCCCAAGCTGCCGATCCGCAGATCAGCGAACTGCTCGAACAAGCCTATGAAATGCTCAACAATCAGATTGAAGCCCTGATCCAAAACAAACCCATGACCGATTTGGCGCCATTGCGTGAGCATATTGCCGCAATATTGGCAGCCTTGGAAACGCGGCCGAACGATAAAGCAGAAATTGTCAGTGACACAGCCCCGGCGGCGCCGCAAATCTCATCATTAGCCGAAGATGATTATGATGCAGTCGATCCGGATCTGCTGGCGGCCTTTACTGAAGAGGCCGCCGAGTTGCTGAGTTCCAGTCACGAGGCGATTAAACTCTGGCAACAAGTACCGGATAATGATGCGGCGACGATGCAGTTGCAGCGTGATTTACATACCTTAAAAGGCGGCGCACGTTTAACGGGTGTTGCAACTATTGCTGATTTGACCCACCAAATTGAATCATTAGTCATTCCCGTAGCTGATGGACAAAAACCGGCCAGTGAAGACTTTTTTGACCTGCTGCAACGCAGTCAGGATCAGTTAAGCATGATGCAGGAACAACTGGCGGCGCGCCGGCCGATTATTGTTAATGACAGTCTGCTGGCCGAGATTAGTGCTTTTGGTAATGATGAACAGTTTGTTATTGAATCACTGCCACCGGACACCAATACGATATTGCCGGTTGAGCCAAGTGCGCCGTCACTGAATCCGGCTGAACAGATTAGGGTACGTGCTGATTTACTAGACTATCTCAGTAACTTTGCCGGTGAAGTCAGTATTTCCCGTGACCGCGTTACCCAGCAACATCAGGCATTACGCCAGCAATTACGGGAGATGGAAGAAACCGTCAGTCGTTTGCACGAACAACTACGCAAACTGGAAATCGAAACTGAAACCCAGATCCTGTTCCGCTACGAAGATGGTAGCGCTGATCATCATGCCGAATTTGACCCATTGGAATTAGACCGCTTTTCGACTATTCAGCAGTTATCCCGCAGTCTGACCGAAAGTGTTATCGATTTGAACGATATCAGCCGTTCCATGGACCAAATGGTGCGTGAAACCGATGTGATTTTGTTACAGCAGTCACGGCTGAATACCGATTTACAACATGGTCTGATGCATACCCGACTGGTGCCGTTCAGCCATATTGTGCCGCGTCTGGAACGTATCGTCAGGCAAACCGGTAATGAAGTCGGCAAACAAGCCCAGTTGCGGGTGCATGGTGCCGGTCAGGAACTGGATCGCGCTATTCTGGATCGACTGGTCGCCCCTATTGAGCATATTTTGCGTAATGCCATCGCTCATGGTATTGAAATCCCGGCACAACGTCAGCAACACGGCAAAGCTGAAAGTGGCCAATTACAAATTGATCTGCAACGCGAAGGCTCAGAAATCGTTATGAGTATCCGTGATGACGGTCAGGGCCTGAATCTCGCCAAGATTCGTGATAAAGCACTGGCGTTAAAATTAATAGCACCGGGCGACGATCCTGAAGACGAAGCGCTGATGCAACTGATTCTGACCTCCGGTTTCAGTACTGCGGAAAACGTATCACAACTGGCTGGCCGCGGCGTTGGTATGGATGTGGTCAATAATGAAATTCGGGCACTGAAAGGCCGTTTATCGATCGAGTCAGTCGCCGGTCAAGGCAGTTGTTTCCATATAAGATTGCCACTGACATTGTCATTGATTAAGGCTTTACTGGTTACCGCGAATCAACAGCAATTTGCCATTCCGCTATCAACGGTCAAAGCTGGCGAGCGTTTATCAGTTGGCGAAATTCGCGATCTGCTGATGCATCCGCAGCCGGTTTATTCATTCAACGACGAAGATTATGAATTTGTGCCGCTCAGTCACTTGCTAGGTGAGCCGTTAAATCTGCCGGAAAATGCCCGCCAGCCAATGCCGTTATTGTTATTCCGCAGTGGACATGTCCGGGTTGCGCTGCTGGTCGATGCGATTAACAGTAACCGGGAAATTGTTATTAAATCGATCGGCAAACAGCTGTCACATATCAATGCCATCAATGGCGCGACCATTCTTGGTGATGGCCGGGTGGTGTTGATTTTAGATATCCCGACGCTGATTGAAGTGCATCGTCAACAACATGCCG
>JAVVFF010000170.1:0-3313 GCA_032250995.1 Methylophaga sp. | reverse complement strand
GTTGTTGTTCTAACAAAGCCTCAATAATAACTGCTGCCGCTTTATCAAATACCGGCTGGTAAGGATCCAGCCCCTGATTACGAGGATTTTTATAAAAGCCCTCATGAACTTCATGATCAATAGTTTCATTCAGCCATTGTTTATTGCTGGCATCTACCGCATTGAGACGGAACTCAACCTCCTGACCGTTGGATTCGATGATTTCACCCAGCACATATAAGTCACCGGAAGCTTTGCTATTAGGGGTGACGCGAACCGCACCAAACATATCACTGTCATCCAGTGCTTGTTTCAGTTGATAAGCAAATCGATTGGCTTCAGCGCGTCGTAGCTCTGGCCAGATGCCTTCTTCTTCATAATTAGCTTCTGCATCTGAAAGACCCGGTGAAAATACCGGTATCACCACATCCAGTTTAACCCCCTGGTAGCGTTCGGTTTCCGCTTGGTTATAGCTGGAGGATGGTTGCGGCCCCGTGGGTACTGATTTAACCTTTGATGGTGCGCAGGCCACCAATAAATGCATCGAAATAAACAAGTAAACCAGTAGCTTTAATGGTGCTTTTATCATTTGGCTATTCAACAACTTTCAGCCCCTTATATTTGCGGTATTCATTCCAGAGTTTTTCGCGGATCTCCGGATCAGTTTCTGACTCGGCTGCCAGACGGATTTGTGCCGCAATGGCATCATCGTTATTGGCAGCAGGAATATCTTGAGGAATAGCACCATTGCGGGCACTGGCTGGTGATCGCGTAGTTGTGCCGTACTCACTGTCTTGCATATCCTGCTCAGCCATTGGCGGTGGGATTTCCAAGGCTGGCTCGGTTCCCTGCATCTCCTGACTGGCTGTTGCATTGTTTTCAGACAAGCCATCACTTTGCCCGGCATCAGCACCTGAACCGCCACCACTATTATTATTGGCATTGGACGATGACGACTGATTAGCACGCTCACAGGCTTCAAAACGGTTAATTGAATCGTAAAAAGCCTTTTCCATCAGCTTAATCCGTTCGGCACGACTCAAAGACGGATCATCCAGATAGCGAATCTCTGCCTGACCGCAACCGGGTTCGGTAGTTTTTTTGTCATCAGCAATCAGCATCAATGGCAGCAACAGAACCAATACAAAGCTGAACCATAGACTGTTCGTTTTCGCTGTTTGGCCACCTAAGTATTGGTATCCTGAATATGCCATTTATTCCCTTTGTCGCGATATCGCAAAAGCGTGAGACCATCTAATATTTACTGCGTTGTTTTTTGTCAGCAAAGTATTGCGATAAGTTTTCAAGAGTAGCTCAGTGATGGCTTAATCTTTATTCTATCGGCAATAAGCTTATGCAGCACGGTTGTTTACCTGAATTTTCGATGATTAGCCCGGTAAGGCCTTATGCTGATACATTATTGGTATACTTTGAAATCAGCTGATGGGATGTACCAAATGAAACCGCAAGTCACTATTGAACAAAATACCCACCACGAACAGAATAGTTTTGCTGTACATGTTGAAGAAAACGGTCAAAACACAATCGTTGATAAACAATTTCACAGCTATCAGGCAGCCTTGGATTACATACTGGCACAGGGCTGGCAGTTGAAACGTGAAGACCCTGCCGGTTCACTACATGTCGATATTCGTTTCAGAAAACCTTAAAGATTGCTGGCCAGCAATAATTTCAGTGCCAGCAACACAAAAATCAGCGCCGTCAGTCGATTCAAATAAAGCTGCATTTTCGAGCGTTGTCTCAGCAGTGGCCAATTTCGGCTGCTACCAAGACAATACCGCTGAAAATTAGTAGTGATATCATCCCAGACACGGCGCCGAGCAAAAAGATCTGTGGTGCAACGGGGCCATAATTGGCATCAGCAAATTGTGGTAAAAACACCAAAAAGAAAATACTGACCTTAGGGCTTGTTTATCTTTCATATCCACCACTGCTGGCGGCTATTTTTGTGTCCGGCAAGGCGGAAATCGTGCAGTGTAGTTATTCTACATAAGCGATTGGCAAATGGGTCTGGAATCCATTTGAACAGCTTTGCTGGCCGCGAAGCGGTGAAATACAGGGATGTATTTCATACAACGCAGTTGGCCGCAAAAATAGTCCCAGCCCTTCGGGTTGTGTCTGAAAAAACGCCACTTATGTCCATGGATGGACGGTATGCCGGCGCGCCAGGTAGGCGCGCGCCGGTCTGCGTTGCTCGTCGCTTGTTTAGAATGATTAAACCACTCTCCTCGTGCCTTGATTGACGTTTTTTCAGACACAACAGAGGCGGATATGAAAGATAAATAAGCCTTAGGATTACTGATATTCATAAAAATACCGCGCAGGTACAAGGCCTTATCACTTAACGCCGTATTATCCCCATCCAAAGTGGTCAGCGGACGTTTAAAAATTTGCCAGGCGAGATACAGCAAGTAACTTGCGCCCAGAGTTTTTAATACTACAAACGCCCAACTCGACGTTTGCAACAAAGTTGCCACCCCCAGAGCCACCAGACTGGTGTGAAATATTAATCTGGTACACAAACCCAGCGTAATCAGAATACTGCTGCGCTTGCCATATAGAGTCGATTGGCTGAGCACAAAGATATTATCGGGCCCGGGTGCGATTGCCAGTAGCATCGAGGCGATGATAAACGGTATTGTGGTTTCAATCGGCAACATTTATGTAAAGAAAAGTAAAATTAAATCAATAGTTTGCGTCAGTTCACATTCTGATAATATCAATATCAACAAGGTTTCGCATTCCCTGCGATAATACAGATGACAATTCCTGTCTGAAGGAGCATTTATGAAAAAACTTAACTATCTGATGTTAGTAATGCTGTTAACGGCATTGCCAGTTATGGCTGATGATTCTGAAACCGTTGATGCTGCTATTGGTGGTGCAATTGGTGGTGGTATCGGTGCCGCAGTTGGTAATGAAGTTGCTGGCCGTGAAGGTGCCATTATTGGTGGTGCAATTGGTGCCGGTACCGGCGCTGCGGTTACCACTGACGGTGATGATCATCGGGATCACGATGGCCGTGTTTATATCGACGATGGTCATCGCGGTCATTGCCCGCCAGGACATGCCAAAAAAGGCCAATGCTAATAGTTAGTTAAATATAGAGCCCGGCCAGCCAGTCCGGGCTTTTTTTGGCCTGTAGTTTTTATAATCTCCCCATCTTAGCCTTCCCCCATTGGGGAGAACAACTTACTTTACTCATACTCCCACAATCCGCTTCGCAACCTTGTTTTGCATGCTTTGGATGCGACTTCAACTGATATGTTATTTATTTAGCCTTGTTCCCACGATTCCCCCTTGGGAGCACTAG
>JAVVFF010000027.1:0-19784 GCA_032250995.1 Methylophaga sp. | reverse complement strand
TTAATGAGTTTATTTGAACGTTATTTATCACTTTGGGTGGCGTTAAGTATCCTCCTTGGGATGTTGCTCGGTGTCGCTATCCCGAATGGCTTTGCCAAAATCGCCAGTCTTGAGTGGGCGCATGTCAATCTCCTGGTCGCCGTGCTTATCTGGATGATGATTTATCCGATGATGGTACAGGTCGATTTCAGTGCGATTCGGCGAATTGGCTGGCAGCCACAGGGCATGATTTTGACGCTGGTGGTTAACTGGCTGATTAAACCTTTCACCATGGCCGCACTCGGTTGGTTATTTTTTAAAGTTGTTTTTGCCGGATGGGTCGATCCACAAACTGCCGATGAATATATTGCCGGCATGATTTTATTGGGTGTTGCACCTTGTACAGCAATGGTCTTTGTCTGGAGCCAGCTGACCAAAGGTGATGCGACCTTTACCCTGCTGCAAGTTTCCTTAAATGACATCATCATGATTTTTGCCTTCGCACCGATTGCCGCTTTATTGCTCGGTCTGACGGAGTTAACGGTGCCTTGGGAAACGCTGCTTTTATCGGTGATGCTCTATGTGGTTTTACCCCTAGCTGCCGGCGTTGTGACGCGGAATCAATTCCTGAAACGACAACAAGGTTCAAGTGATTTGCAGAGCTTTCTGGTCAAGCTTAAGCCCTGGTCAATATTTGGCTTACTGGCGATGGTGGTGTTGCTGTTTGGTTTTCAGGCCGAAAGTATTTTGCAGCAGCCAGTTGCGATTGTGCTGATCGCTATTCCTTTGCTGATTCAAGCCTATGGCATTTTTGCTATCAGTTACCTCGCAGCATTCAAACTGCAATTACCACATCAGATAGCTGCCCCGGCCTGCCTGATTGGCACCTCCAATTTTTTTGAGCTGTCGGTTGCTGTGGCGATATCGCTATTTGGCCTGCATTCCGGAGCAGCATTGGCAACCGTGGTCGGCGTGTTGGTTGAAGTACCCGTGATGTTGTCTTTGGTCTGGCTGGCTAATCGTACCCGCGGTTTTTTCCCTGATTTATATCAAAAGGATTTCAAATGAAATTGAAGATTGGTATTAATGGTTTTGGCAGGATTGGCCGATTATGCATTCGTGCAGCGTGGGGTTGGCCTGATATTGAATTTGTGCAAATCAATGATCCAGCTGCCGATGCAGCCACCCTCGCCCATTTGCTAAATTTTGATTCCGTGCATGGTCGCTGGCAATATGAAGCGAACAGTGATGATCAACATCTGTTAATTGGCGATAAAAAAATTCGTTTTACGGCCAATAAAGCGATCCGCGATACCGATTGGTCAGCTTGTGATGTGGTCATTGAAGCGTCCGGCAAAATGCGTGATATGGCGCTTTTACAAAACTATCTGGATCAGGGCGTCAAACGCGTGGTGGTCACTGCCCCGATTAAACAAGCCAGTGTTTTAAATGTAGTGATGGGCGTTAATGATCATTTATTTGATCCGGCAACTCATCAGATTGTTACCGCTACTTCCTGTACTACCAATTGTCTGGCACCGGTGGTGAAAGTGATTCACGAACAATTAGGCATTGTGCATGGCATGATCACGACTATTCATGATTTAACCAATACCCAGTCGATTATGGATACCCCACATAAAGACCTGCGTCGGGCGCGGATGTCTGGCAATAATTTAATTCCCACTACTACCGGTAGTGCCACGGCGATTACTGAAATTTTTCCTGAGCTGAAAGGCCGTCTTAATGGCCATGCCGTGCGGGTGCCACTGGCTAATGCGTCATTGACTGACTGTGTGTTTGAAGTAAAACAAAAAACCACTGTCGAAGCGGTTAATCAATTGCTTAAAACAGCCGCTGAAACTTACTTAAAAGACATACTAGGCTATGAACAAAGACCATTAGTTTCCAGTGATTTTCGCGGTGATCCGCGTTCCAGCATTATTGATGCGTTATCCACGATGGTCACCAATGACACACAGGTAAAAATATTTGCCTGGTATGACAATGAGTGGGGTTACAGCATGCGCACCATGGAGCTGGCCCGCAAAGTCGGTACGAACTGAATCAGTTGGCCCGGCGAAAGGTTAAATTAATTCGGCGGGCACCGAATAACGGATGTTCGCCGTTTTTCAAAGTCAGTACGCCATGGTAATTCAGCCGTTTTCGCCGGCCCCAGATAATCACATCACCATGCGATAACACGATATTTTGTTTACCATCCCCGCGTTTTTCACCGCCAAACTGAAACGTCACTGGCAATCCCAGTGAGAACGACACAATCGGCTGACTGAAATCCTGCTCGTCTTTATC
This sequence comes from Methylophaga sp., assembly GCA_032250995.1. Taxonomy (GTDB): domain Bacteria; phylum Pseudomonadota; class Gammaproteobacteria; order Nitrosococcales; family Methylophagaceae; genus Methylophaga. The sequence continues at coordinate 17,492 of JAVVFF010000027.1, read as the reverse complement.
CTGATGCAGACCCATTTTGGCGCCCGGTAAATACTCATTTATTAAACAGGCATCAGGCTGAAAATTGGCAAAACCTGCCAGATCTGCCGCCTTGCCTGCTAACTGCTGAAAAAGCTCAGGCATGGTCGGCCATGGCTTGCCCGTTAACGGATCAACTTTGCTGTAACGATAACCTTGCTGATCGGTTGCCCAGCCCAATGGCCCACAATTGGTGATGCGCGCTGACATCAAATAACCGCCCGGTGTTTGCATTTGCCGCGGCGGTGCTTGTGAAAAAACTGCATTAATTGCCGTTAACAGTTTTGCAGCATCGTTTGCCACAAACTGTTTTAGCAAATAAATATCGCTGGCAATTTCAAAGCAGAAGGTGTCTTGTGAAAATAAATCAGCCGTTTGCAATTATCGACCAACCTCACGATTTTGCAGTGCCAGTTTGGTCTCCGTGCCCCAGTAATATCCAGAAGCGTTACCGGATTTATGCACTACCCGATGACAAGGCACCAGCACTGCGATAGCATTACGGGCACAAGCATTGGCCACGGCACGATAGGCGTTAGGCTTGCCTATCTGCGCGGCGAGTTGCGAATAACTACGTTTTTCACCGGCTGGAATGGCCAGCATAGCCCGCCAAACTTGTTGCTGGAATTCACTCCCCTGCATATCAAGTGTTAGAGTCATTGGCTGATTTGGCGATTCAATAAAGTTAATCACCTGTTGCAGTATTTGGCTGAGACGGCTGTTGTTAGCGGGTTTGGCATCAGGAAACCGACTCAGCAAATCATCAACTAATGTTGATTCGGCTGCACTGAACAATACGGCGCAGATGCCCTTATCGGTCATAGCAACCAACACCGGGCCCAGACTTCCCAGCCCGGTTTGATACACAATATTGTCAGTGGTTTTCATACTTTGAAGTCTACCCCGTCATTCAGCTAACGTTAAGCCCGCTGATACCACAATGTGCACAAAAACCTCACATGGGCTGTATTATAAATCGACAAAAATTAAAACTAATTTACTGGGAGCATATAATGAAAATCTTGGCAATGCTGTTTATGTTAATCCCCGGCATCAGTTATTCGGGCGCGATATCACAGCTCGGTGAAGGTGATCCGCTGAAACTGGTATTTATCGAAATGAAATATTTATATCAAGCCGGTCTGGAAATACATCAGCAATATACCGATAGCGAAAACCCGATACAGATGATGCAATGCAAAGGTCAGTACGATTACATTCTGACCCGCGCCCGATCGATGATTGGTACCGCTGGGCAAATTGAAGATCAGGATCTGCGCGACAAAGTGATTGATGCCAGTTGGCATGCTTACGCCTGTGCCAGTTGTCGGACACCCGCCAGCAGCTGTGATCCGGTGCCGGAAAATCTCGAATTTATTAAACAGGAAATTATTGATCAAGAAGCAGCCGCCACAGATAGCGAAGCCACTGAACAATAAGCTTTTGTTTGACAGTTAGTTCTGACTAGAACTATTATAGTTTTAGTTAGAACTATATCTGAGGTTTATGTCGCAAACCGCCTTTTTTGAAACGCTACGAGAGCTGGCGCGTTGTTACCAACGTTTTGAATGTTTTGCTGCGCATGACATTCGTCAATTTGAACTGACCCCGGCACAATTCGATATCATCGCAACGCTCGGCAATACCGAGGGTATGACACCAAAACAGCTCTGTGAAAAAACCCTGATCACCAAAGGCACCTTAACCGGCGTCGTTGACCGGCTTATTGCCAAATCACTGGTCAGCCGTCAGCAGAGCAAGCAGGATGGCCGCAGTTTTATTGTTTGTCTGACACCGGCTGGCCAGACGTTGTTTGAACACATTTTTCCGTTGCACGTCAAAACGCTGCAACAAGCTTTTGCTAACTTCAGTGAAAACGATTTCCAGACAATGAATGCTTCACTGAGAAAGCTAAGCGACGCATTTACGCATCCAGATTCATCGCACATTAAGAGGTAATAAATGAACGATATCACCCTACTCTCGCCAATCAAAATCGGTGATTTAACCCTGAAAAACCGCATGGTGATGGCGCCATTAACGCGCAACCGCGCCACGCCCGGCGATCTCAGCCCCAACGATATGAATGTCGAATATTACCGCCAGCGGGCCAGCGCCGGGCTGATTATCAGCGAGGGTTCGCAAATTGCCGATGATGCTTTAGGTTATCCGTTAACACCGGGGATTCACAGTGATAAACAAGTGGCTGGCTGGAAAAAAGTCACTGAAGCCGTGCATCAAGCTGGTGGCCTGATTTATATGCAGCTCTGGCATTGTGGCCGGGTTTCTCACAGTTCCATGTTACCAGGCAATATGCTGCCGCTGGCGCCCTCAGCCATTAAACCCGCTGGTGAAGTCTATACCTACGACGGCATGAAACCTTACGAAACACCACAAGCCATTAAAACTGAACATATTCCTCGGATTATTGAGCAATATCGCCATGCCGCGCGTTGTGCAATTGAAGCCGGTTTTGATGGCGTTGAAATTCATGGTGCTAACGGTTATTTGCTGGATCAGTTCCTGCGTGATGGCAGCAATAAACGTGATGATCAATACGGTGGCAGCATTGAAAATCGTGCCCGTCTGTTAATGGAAGCTACCGAAGCTGTGTGTGAAATCTGGGATCCAAAACGGGTTGGCCTGCGTCTTTCACCATTACAGCCTTTTAACGATTTGTATGATTCCAATCCTGAAGCCACGTTCAGCTATACCATTAAAGCCCTGAATAAATTTAACCTCAGCTATTTGCATGTCACCGAAATGGGCGCTGAGAAACCAGGTGTCGCCGGCCCCTATTTTGATATCCCTAAGTTACGTCAATTGTGGGATGGCATCTATATGACCAATAGCCAATATGATCAGGAAACCGGTAATCAAGCCCTCGCTGAAGGCAAAGCCGATTTAATTTCCTTCGGTCAGTTATTTATTGCCAATCCCGATTTACCGGAACGTTTTGCCAAACAAGCGCCGCTTAATGAACCGGATCCGGACAGCTACTACGGTGGTGATGAAAAAGGCTATATCGATTATCCATTTTTGGATAAAGCCTCTTAACAGTTTTACTGTTTAAACGAACTAAAGCCTGGTCCGCCAGGCTTTTTTATATTTATTTCACCGGTAAATTAAGATAGACGTCAATGACGCCATTAATGACAAACTGCACGGCAATTACCGCCAAAATAATCCCGAACAGTCGGGTAATAATTTCCTTGCCAGTATCACCAATCCAGCGCACTAAATGATGCGAATAACGCATCGCAAAATAACAACTGCCGGTTGTTAATATAATGGATAAAAACACAAGTAATAAATGCCAAACCGTTGGTGCATTACTGGTCAAAATCATCACCGTGGCAATGGCCCCCGGCCCGCTCATAAATGGAATTGCCAGCGGGATCACCGAAATATCACGTGCCAGCTTACCTTCATTGACTGCATCATTACTACTGGCCGCTTCGCCCTCATCCAGCCCTTTATGAATCATCGACATGGCAATGCCAAACAGAATCAAACCACCCGCGATCCGAAACGCCTCCAGCGTGATACCAAACATAGTAAAAATCACACCACCGAGTGCAGCAAATACAAAAAACACGCCAGTGGCAATTATAGTCGAACGTTTGGCGACTGCTTTACGGGTGGTTTCGGTAGCGCGTGGCAGCAATGACAAAAACATAAATGCCGTGGTCAATGGATTAACGATCACAAACAGCGCCGCGATGGTAATAAGCCAGTAGTCAAACAAGTGACTATAGTTCATCCGTTAGAAACCCTTGAGTAAATATCAATTAGTGGTGAGAAACTTCGTGAAACTACTATTAGAGAAATTCCTATGATGAAAGTATATCGGTGAATCATATACTTAACGCCATTTTCGTATTGGAGCTTTTGAATCAGTGGATTAAGAATTTCTATTGCATTTTCAGAGTTAGCGATACGTTCATCTAAACTCTGTTTTTGCCCTGTTTGAATTACATGGAGTTCTCTCTCGCCTTTTAACTGCAATTCTTTTGCTTGAATAGCTCTATCCTCATACTCCGTCTTTTGCGCTAACTTAACTCGCTCGACTGGTAAATATTCGATTCTACTTAGTCCTACAACACCACTTACAAGTAGACATGCCCATCCCAATAGTTCAGCAAAATCTGAAAATATATAATTGCCAAACTCAGCAGTCTGAATAGATAAAGCTAATAAAGTGAAAACAAGCGAAATAAGATAAAAATTGAACTTTTCTTGCGTAGTATGAGCAAACTCTCTTTCCTTAGAACTCATAATTTTGTCATCCTAATTTTTTGTTGAATAGAAGAAAAGCCCAGCTAAGCTGGGCTTCAAACTATCAGGCAAAACGGCCATTGCGATAATCATCAAAGGCTTGTTCCAATTCCGCCCTGGTGTTCATCACAAACGGTCCGGCGCGCTCTACCGGTTCATTGATGGGTTTACCGGCAACGACAATATAAACGCTGTCAGCTTCAGCACGAATTTTCACGGTATCACCGTCGGTTAATACTGCCAAAGCATTTTCCGGCACTGCCGTCGCGTTATCACCTATTTGCACCCGGCCTTTAGCGACATAAACAAAAGCGTTATGTCCCGTCAGAATCGCATCTTCGAATACTGAGTCAATGGGTGCATTCAGTACAAAATACAGCGGCTTCACAAAACTGTTATCGATAACGCCTCGGGTGCCCTGCTGGGTTTCGCCAGCCACTACCCGAATTTGCAAGCCACCTTCACGGTTTTCTTCGGTAATTTCCCCGGCCGATTTTTCCTGATAACGCGGGGCCATCATTTTTTGTTCAGCAGGCAGATTCACCCACAATTGAAATCCGGCCAGCAAGCCCTCTTCTTGCTCTGGTTTTTCAGAGTGAATAATACCCCGGCCAGCGGTCATCCACTGTACACCGCCGGTTTCAATGACACCGGCATTACCGGCACTATCTTCATGGCGCATTTTGCCGGCCAGCATATAAGTTACCGTTTCAAAACCGCGATGTGGATGCGGCGGAAAACCGGCGATATAGTCGTCCGGATTACTGCTGCCAAACGCGTCAAACAGTAAAAAAGGATCAAGCATATCCAATTCATGCGATGCGATTAACCGTCTTAAACTAACGCCGGCACCATCCGAGGTCATTTGCCCGCGGATCCATTTTTTGACTTCACGTACTTGTGTCATGTCGCGCTCCTTATGCCGCTTGCAAATCGGCTAATTGTTGTTGCCGATCTGACTGTTTCAGCCATTGATTGGTATCAATAACTGTCACATCATTAATTCCCAAAAAGCTCAGTACTTGCTTTAAATAACCGGTGGCAAAATCCAGTTCACTGCCAATCGGTACACCACCCGAGGCTGCGACCAGCCAAGCTTTTTCTATTTTCAGTAAACCTTCCGGCCCGTTTTCGGTATAACGAAATGTTTCCCGCGCCCGTGCGACCAAATCAATCCAGGCTTTTAATGTCGCTGGAATACTAAAATTATAAACCGGTACGCCAATCACTAGTTGCCGCGCTGCATGTAACTCTTTTACCAGCAGATCCGATTGGGCCAGGATTTGTCGCTGTGCATCACTTCGCTCGACTGCATCGGTAAAATTGGCATTCACCCATTGTTCATCAACAAAGGGTAATCCAGCGGCGACATCACGCTCGTTGATTGTTAAATCATTTTCTAAAGCCAGGTATTGGGCAATTTCTGCCGATACGGCGCGGGTTAACGAATCCTGATAACGACTACTGGCGTTGACTAATAATAATGCATTGTTCATAGCAAAACTCCTCTGTATTTAGATAATGGTGATCAGTTTATCGTTATCTAAATATAGATAAACTATGCTATAAAGAACTTATTGTTGATATAAAAAGAACAATAAAGACGCAATGATGAATGCCATTGAAGGTATGCAAATCTTTAAGCGAATCGTTGAGGCGGGCAGCATTAGCAAGGCAGCGGATCAATTGGATACCGTTAAATCTGCAGTTAGCCGCCGTTTAAAAGCACTGGAAACCCGTCTTAATGTGACCTTGCTACAACGCACGACCCGACGGCAAACACTGACCGAAGCCGGTGAGCGATATTACCAATCCTGTTTAAGATTACTGGATGATATTGCCGAAGCCGAGAGCCAGGTTGCCAATAGTCAATCGGAACTCAGCGGTCGCTTACGAATCGCCGTGCCGTTATCATTTGGCTTGCAGCATTTAATGCCGGCGTTGCTTGATTTTCAGCAACAACACCGACAACTGCAATTGGATGTGGATTTCAGCGATAGTTTTGTCGATTTGGTAGCTGATGGTTTTGATTTGGCGATCCGTATTGGCCAATTGGCTGATTCCAGTCTCAAAGCCCGGCGGTTATCACACAGCCGAATTCTGGTCTGTGCCAGCCCGGCGTATTTACAGCAACATGGCACGCCCAAACACCCCAACGATTTAGCAAATAGTCATATTGCTTTGCACTATCGCAGCCGTCACGAGCACTGGCCATTTCAGGACAATGGCAGCCGTCTGGAGTTAACAGTTGAGAACAGCATGATAGCGAATAATGGTCAGTTTTTGTGTGCGGCCGCCATCGCCGGTCATGGCCTTATTCGCTCACCGGATTTTATTTGTTATCAGGCCATTAACAACGGTGATTTGGTCAAAGTGCTGGCAGATTTCCAGACCGATGACACGGTCGGAATCTATGCAGTCACGCCCGGCAGTCGTTATCTGCCAAAACGTTGCGAAACCTTAATCAACTTTCTGCAACAGAGTTTTGCTGAAAACAGTCCGTGGCTGAAATGCTGAGGGTTTGACAGCTTGTCGGCGTATTGGTCAAATGGCTGAAAAGTTATTGCAACGAGGCAAACATGAGCAAACTTTACGGCGCACAACATCGCAAGTTGCAACAAGAATTCGCTAAAGAAAAATTAGCCGACCGGGTGAGCGAAGCAATTTTGACCGATACCGTGACTGAACAGCATCAGGCGTTTATTGAAAGCCGCGATTTTTTCTTTTTATCAACAGTCGATCACCGTGGTTTCCCCACTTGTTCTCACAAAGGGGGTGATGTTGGCTTTGTCAAAGTGCTCGATGAAAAAACCCTGGCTTTCCCGAGTCTCGACGGCAACGGTATGTATTTATCAATGGGTAATATCGACGCCAATCATAAAGTCGGCATGTTATTTATCGACTTTGAAACGCCGCATCGGGTGCGCGTCCATGGCACTGCCGAACTGAGCCGTGATCCAGCAGATTTAGCTTTATTTCATGAGGCGGAATTGGTGGTTAAAGTCACCGTTGAAGATATGTTTCAAAATTGCCCGCGTTATATCCACCGTTATAAACGCATTGACAGCTCTGATTATGTGCCGAAAGTCGATTGTCCAACACCGATGGCAGTTTGGAAGCGATTGGATGCGGTGCAAGATGTGATTTCTGATGCCGAACGGCTAAAAGTCGCAGCAGATGGCGGTATGATTACCATGGAAGAGTACGAAGTGTTATTGCAAAAAGGTAAAGCCTAGGAGCTGTTTAAATAACACCAGCGCTGAAATGCTGCGGTTCTGATAACGACTGCCCAGCACGGTTCGTCTTCGGTATTGATTTTCGCCAGTCTTATATCCGGCTCAAGCTGCATAGCCGCCGACGCAAATGTCAGCGTCATTTGCCGGCATGGTCCGCACCATGGTGCCCAGAAATCCACTAACAACGGTAACTGATCATGTTTTTGCAGGCGGCTGAATAATGCTGCATTTAACACCATCGGCTCGCCGGTAAAGATAGGAATTTTACAGCGGCCGCAGTGCGGTAAATCAGTAATTTTACTGGCCGGAAGCCGGTTAATAACACTGCAGCTCAAACAGAGTACTTATATGAATTCAAACATGGTATTTGCCCAAACCAAAATTTAAAAAGCTATTGGTCGATCGATGCTGACCGGTAAACGCCGCCCGCCCCAATGTCCCGGCTGAATTTTAAAAACACCGGCACAGGCTGTACCGCATAAACGACAGCGACCATGTGCGTCCAGCGTCCATTCCGATAAATCGTATACATCACGGCCGATCAGCATGGCGCCGCATTGATGGCAATAAGTACTGCTGGCGGCTTTGTCATGGATATTGCCGACATAGGCATAACGGACGCCGCGATCCAGGGCAATTTGCCTTGCACGGCGCACTGTTTGCGCGGGCGTCACCGGTTTATCGCGCATTTTCCAGTCGGGATGAAAAACTGTAAAATGCATCGGCACATCCGGGCCCAGTTCAGTCACCACCCAGTCACACATCGCGGTTATTTCGGCTTCACTATCGTTTTCGCCGGGGATTAACAGCGTCGTTAATTCCAGCCAGACATCAGTTTCATGCTTGATGTATTGCAGTGTTTCCAGCACCGGCTTTAAATGCGAACCGGTTATTTTGTAGTAAAAATCTTCGCTGAAAGCTTTTAAATCGACATTTGCCGCATTCATATACCGATAGAACTCGGCGCGCGGCTTTGCGCAGACATAACCCGCCGTCACCGCTACCGTTTTTAAACCAACTGCGTGACAAGCTGTGGCAACGTCGATGGCATATTCGTGAAAGATCACCGGATCGTTATAAGTAAACGCCACGCTCTGTGCCCCATAATTCAGCGCCGTTTCCGCAATTTGTGCTGGCAATGCCCTGTCCATCAGCGTATCCATTTCGCGGGATTTGCTGATATCCCAGTTCTGACAAAATTTACAGGCCAGATTGCAGCCAGCGGTGCCAAATGAAAATACCGATGAGCCGGGCAAAAAGTGATTGAGCGGCTTTTTTTCGATGGGATCAATAACAAAACCACTGGATCGTCCCCAGGTCGTCAGCTTGATTTGTTGCGCATCATTTATTCGTACAAAACATAAGCCGCGCTGACCGTCATGTAACTTACAAAATCGGGGACATAAATCACATTGCACACGTCCATCTTCGAGCATGTGCCAATAGCGAGTCGGATGAAAACCATGTCCATCAAGGGCTAGCACCGCAGACGTATCCATAACCAATTATCCAGTTAAAACAGACACTTGAATTTATCTAAAAGGGAGAAGATACTCAGTGATCCGATGCTCGGAAATAGCAGAAAAAGACTTTCCGGCACTGAAGCTGCCCAGCCGGTGCTTAAAGCTACCAGCACAGCTTTTATATTACGCCAGAATGAGGAGGATTGTCATGAACACGATTCGCCCGACCATTCGTCCAAGCGCAGTTGCCGGCTTATTTTATCCGGCGCGGGCCACTGAGCTGAAAACCTTGCTCAGCGAGCAGTTCAAATCTCTGCCCCAAAATAGTCATTATCATCCCAAAGCGTTGATTGTGCCACATGCCGGTTACGTTTATTCCGGTAAGGTCGCCGCCAAAGCCTATCAATCACTTCAACATCTTGCTGACCGCATTCATCTTGTGGTGCTCATCGGACCATCCCATCGTGTACCCTTCAGAGGTGTGGCTATTTCCAGTGCCGATTATTTTGCAACGCCACTAGGCAGTATTGCCGTTGATAAAGTCGCTGTTGCCAGATTAGCCGCTATTGATGGTGTACAATTTATTGATACTGCTCATGAAAACGAACATAGCCTTGAAGTTCAACTGCCCTTTTTACAATATATTCTTAATCAATTTAAAATTGTACCGATTGTCACTGGTGATGCCAGTCCAGAGCTGGTTGCCAGTGTTATCGAAGCGGCTGTCGACACTGCCGATGGTGCCTTGATTGTTATCAGCTCGGATTTAAGCCATTATCTAGATTATGAAAGCGCACGCAGTATTGATCAGTTCACCACGCAGGCCATTATTAGTCTCGATAAGCATGATATTGATGCTTATCATGCCTGCGGTTGTGTCGGTATTCGTGGTTTTTTGCAGTATGCACGGCAGCAGCAATTACAGGGCAAAGTTATCAGCCTTTGCAATTCCGGCGATACTGCGGGCAAAAAGGATAGCGTGGTTGGTTATGGGGCGTATTTATTTGAATGATGACAGTCAATGACCACCTTAACACTAGCCGAACAGCATCAGCTCAAAGATATCGCGGCGGCGGCAATTGAGTTCGGTCTGCAATACGACCGGCCACCCAAACCCGATATCAGTCATTTGCCACATGCACTACGAGAAATAGGTGCCTGTTTTGTCAGCATTTATAAAAAAGGTGAATTGCACGGCTGTGTTGGTACATTAATAGCGCATCGGCCACTGGCAGAAGATGCCAATCATAATGGCTTTTCGGCGGCTTTTAATGACCCGCGTTTTGCGCCACTGACAGCTACCGAATGGGCACATTGCCAGTTGCATCTGGCAGTGCTTGATGAACCGCAACCTTTATTTGTTAAGGATCAGCAAGATTTACTCAATAAATTGACACCTGGCGTTGATGGTGTCATTTTGTCATCCGGCAACAAGCGTGCGACGTTTCTGCCGCAAGTTTGGCAACAATTGCCAGACAGACAAGAATTTATCAGTCATCTCAAACAAAAAGCCGGCCTTGGATTGGATGAATGGCCCGTTAACCTACAAATTCAGTTATACCAAACCCAATCATTCTAACCAGTCATCTGTTGAAAAAAGACAGCATAATACTTACCCCAGTTTAGGACCAAACAAGCTGAAATCAGTCCTTAAAGGCTGCAATAAAAAATCGGCAAGCACGACTGGATGATTATCGACAAAATGGTTGAAAAACCACCGTTAGCCGCAAGGATGTGCCGGATATCGATGATTTGGTGTATATCAATAACGCGACGCATCTGACCGTTGGTGATATCGTGCAAGTCAAATTTAAAGATGCCGACGAGCAGAATATATGGGCACACCCTGTCTAAGCTGTAGCTAGCTAGCCTTTTAGTTTTCCAGTACGATCCGGTAGCGGGCTTTACCATCACGCAGGTGCTGAACCGCCTGATTGATATCACGCATCGCAAAGGTTTCAATCTGCGGTTTAATATCATGCAGCAGGGCAAAATCAAGCATTTTACGGGTGGTTTCCGGGCTGCCTGAGGGCGTACCTGAAACACTGCGCTGCGCCATAATCAGATTAAATACATTCAGATCCAACGGCTCCAGTGTCGCACCAACAAAATGCAAACGACCTTTGGGTGCCAGGGTGTTTAAATAGGCATTCCAGTCCAGTTTCACCGCGACAGTGGAGATAATCAGATCAAACTGCCCTGCCGCATCTTCCAGCGCTTTCGGCTCACGAGAATTAATGGTGTGATGAGCGCCCAATGATTTTGCTTCCTGTATCTTGGCTTCACTTGAGGTAAATGCGGTCACTTCACAGCCCCAGGCATTTAAAAATTGCAGGGCAATATGGCCAAGGCCACCAATACCTATCACCCCGACTTTACTGGTCGGTGGCAAATTAAATTGCACCAGCGGGTTAAAGACGGTAATGCCACCACAAAACATCGGCCCGGCACTGTGCGGATCAATACCGTCTGGCAATACCACTACCGAATTGGCCTTAGCGCGGACTTTATCGGCAAAACCACCGTGGTGACCCACAATGGTCATATCAGAAGCCGCGCACAAATTGTGGTCACCCTGCTGGCAGGCCTGACAATGATTACAAAAGCCTTTGAACCAGCCCAGCCCAACTCTTTGGCCGGTTTGTAAATGACTGACCGCTTCGCCCTTATCGCGGATTATGCCGATGACTTCATGACCAGCAATCAGCGGATAAGTACTCATACCCCATTCATTATCGATCATGCTCAAATCGCTATGACACAGGCCACAATTCTCAACCTCGATTTCAACTTCATCGGCGCTAATCGGGCTTGGATCAAATTCGATTAATTCTAGTTCGGCGCCTACCTGCATGACAGCATAAGCTTTAAACATATTGCCTCCGTTAATCTGATGATTTTTGGATTATAAAATGACTGTGGTAATAAGATATGTTGTGTAAGCAACAAACGCGGCGAGCAATACACCACCTTCAATACGATTGATGCGGCCCGGACCGCGGAAACCATATGCAAAAATAAATAAAACAATGGTTAAACCAGCCATCACTGCAATATCACGTTGCAGCACTTCAGGATCCACCGGTATTGGACTAATCAGACCAGCGATACCCACGACAGTCAGGGTGTTGAACATATTAGAGCCAATGACATTCCCAATGGCCATATCATGTTCACCCTTTTTGATAGCCATCAAAGATGATGCCAGTTCGGGTAAAGAGGTACCGATGGCAACGATGGTCAGGCCAATAATCAAATCACTGACGCCCAGTGCCACAGCAATATCCACCGCGCCCCAAACCAGTAATCGCGAACTTAAAACCAGCACCACCAAACCGACCACCAGCCAAAATATGGCCTTCTTTAGTGGCATTTTATAGGCATCAACTTCACCCTGCATCTCATTGCCCAGGGTATCGTCTTTGCCGGTCATACCCTGATAAATACTCCAGCCCATCAGCATAAAAAACACCAACATCAGTACCACGGCATCCATTCGCGATAATTGACCATCGGCCAGCTGAAAAGCGGCGAGTGCCGTTATCGCAATCAATACCGGCATTTCTTTACGCAGCACCTGCGAATGCACCAAAATCGGGCTGATAACAGCGGTCAGCCCCAGAATCAGCGCGATATTAGTAATGTTGGAACCGTAGGCATTACCCAGTGCAATCCCGGGATTACCCTGCATTGATGCCAAAGCCGACACCACCATTTCCGGTGCCGAGGTACCGAAACCAACAATGACCATACCAATAAGCAATGGTGACATACCGAAATGTTTGGCGGTAACAGCCGCACCCTCAATGAATTTATCGGCACTCCAGACCAAAAATATTAAACCGACCACAATTGCTGCAAATGCCAAACTCATTTATGACTCCGTGAAAAAAATTAAACTTGCTGCCTATTATCGTGGCTGACAACCCAACCCGGCAAATCAGATTAGCGGCGACTGTTTGGTCGTACATGGCGACGTATTATCCGCTGATTTTCTTGTTTCACCGCCGTATTTTTCCGCCATGCCCATAAGGCATCACGTGCTTGTTTACTGCTTCGCTGCAGATCGACTACCGGCCGCGGATAATCCTGGCCCAATACGACGCCATAAAGCTGACTTTCCATCGGCGTTATCTGCCACGGGGTATGGATAAGTTCATCGGGCAATTCGGTCAGCTCCGGGCACCATTGCCGGATAAATTCGCCTTCTGAGTCCTGCTTTTGAGATTGTTTGACCGGGTTATAAATACGAATGGTATTAGTACCAGTAACACCGGCCTGCATCTGAAATTGAGGATAATGAATGCCTGGCTCAAAATCCAGAAATAAACGGGCTAAATGTTTGACACCACGGCGCCAGTCGAGCAGCAATTGATGACACAAAAAACTGACCAACATAGCGCGCATCCGAAAATTAATATAACCGGTTGCCTGCAAACAGCGCATGCAGGCATCGACCAGTGGATAACCGGTTTTGCCCTGCTCCCAAGCTAAATAATCCTGATCCGCTTGCTCACCTTTGCGCCACGGAAAATCTGCATAACCACGATTCACCGGCCGGAATTGCATTGCACATTCACTTTCAAATTTCTGCATAAAATGACAATGCCAATGCAGCCGTGATGATAATGCTGATAACGGCCGTCGCCAACCGGGGCGTTGCCAATCGGCCAAAAGCCGCCGATACATTTGCCGTAAACTGATATTGCCCTAGGCTAAATACGGTGACAACCGCGAACAGGCTTCACGGCTCAATAATGGACTGGAAATATGCCGGTGATAATGCTGGCCACGTTCACAAAAAAAATCTTCCAGAACCTGCCATGCCTGTTTTTCACCGCCTGTCTGCATTTTTGCATCGGGCTGCTGCCAATTATCCGGTGCTGCAAAAGCAGGCAAGCAATCCGTCGACACAAATTGCGCTTGTTTTAACGCCGGTGCGGCCATCTCAGCGCGCATCACTTTTTGCCAGTGTTTATCCCAGTCATCACGGTGACTGGCGGCGCGCATCACGGCGCCCAATGGTATTTCCTGCCAGTTAATGTCCTGTTGCTGGCAAAACTCCGCAATGGCTTTATCGCGCTGGAAGGTATTGTCTAAACCGATTTCCTGATGACTATAAATCGTATTGATTTGAAAGGATTGCTGACATTTTTCAAATACCTTGATGGCATCCTCATTGACGATATAAACCTTGGTATTAAACCGCTGTAAACGCTGGTTCATATCATCAAGGGATTGCCAGACAAAGCGCCAGTGTCGTTCACTGAAATGTGCATCCACCAGCAACATGGGCTCAAAAATATACAGCAATAAAACCGGCAGATCCTGCTGACAGACATCCGCTAAAGGCTGATGATCACTAAGCCGTAAATCCCGCTTCAGCCAAACGATATTTATCGCTGACTTATGCATTAACGCCCCGACGGCATAATCGGCCAGTCAGCAGCATCCACCGAATCCAGCGGCTGATTACCGGCATCGCCCTGCCATTTTTGGATAAACTCGCCTTGCGGATCGTACTGCCGGGTTTGTTTATCGATATTAAAATGCCGGCCACCACGTGGATCGGCGCCGACACCGGCGATGTATTGCCAATTACCCCAGTTGCTGGCGACATCATAATCCAGCAGTTGCTGCTCAAAATAGGCAGCGCCAAACCGCCAGTCAAGCTGCAAATCGTAAACAAAACAGCTGGCAGCAATCTGCCGGCCGCGGTTACTCATATAACCGGCTTCATTGAGCTGATGCATCAAGGCATTGATCAGCGGATAAGGTGTATTGCCACAACACCATTTCTGGTAACGCTCGGGATAATAGCAACGGCGGCTGGTTTGATTGCTAATACCGTTAAAACGAAACAGTCGCGTACCATAACGATGTGCATACCATTGAAAATACTCACGCCACAACAGCTCGAAAAAAATCCAGTAGGTCGAATCGTTGACGACAACCTTTTTTTCATAGTCCCGCAATCGGCTAATCAGCGTACGCACCGATAAACTCCCCTGCGCCAGCCACGGTGAAAACTTGGTAGAGTTCTGCCAGCCATCCAGTTCATTACGCACGTCTTTATATACGGCCGGTGCTTCACCACTGAAATAATCATTGAGATGATGCAAAGCGGCCTGTTCGCCGCCGGTAAATGCAGTAATGTTGATAGATGCAAGCCGTTCTGCTGTTTTGATAAGTTTTGCCGGTGGCGGTGGTAAACGATCAATCGCCGCCATCGGGCGGTTAACCGGTAAATCCTCAACCAATTTGCGAAACTGGCTGAATGTTTTTGGCAAATCTGCCAGTGCAAATGGCAGTTGATTCTCACTGAATAACGTCGTTGTATCGGCCTGATAAAAATCCCGGTTCGGAAACATTTGTTGCAGCCGCTGCCACTGCCGGTTTTCATAAATACCTGGATGCTGACTACGACCAAGAACTGTCACTTGATAGGTTTCGACCAGTGCTGCAATAGCTTCAACCGGATCGGCTTCAATCACCAACAACGTCTGCCCGATAGCAGCCAATTGATTGGATAAATCCGTCAGCGACTGTGTTAAAAATGCGGATCGGGTCGCGCCCATTGCCCGAGCATTAAAGCTATTGGGGCGATACCAGGCAGGATCAATACAAAACACGCAAATCAGCTGATTTACTGCCTGCATTTGCCAAAGACCCGGATGATCATGCAGACGCAGATCGTTTTGTAACCAGAATAAGCCGGTACGCTTCATTTCATTTCCTTGAATTAGTGGCTTTGAGACGACTGCATAGCAAAATGGTTCGGCTATTGAACTTCATCCTGATAATGACGTCACAACGGTATCTGAAAACGGGAAACAGGTATGCAGCAACTAACGATTTTTTTTGATGGCAATTGCCCGTTATGCGCCAGAGAAATTTCTGCCTTACGTGTCCGTGACAGCCAGCAACGCATAACATTTGAGAATATTTATGCCGACGATTTTGCCCGACGTTATCCCGCTATTGATATCATCAAAGCAGATCGGATATTACATGGCCAACTTGCTGATGGCACTATGATTTACGGTCTCGATGTGACGGCCAAAGCTTGGCGCTTAGCTGATGCCCATGGCTGGATCCAAATATTGCGCTGGCCGGTGATACGCTGGTTTACCGATATCTGTTATCGCTTATTTTCCGGATTAAGACACCCTGTTGGCCGTCTAATGGGTCGTGAAGCAACCTGTGATACCGACAAATGTGAACGCTAATTATTGTTCAATCAGCCAATAAAAACCAAATCCCGGGATAATCAGTGAATTATCAACTTGATCCGGGCGCTGACCTGTCACTGCATCAATCAGTTGACCTGATTGCAACGTCGACCAACGACTCAAGTCTGCTAAATCGATTGTTTGCGGCTGTTGATCAAAATTGCTGACCAGCAACACACGTTCGCCGGAGTTTTGAATGTGATAGCGCTCGAAGACAAACAGATGCGGATTACTGACTTCGAGTAATTCACGATTATTAAAGTCAGCAAAAGCCTCTAACTCTTTGTGCACGGCAATCATGGTTTTTAACTGACTGAAAATTGCATATTCCACCGTACCCGGCATGTGCCGTAATTCGGCTTTTTGCCAGTCTATAAATGGCCGATGCACCCAGCGCGAATCATCCATTTTTACGGGATCCGTTTTATAACTTTCATCATTGGTGGTGCCGATTTCATCTCCGTAGTAAAGCAAAGGCAAGCCACCAAACGACAAAATCAAATTATGCAGCAATAAAATCATATTGACTGCTTCATCAATAACCTGCGGTTCCTTGCTTTCCACGGCATACTGTAAGCCAACCAGAGATGCCAGTGATCCCGAAATTCGGGCGTCACCGGTTTTATCGTTTTGGCCGAACGGCACGCCACGCGCATGCGAGTCAGCAAACTGACCGGTAAAATAATCAATTAAAAACTTGCGATGATCCGCCGGTTCATAACCGACCAGAGCAATATCCCGGTCATCAAAGCCTAAACCAATATCATCATGGCAGCGAATATAGTTAAGCCAGGTTGCTCGCTCTAATTTCCCCGGTAAACTTTTTATACCCTGGTTAAGCAATCTGGCATTTTTAGTGGCCACCGCATCCCACATCAGCGCCATAAAGGTGGCGTTATAGGCGA
This sequence comes from Methylophaga sp., assembly GCA_032250995.1. GTDB lineage: Bacteria > Pseudomonadota > Gammaproteobacteria > Nitrosococcales > Methylophagaceae > Methylophaga. The sequence continues at coordinate 360 of JAVVFF010000027.1, read as the reverse complement.
TTTCGCACTCTTTGGCGTTTACCGCATCTTCACCGAAATATTTGATCACTTCGACCGGTGCGACAATCGCCTCGGCGATAAATAACACGCCCGGCGCCGTCACCTGACAGCAATCTTTAAGCAATTGCAAAATCAAATGGGCTTCGCGTTCATTCTGACAAGTGCTGCCGATTTTTTTCCACAAAAACGCCACCGCATCAAGACGGACAATGTCAGCACCTTGATTGGCCCAGAACAAAATGATATCCAGCATTTCAATAAAAACCGCCGGATTGCTGTAATTCAAATCCCATTGATAATCGTTAAATACCGTCATCACCCAGCGCTGCATCTGCTCATTCCAGGTGAAATTGCCGGGTG
>JAVVFF010000169.1:0-3340 GCA_032250995.1 Methylophaga sp. | reverse complement strand
ATCCAAAATGGGTTTATCCAAACTTGATAATTCAAGGTCATGTTGCCGTATATCCAGCACCGCCTAATGGTGGCAAAACAACAATATTCGCATGGATAGCTGGCCAGATCGCAAATGAATATCAGGTTTTTTATGTCAATGCTGATATTTCAGGCGGCGACTCAAAAGATATGCAGGCACAAGCTAATGAGAAGGGTTTCAAACTGCTTTTACCTGATATGAAAGCCGGTTTATCAATGACTGATGTTGTCGATAACTTGGAGGCAATGAACGCACTTGATAATAACTATTCATCACACGTTTTTATCTTCGACACCTTAAAGAAAATGACAAACGTCATCCAAAAAGACCGAGCAAAAAACTTGTATAAAACGCTCAGAGGTCTATCTGCAAAGGGTATGACAATCATATTACTGGCGCATACCAATAAATATAATGATGCTGATGGTGTACCTATATACGAGGGAACCGGCGACTTAAGATCGGACGTTGATGAAATGATATATTTGATACCAAAGAAAAATGATGATGGCAGCATGACCGTATCAACTAAACCAGACAAAGTGCGAGGCAGTTTTAAACCATTAACATTTAATATCAGTTCGGATAGACGAGTGAGCCTTGCTGATGAGTTTGTTGACGTTATCGACGCGATGCGGTATGAACATCTAGTGGAAGAAGATGAGCCAATCATTCAGGCAATACATGAAGCAATAGACAACCAAAAAGTTAACCAAACTGAAATTGTTTCATATTGCAAAAGTATTGGCATTGCAGGCACTAGAAAAACCACTAAGGTCTTAGAGCGGTACAGCCTGCCACCAATTAAATTATGGAATAAACAGAAAGCGTTTGAGAACAATGCCATCCAGTATTTTAAAGTAGATTAGTGCATACCCTTGCTGATGTATAAAGCGAAAACCGTACAAAGTGCACAAACCGTAAAAAGTGCCATCATTATTTCTGGAAGATTGGATTTTTATAACTTACTTATCCCTGAAAAGCATTGATGTCATTTGGTTTATTCACTTTGTTCAGTTATTACAGTTTATACACTTTTCACTTTGTTCAGGTATGCGGTAATAAAGAGATGAAACAACCAAAAACCCACGCCGAAAAGGTGGCCTATCTCAAAGACTGGATGGCTAACCATAAACTTACAGTTACGCATGATCCGGTTGTGCCCGAATGGCTTTGTGCTGAAATGTTGCATATGACGCCTGACAAGTTTGTTCAGATTGTCCTACTGGATGATTGTCCACTGAAACCGGTTTATAGGGCTGGCGCTAGGTTTTATCGGCTGGAAGATTTAGCAGAGCATTTAGAATTTCCGAAGTGAATGTTGTGGATAAATTTTGACCCTATTTTGACCAGTACCGTATAAAAAGCGCAAATAGACAGACAAAGTGATAATTAGTCACTTATTTTGATGTTAAATAAACCTGTAAGTAACTGATATAAATATAATTTACTTTTATTTCATTCGCTTGTTTTGAAAAAGATACCGCTATAAATACCAGTTTGGTTTAAAATAAAGACCATATATAAGGCATTGATGGCGGTTATGTATGGCTAAATCTGATGAGATACCAACGCAATACAGCAATGACTGGATTGAAAAGCTGGACGGGCGCACAAGCCTAGCCAGAGCAGTGCAAAGCCGATACGCGACACTTGCTCAGGATTTAGGCGGTATCAACCATCTTAGTTATCAGCGCCGCTCACTATGTAAGCGCGCCATTTACATGGAAGCCATCATCGAACAGCAGGAAGCGGCACTCTCACGCGGTGAGGAAATAGACCAAGGCCGTTTAACTCAGGCGGTCAATACGCTGATTGGTTTACTCAAGACATTAGGCCTTGAACGGATAACCAAGGAAGTCAGCCTTGGTGAATTTATTCGAGGCAAGTCATGAATATATTACAGTTTCTTGATTCGCCAGAGTTGATGGGTGATGGCTTCAATCCTAAGACACGCAAGGCGGCCAGAGTAGCGTTATCAGCAGCATTTGGTTTACCGATAGCCGATGACGACAAGCCAATGTTTTATGAACTGGCTGGAGACCGTGAGCCGCCATCTAAGCGCGTTAGAGAGCTTTGGTGGTTAGCTGGTAGACGTAGCGAAAAAACACGAACAGCGGCGGCTGTAGGCCTTTATCTGGCCACAGTAGGTGCAGAGCTTGAGGGCTTACAATCCAAGTTAGCCAGAGGTGAACGCGGCGTAGTTTCCATCATCGCAGTTGACCGCGCACAAGCAAAGTTAGCGTTGAATTATCTTATCGGCATGATTGAGGCCAGTCCGATGCTGACTTCAATGGTTGAACGTCAAGACGCCGAATCAATAGATCTGACTAATCGAATATCCATATCCGTCAGCACAAACAGTTTCCGAGCGGTTAGGGGTAAAACTCTAGTCGCGACGATTCTTGATGAGTGTGCATTTTATCGGTCAGAGACTACTGCCAACCCAGACGTTGAAACCTATCGTGCAGCCTTGCCTGGACTTGCCACCACTGGCGGCATGATGATTGGTATCAGCTCACCATATGCCAAACGTGGTTTGTTGTATCAAAAATACCGCAGCAACTATGGAGTTACCAGTGATGACATTCTAGTCATTAAGGGTGCAAGCAGATTGTTCAATCCGACTATTAGTGAAGAACTGGTAAACACGGCACTAGCCGAAGATCCAGAGGGTGCTAAATCTGAATGGCTGGCTGAATTCCGGTCTGACATATCAGCGTTTATTGATGCACAAGTGTTGGAGAGAGCAGCCAGATCTGAGCCTGAGATACTACCACCACAACGCGGCATATCTTATGCGGCATTTGTTGACCCGTCAGGCGGTGGCAATGATGGCTTTTCACTGGCAATCGGCCACAAAGAACAAGACAAAATCATTGTGGATCTGGTTACTGAGCGCGTCAGACAAAACCCCGCAGCCGTAACCAAAGAATATAACGACATTTTGCGTCAGTACGGCATTAACCGCGTGACAGGTGATAAATACGCTGGCCAATGGCCGCTGACTGAGTTTCAGCGCCACGGTATCAGATATGACTACTCAGCCAAGAATCGGTCTGAGCTGTATATCGACAGTTTATCAATGTTCACATCGAATCAGATTGAACTGCCACCTAATCAAAAACTAATCCGGCAATTCCAAAACCTGGAGCGGCGCACTTCCAGAGCCGGACGCGACACCATTGATCACGCACCAAATCTGCATGACGATCTAAGCAATGCCGTTGCTGGTTTATCGGTAGTGCTGAATCAAAAGAAAACCCCCGTGTCCGGTAAGGACATCCGAGTTAGATTTGCTTACTAGAGGAGTAAAAGC
>JAVVFF010000168.1:0-3343 GCA_032250995.1 Methylophaga sp. | reverse complement strand
GAAGCCGGCATTGATAATGTCGACAGCGCCATATCGTCAATGTCGATGACTTATGATCATTCCGCCACCGAATCGGTGGTTACTATTTTTAAAGATACCGAGCGCGATACTGGCCTCAATATCGAATTACTGGAAGAAATTGCCACTTATTTCCGTGAAGTCCGTAAAAAATATGCTGCCTTTGAAGGTTCATTGCGCGGTGTTGATGCCCGTATTCTGGTGGCGCAAGTACCGGGCGGCATGTTGACCAATATGGAAAGCCAGCTGCGCGAACAAAATGCGCTGGATCGCATGGATGAAGTACTGAAAGAGATCCCGCGAGTCCGTGAAGATCTTGGCTTTATTCCGCTGGTCACCCCTACCTCACAAATCGTTGGTACCCAGGCGGTCATCAATGTGTTGACCGGCGAGCGTTATAAAACGATTACTGAAGAAACCCAAGCTCTGCTCCGCGGTGAATACGGTGCAGCGCCGGCGCCATTTAATAAAGAATTACAAGATCGGGTTCTGGAAGGCGCGCAACCGATTACCTGCCGACCTGCTGATAAGCTGGAACCGGAACTGGAAGCATTAACCACTGAGTTGGATAAACTGGCTGCTGAAGAAGGCTTCGAACTCGCGGAAGGTGAGCAAAAAGTTGACGATGTGCTGACTTACGCCCTGTTTCATCAAACCGCACTGAAATTCCTGAAAAACCGCGATAACCCAGACGCTTTCGAACCGGCGCCGACATTACAATCTGCCGCTGCGGCTTCGGCAAAACAATCAGCTGTCGCATCAGGTTCGGAAACCTACACGATTAATGTCAATGGCGAACAATATGTCGTTGAAGTGAACGAAGGTGGCGATATCAGTCAGGTCGCCAATCAACCCAAAGCTGCGCCGGTTGGTGACGGCGAACCCGTAAAAGCACCTTTATCCGGCAATATCTGGAAAGTTATGGCGTCTGCTGGTCAAAAAGTTGAAGAAGGTGATGTGCTATTGATTTTGGAAGCCATGAAAATGGAAACCCAGATCGTGGCTGAAAAAGCCGGCACCATTGCCGGTGTTTTTGTTAAACCGGGCGATACCACCAAAGTTGGTGACGTTCTAGTAACCATCGCATAAAGGCTGAACATGGAAAAATTACAACTACTCTGGAATGCCACCGGACTGCATCAAATGCAAGCCGGACAAGGTGTGATGATACTGATCGGCATGTTACTGTTGTATCTGGCGATTAAAAAAAACTTTGAGCCGTTATTGTTAGTCCCCATTGGTTTTGGTGGTGTGCTGGCGAATATTCCCGGTGCCGGTCTGGCTGAAGCCGGCGGTATTTTGCATATTTTTTATACGGTTGGTATCGAAAGTGGTGCATTCCCGCTAATCATCTTTATGGGCGTTGGCGCCATGACCGATTTTGGTCCGCTGCTGGCCAATCCGAAAACGTTGTTTTTGGGTGCAGCTGCCCAGTTCGGTATTTTCGCAACATTGATGGGCGCAGTATTACTGTCAGCCTTTGGAGTGTTTGATTTTAGTCTGGCTGATGCCGCAGCAATCGGTATTATCGGCGGTGCCGATGGCCCGACCTCTATCTATGTTGCCAGTAAATTAGCACCAGACTTACTCGGTGCAATTGCTGTTGCTTCATATTCTTATATGGCATTGGTACCGTTAATTCAGCCGCCGATTATGCGGGCGCTGACCACTGAAAAAGAACGCAAAATCCGCATGCATCAACAGCGTGAAGTATCACAACGCGAAAAAATTGTTTTCCCATTGTTATTGTTGATCTTAGTGGCATTTATTCTGCCCGATGCCGCGCCACTGCTGGGAATGTTTTGTTTTGGTAACTTAATGAAAGAATGTGCTGTGGTGGATCGTTTAAGTAATACCACGCAAAATTCTTTAATCAATACCGTTACCATTTTTCTGGGGCTTGCGGTGGGCTCTAAACTTAATGCCGAATCGTTTTTAAACGCAACCACTTTGGGTATTTTGTTATTGGGTATGGTGGCCTTTGCAATTGGTACGGCATCGGGTGTGATTATGGCCAGAATCCTCAACAAACTTACTAAAGAACCGATTAACCCATTAATTGGTTCAGCCGGTGTATCGGCCGTACCGATGGCCGCCCGGGTGTCTAATAAACTGGGGCTGGAAGCTGATAAACATAACTTCCTGTTAATGCATGCCATGGGACCCAATGTGGCCGGTGTCATTGGCTCGGCGGTTGCGGCAGGTATTTTGATTAATTATGCATCCAACGTCATTTAAATCAGGGCAAACACCCTTACCGGGTGTCTGCGCCTTTAATGAGCCGTGCTGAAGACATTTTTTTGCCCATACCTTTGATATCACAGACATACCCGGCAAATGATGCCCGGGAAATAATCTGTAAATGCCATCTTTCGGTATTTTCGGCTGGTTTTTCCAACCATTTCAGAAAAGATTGATCGGCTTTTCTAATAATGTCTTCTGCTGGCATACCAATGGCAAACCCATCACACATTTTTTCAATTTTGTCCGTTTCCCACATATAAAAAAACGGGTATATCAGTACGGCAATAATCAACAATTGCATTAAATTAACGATAAGTTTCATGGCCAGTCCTTTGATAGTGCAGTGATTATGCGCTTATCTGTGTTTAAAAATATAGCTGCCATTTGGCATTTTTCCTGATCTAAGGTATCCCCCAATGACGCAATCCATTACTGAAGTAACACTACTCACCAGCCCGGTAGCTTTGTTTAAAGTGCTCAAATTTGAAGGCCTTGCCAGTAGTGGCGCCGAAGCCAAACAGTTAGTCGCTGATGGCCTGGTCAAAGTAAACGGTGACATTGAGACCCGCAAAGCCCGCAAGCTGGTTGCCGGTGATCAAATCCAGTTGGGTAAACAAATTCTGAAATTAATCGATTGACATTCGATTTTCCATATATATGATATTTCATATATTAATGACGACATTGATGATATGGAATTGCTACAACTGCATAAAGCACTGGCCGATGACACGCGGCTACGCTGTGTTCAACTGATTGCCGATCAAGGTGAGCTATGTGTCTGTGATCTGACGCAAGCCCTTGATACCAACCAACCCAAAATCTCCCGACATTTAGCCCTGCTGCGCGATGCCAATTTGCTGATAGATCGCCGGCAAGGGCACTGGGTGTTTTATCAATTACACCCGGATTTGCCCGACTGGGCACTGACCATTATCCAAACCGGCTTACAAGATAACAGCGCTAAATTAGTCACTGACAGTCAAGCATGCTCAGCCCGCAGCCACTGCTGCTAAACAAGGCATATTAATGAGTTTATTTGAACGTTATTTATCACTTTGGGTGGCGTTAAGTATCCTCC
>JAVVFF010000167.1:0-3363 GCA_032250995.1 Methylophaga sp. | reverse complement strand
TCAAGTACGGTTGCGCCTGTTGCGATGGAAATAGCCAAACGGTTTGAAGCGAATAACCCAGATATTCGAATCGACGTTCAGACGGGTGGTTCTACTCGAGGGGTAGTTGATAGTCGTAGCGGCATGGCTGATATTGGCATGGTTTCCAGACATCTGAAAGCGGCTGAGTCAGACCTTACCGCACATACCATTGCACGCGATGGTATCAGTATTATTTTACATGACAGCAATATCATCACCGAACTGAGTCAAGCACAAATCATTGCTATCTATACCGGCAAAATACGTAATTGGTCTGAAGTCGGTGGTAAAGACCAAGCCATTACCGTGGTTAACAAAGCCGATGGTCGCGCCACATTGGAATTGTTTTTAAAATACTTTGCGCTAAAAAACAGTCAAATCAAGGCGCAAGTAGTGATAGGTGACAATCAACAAGGAATTAAAACGGTTTCGGGTAATCCAGGTGCGATTGGCTATGTGTCGATAGGCGCAGCCGAATATGAGCAATCGGTCGGCACACCCATTAAGTTGCTGCCCATGAACGGTGTCGCGGCTAATCTGCAAACGTTGAAAAATGGCGAATTTCCATTATCAAGACCACTGAATCTGGTGACTAAGTCGCTGACACCTTTAAGCCAGAAATTTATTGATTTTGCTCAAAGCCAGGCCGTTGAAGATCTAATAAAGGCCCAATATTTTGTTCCAGCCACACGCTGATCGCATCGCAAAACCACTGTTGGCAATAGCATCATTTGCTTGCGCCACCATGTTGGCACTGATTATTGCTGTGATTGTTATCGGAGCCTGGCCGGCATTAAGCAGTCATGATTCCATAGCATTTATCACGGATAAAAGCTGGTATCCGCTGGAAGGTCAGTTTGGCATGTTATCAATGCTGCTGGCATCTGTACTGGTCATGATTATTGCGATTTTGTTGGCGGCACCAATTGGTATTATGTGTGCGATTTTTATTGCTTATATTGCACCTGCCAGAATACAAAAAGGCTATCGTTTTGCCATTGCCTTGCTGGCGGGTATGCCTTCAGTGGTGCTGGGGTTATGGGGTTTAACGGTATTGGTACCGTTAATAAACAAGTGGTCGCCTCCGGGGCAGTCTTTATTGCTTGCCGGCATCGTGTTGTGCATCATGATTTTACCTACGGTGACGCTGACCAGTCTGGCAGCGCTTAAATCATTACCTGCAACATTGCAACACGCTGCATCGGCACTGGGCATTCGTCAACATGTACAGATTGTGAACGTGTTAATTCCCGCAGCATCTGCTGCCATCATCAGTGGTGTATTACTGGCCATGGCGAGAGCATTGGGCGAAACCATGGTGGTATTAATGGTGGCAGGAAATGTTGTTCAGTTTCCAACAGGGTTGCTGGAACCGGTCAGAACCCTCACTGCCAATATTGCGTTAGAGATGGCGTATGCAACCGACCTGCATCGGGCATCATTATTTGTGTCGGGTTTGATACTGACCGTGCTGGTCTTGGTGATGATGTTGATTGCATCAAAGATAAAAAGCGATAACCACTATGGCTGAGCGCTTATTTCAAGCAGGTATCTGGTGCGCCGCTTTATTAGTGCTAATGGTGCTGTTCTGGTTGGTGCAGGGGCTGCTGGATCAGGGCCTTGCCAAGTTGTCAGTCGACTTCCTGTTTAGTCAACCGCAGAATGCTGGACGTGATGGTGGGATTAGTTCTATTTTGGTCGCTACATTATTGATCCTTGCAGTCACCCTGCTGGTGGCATTGCCACTTGGCTTGGCGAGTGCTGTCTGGTTAGCTGAATTTACTGCAACTCACAATTTCTGGGCCAGAAAAGTTCGTCTTGCGCTCGATGTTATGGCGGGTGTGCCATCGATCGTCTTTGGTTTGTTTGGCTATGCATTTTTTAGTCTGTTTTTGGGGATGGGCTTCTCTATTTTGTCTGGCGGCTTGACCTTGGCCTGCATGATATTGCCAGTATTTATACGAACTTGTGAAATTGGCCTTCGCAGTGTCAATAATAGTTGGCGGCAAGGTGCAGCGGCACTTGGCATGCCAAAAATAAAAGCCGTCTGGTTTATTTTGTTACCTGCCGCCTTGCCTGCGATTTCAGCAGGATTGATTTTAGGTATTGGTCGCGCTACAGCGGAAACAGCGGCTTTAATGTTTACCAGTGGTTATGTTGATCGAATGCCGGGATCAGTGATGGATTCGGGGCGTGCCTTGTCAGTTCATATCTATGATCTATCGATGAATGTCACCGGTGGCGATGCGGCGGCTCAGGCGTCAGCATTGATTCTTTTGATGATAATTATGGTTTTAAATATGTTGGCTTATGCCATAACTGATTTATGGCTTGGACGGAGAGTGTTAAATGGCTTTGCAAACTAAAGGTTTTACACTAGGTCAGCTGACCGAGGCTAAAACGTGCTGTGAGCCGATACCTCATTTGAGCGTGCACAATCTGTCAGTGAAATATCAACACAAAACAGTGTTAGAAAATGTCAATCTGGATATTTATAAAGGTTGTATCACCGCGCTGATTGGGCCTTCTGGCTGCGGCAAAACCAGCTTTCTTTCTACCTTAAACCGAATGACCGATATGATTGCGGGAGCATCAGTTTCTGGCAAAGTGCTATTTCACGATGACAACATACTGAATCAGCCCATCGATTTGCTGACGCTACGACGTCAGATCGGTATGATTTTTCAAAAACCGAATCCGTTTCCGTTGTCAATTTACCGCAATTTAGCTTTACCACTGCGTGAAATTGGTATCAAAGATAAACAGCTTATCGATTATAAAATCGAAACAGTGCTCAAAGATGTTGGCTTATGGCAAGAAGTTCATCATCAACTTGATATGACCGCCACCAAACTGTCAGGCGGCCAACAGCAACGACTTTGTATTGCCAGAGCATTGGTGCTGGAACCTGAAATCCTGTTGATGGATGAACCCTGTAGCGCTCTGGATCCTATCAGTTCTGCTGTAGTGGAAGATTTGATTGTATCTTTGCGTGGTCGCTATACGGTAGTGATTGTGACCCATAATCTGGCTCAAGCTAAACGAGTCGCTAATTATGCTGGTTTTTTCTGGATGCAGGAACGTGTTGGTAAGCTTGTCGAGTTTGGTCGTAGCCAACATCTGTTTGATCAACCGCAAAACGAACTGACCGCTGCTTTTGTGAATGGTCGCAAAGGCTAAGAGCTATTTGTAACAAACCAGTCTGTTATCAGACTGATGGCCATTATTGACAGGAAAAGTTATGCACCCAACGTTACCAAAATTGTTACCGGGAAATTTCCCGGAGATCCACCGCAAGCAGCTCAAAACATTACAGGTCAACCTAGGTTATTTATGCAATCA
>JAVVFF010000026.1:0-20027 GCA_032250995.1 Methylophaga sp. | reverse complement strand
CCAATTCTGCCCGAAGAGGCATTAGATGAGGAGGAGTCCCTTTCATTGAGGCGGCCGTATCGCCGAATCAGTCTGCTTTAAGTTATCCGCAGATCACGCAGATGGGCGCGAATAAATCCATAGAATTTAACAGGTCTTCGCAAGGCCGGAGGCCAAGACAATCTGCAAGCTCTGAATAGATTGCTTCGCTACGCTCGCAATGACGTTCTCGGGTATCAAAGGAGGCCGCCATCATGGCTTAGATTGCTTCGCTGCGTTCGCAAGGACGTTACTGACTTTATAACCGTCTGGCCTTTGCGGCCGGCAAAAGCCGGCGACAATTTTTTAAGCCACATCATCAAAACTTGCTCTGCACATCGATTTTTAATAGTTTTACGGTTACGCCGCTAGTCACACTGGAAACCTATGAATAGTAATATCGCATCTTTTTTGTCAGCTATTGAAACCATATTGAACCACCATGCGGATGAAGTAGCTGAACTGGATCAAGCGATTGGTGATGGTGATCATCTGATTAATCTGCAGCGTGGTCTGAATGCATTGCTTACTGAGGCTGACAAACTGGAGGTGCTGGATTTAGCGGCGGCATACAGCCAAATCGGCATGAAGTTGATGGCAACGATGGGCGGTGCGTCAGGGTCTTTATTTGGCTCAATGTTTGTGGCGATGGGTAAAGCGGCTAAAGATAAACCGGTAGATTTTGCCAATATGGTGACAGTGTTTTCGGCCGGTGTGGACGCAATTAAAGCGCGTGGTAAAGCCGATATTGGCGAAAAAACCATGCTGGATACATTGATTCCAGCCGTCAATAGTCTTCAGAAAAGTATTGAGGATAATCAATCACTTGAAACAGCCTTAGACAACATGAAACAAGCGGCAGAAGCTGGCATGTTATCAACCAAAGAAATGCTGGCAACCAAAGGCCGGGCATCCTTTTTAGGCGAACGCGCCCGTGGTCATATTGATGCCGGTGCCCGCACCAGCCAGCTAATGCTTTTTGCCATTGCTGATTTTTTAATTGAAAAAAATTAACCACAGAGATGTATGGACTCCCTCCCCCCAGAGGGGATAGCGTAATAAGCGAGTTAACAGCTTGCTTTTACAAAAAAGGAGTCCATACATCTCTGTGGTTAATTTTCAACAGCCCCAACGCAAAGCGGCGGTATGTACCGGCGCATCCCAGAGCGCGGTCATTTCGTCATCAAGCAAGGTCAGCGTCACCGAGCAGCCAGCCATATCCAGCGATGTGGTGAAATTGCCAACCAGTGAGCGGTGAATTTCAACGCCTTTTTGCTGCCAGTATTGGGCCGCAATATCAAACACCAAATAGAGCTCCATCAATGGCGTAGCGCCGAGGCCATTGACATGCAGCAGGACTTTTTGACCTGCTTGGGGTTGCAGTGCTTTATCAATACTGTCGACTAGTTGATTAACCAATGCATTCGCCGTTGCCAAAGGCACAATTTCGCGGCCGCGTTCGCCGTGGATGCCAACGCCCATTTCTACTTCATTATCGCTGATCGTGAATGTGGGTTTACCGGCCGCAGGCACAGTACAGCTGCTTAAAGCCAGGCCCATAGAGGCGGTATTGTTGGCGACTTTATCGCCTAGCGCTTTACAAGCCGCCAGATCCCAGCTTTGTTCAGCCGCTGCGCCAACGATTTTTTCGACAATCAGCGTGCCTGCTACACCGCGGCGGCCAGTGCTGTGATCAGCGGGTAATGCCACATCATCTGTCACCAAAATGGTCGCGTTTTCGGCTTCAAGCATTTCTGAGGCGATCTCAAAATTCATCACATCACCGGCATAATTTTTGACGATAAACAACACGCCGGCGCCGTTTGCAACGGTCTCGGCTGCCGCCAGCATTTGATCGGGCGTTGGCGAGGTGAAAACCTGACCGGGACAAGCCGCATCCAACATGCCTTTGCCGACCAAGCCAGTATGCAGCGGTTCATGACCACTACCACCACCGGAAACCAGCGCTACTTTAGCTTTATCCGCCAGATTTTTACGCCGGACAAATCGCGGGCTATCGTTATATATGACGATATCCTGATGCGCTTTGGCAAAGCCATTGAGGCTTTGATCAAGCAGTGTTTCCGCATCATTAATAATTTTTTTCATAATGTTATTCCTTTATGCACTAGCTTTAAGCGTCTCGGTGACCGCCCGAATATCAGGCAAAATCCAATCCGGTGCGTAGTCAATATCGGCTAAATCTGCTTCGGTGGAGACACCGGTAAGTACCATTAAACTGCGCATACCGGCATTGACCGCACCCAGAATATCGGTATTTAAACGATCACCAATGGCAATGGTGTTGTGCCGATCGGTGCCAAGAATTTCCAAAGCCTGTTGATATAAAATCGGCTCTGGCTTGCCAATCACGGTCGGCGTCTGACCGGTCGCCGCGGTTAAAGCGGCGAGTACGCCGCCGTTACCCATCACTTCACCACGTTCGGTCGGTAAAGTAGTGTCTGCATTGGTGGCATAAAATACCGCACCAGCACGGATATTCAGCGTCGCGGTGGCCAATTTATCCCAGTTCAGCTTGCGATCCAGTCCAGACACAACAATATCAGCGCCTTGGTCCATAATGCCTTTTTCCGGCTGATTAACCTGATACAAATCAGTCAATGTAAAGCCCTGTTGTTGCAGCGGCTCAGTCAGCCCCACTTCACCGATGACATAGACCCGGCGCTGATTTTCCGCGAGGTTTTCTTTTAAATAACGCGCAGTGGCCATGCTTGAGGTGAGGATTTCTTTTGCCGCGACCCCGACTGCCATACCCGCTAGTTTATCGATGTATTGCTGTTGGGTCAGGCTGGCATTATTGGTCGCCAACAAAAATGGGATTTGCAAATTCCGTAAGGTGGCAAAAAAATCACTGAGACCGGGCAAGGGCTGGCTGCCATGCCATAGTACGCCGTCCATATCGATGATAAGTCCGCCAATATTGCTGATTTTTAATGTCATGAAAAATGCTCATCCTACCCGAAAACCGGCAACTAACAGCGTGCCGTAAATAAGGCAAAGCCTCGCACAGTTGAATTCACCCTGTCCAGCAATTTACCGAGCCAGAAGTGTGTACTCCCTCGTAAAAATTGACAGGTCTTAAGCATCTGCTTTATAGTCTGCGAGCGTATTTTTAACGTAAAACCATAAATTAACTCAATTTTTAGGAGCATGTCAGCATGGCAAAAGCACTCATTCAAATGGCTCTGGATTCTCTGGATTTCGACCAAACAATCGCACTTGCAGAACAAGTCGCACCTTATGTCGACATTCTTGAAGTAGGCACCCCTTGCATCAAGTATAATGGTCTGGAAATCGTTACTGCGCTGAAAGCCAAATTCCCTAACAACCTGATCCTGGTTGATCTGAAAACAATGGACGCCGGTGAGTACGAATCAACACCTTTTTATGAAGCAGGTGCTGATATTTGTACTGTTTTGGGTGTTTCAGACAAAGCCACAATGGGTGGCGTTATCAAAGCAGCCAATGCGAACAATGCAGAAGCACAAATTGACTTGATCAGCGTTAAAGATAAACCAGCGGTTGCTAAAGAAGCCGCTAAAAATGGCGCGCAAATCATCGGTGTTCACACGGGTCTGGATGCACAAGCCGCAGGCCAAACACCGTTTGCCGATCTGCAAGCAATTGCCTCGCTAAACTTGGGTGTGCGTATTTCTGTTGCGGGTGGTCTGAACAAAGACACCATTCAGAAAACAGTTCAAGCTGGTGCAACTATCGTTGTTGTCGGCGCTGCTATTTACGGTGCACCGTCTCCAGCAGAATCAGCTAAAGAACTGCGTGCATTGGTTGACGCTGCGTAAGCGGAGTCTGACCAGTACGACATAATTAAAACGAGTGGCCGAGAGCCACTCGTTTTTTTATCAAATTTCATTCACACCGGGTTACGCGCACCAGCTTAAGCGAATTATCGTTGTTTGCTGATGACAGTGGTCAAATCTAACAAAGCAGGTCTATAATCAAAGATCTACTGATACGGGTTGGCTTGCCACAATAAACCTAAAATAGTAATTTACCCGTTGCACCAAACTCACTAACTGTTGGGCAGATGGGGTTCGAATCAAGGTAACAGGGGTATTTCTTATGAGTGACAAAGGTTTATTAGCATCTATCTGCGGCTTTTTTTCAGGCCTGTTTTCATCCTCAGACAGCAGCGATTGTTGCGGTAAAGATACTGCAAAAAAATCGGCAAATGATGGTTTGACAGGTGTTGAGCGTTACATCCGTAATAAAGCACAAAATGGTCAGCAGTTAACGGGGGTTGAACGCTACGTCCGTGAAAAGATGAGCAACAACAAGCCGATGACCGGCGTCGAGAAATATACCCGTAAAATTGCTAATGCTAAATCGCAGACTGGTGTAGAACGCTACATCCGCAGCAAAGCGTAAGCATTTTAACCCGTTCGACTTTCATCAGTGTTAATTCACTGATGAATTTTGCTCTGAAAACTGCCGGTCCGTGTTCGGGCCGACGATTTTCACTGAGCACGCCCAACAGTGACATAAAATTATTTTAATTAGCTACGAAAAAGGTACTCACATGGCGAACTTACTTGATCAACTGAAGCAAATGACCGTGGTCGTGGCCGATACCGGCGACATTCAGGCCATCGAAAAATACACGCCACGCGATGCGACCACCAATCCATCGCTAATCACTGCTGCTGCGCAGATGCCACAATATCAAAGTATTGTTGATGACACGCTCAAAGCTGCTCGTCAATCTTTAGGCGATAATGCCTCTGCAAAAGAAGTCGCAACATTAGCATTTGACCGTTTGGCCGTATCTTTTGGTCTGAAAATTCTCGACATTATTCCGGGTCGTGTTTCAACCGAAGTGGATGCACGTCTGTCTTATGACACGGAATCGACCATTGCTAAAGGTCGTGAGATTATTGCCCAATACGAAGCCGCTGGCATTTCTAAAGATCGCATTTTGATCAAAATCGCGTCTACCTGGGAAGGCGTTCAAGCAGCAGCCGTACTTGAGAAAGAAGGCATCCATTGTAACCTGACGCTGCTGTTTGGTCTGCATCAGGCGATTGCGTGTGCTGAAAACGGTATTACCCTGATATCACCTTTTGTTGGCCGTATTCTCGACTGGTACAAAAAAGATACCGGCCGTGATGCTTATGCGCCACACGAAGATCCAGGTGTATTATCAGTTACTGAAATTTACAGCTACTACAAAAAATTTGGTTATAACACAGAAGTCATGGGTGCCAGCTTCCGTAACGTTGGTGAAATCACTGAATTGGCCGGGGTTGATTTACTTACCATTTCACCCGCTTTACTGGATGAATTGCAAAAAACCGAAGGCACACTGGAGCGTAAACTGTCTCCTGAAGTGGCAGCAAAAGCTGACATTCAGAAAATTGATATGGACAAAGCCACCTTCGACTCAATGCATCAAGAAAACCGTATGGCTGCTGAAAAGTTGTCTGAAGGTATTGATGGTTTTGCCAAAGCATTGGAAGCACTGGAAGACCTGCTGACGAAACGTCTGGCAGAACTGGAAGGCTAATCGCAGTTTATTAGCACCCGTCCAGCCGTTCCCTTTTACCGGCTGGACAACACAGTCTCTTAGAACAGCATGCTGTTCTGATTGCTGATTAGAAAGTCCCACAATAAAAACGGGATTACTTTTAAATTAATAGGAGATAAAAACATGGCTGAAATTCAAATGGCTCTGGATTCATTGGATTTTGACGCAACTATGGCGCTGGCTGAACAAGTCGCTCCTTACGTTGACATCCTGGAAATCGGTACCCCTTGCATCAAGTACAACGGTCTGAAACTGGTTAAAGCCCTGAAAGCGGCTCATCCAGATAAGAAAATCCTGGTTGACCTGAAAACAATGGACGCTGGCGAATATGAAGCCACACCATTCCTTGAAGCGGGTGGTGACATCGCTACTGTATTAGGTGCTGCTGATACCGCAACTATTAAAGGCGTTATCAAAGCTGCTAATGCCAACAATGCTGAAGCACAAGTTGACTTGATCGGTGTTGAAGACAAAGTTGCAGTCGCTAAAGAATCTGCTGCAAATGGTGCGCACATCATCGGTGTTCACACTGGTTTGGACGCTCAAGCTGCAGGTCAAACACCATTCGAAGATTTGAAAACCATTACTGGTTTGGGTCTGAATGTTAAAGTTTCTGTTGCCGGTGGTATCAACAAAGACACTATCCAAAGCTGCGTTAAAGCAGGTGCGGCTATCGTTGTTGTTGGTGCGGCAATCTATGGCGCGCCTTCTCCAGCAGAATCAGCTAAAGAACTGCGTGCTTTGGTTGACGCAGCATAAGGATAAGTACAATGACAATGCATCGTGATCTAGTTGTAAACAAAATCACTGATATCCTGAAAGCAACTGACAGTTCGCTTGAAGCCGAATTTGTTGCTATGTGTGATGATGCCAAGCGTATCTTTATCACTGGCGCAGGTCGTTCAAGACTGGTCGGTAATTTCCTGGGTATGAGGCTGATGCATAGTGGTTATACTGTCTATGTTCAAGGTGAAATCAGCACACCAAGCATCCGTGAAGGCGATTTATTAATCGTTATTTCGGGTTCTGGTGAAACAACACAGCTGGTTTCATTTGCCAATAAAGCCAAATCTGAAAAAGCAAAAGTGGTTTTGATTTGCTCAAAATCCAGCTCAACGATTGGTGATATTGCAGATAAAACAATTCAAGTTGGTACTGATCAAAGCTTTGCTCCAACTAAGGGCATGCCGATGGGCACCATGTTTGAATTGTCTACTTTGATTTTCTTGGAAGCGATTGTGTCTCATTTAATTCATGAGAAAGGTATCGCTGAAGAAGAAATGAAATATAGACACGCTAATATGGAATAACCACTTTCCTTATCAGCAATCGAAAAAGGCAGCCTTCAGGTTGCCTTTTTTTTTGCCTGAAAATCGCTGATTATCGAAACAATTGAACTGCCAATAGAGTGCCTCCACTTATCGCTGTATAATCATTCATTTACTCAAATTTGTAGTCCAAAAATCATGACCGCCAAAACCCTTTATGACAAATTGTGGGATCAACATGTGGTGCGCAGCGAAAGCGACGGCACTGCATTACTTTATATTGATCGACATCTGGTCCACGAAGTCACGTCGCCACAGGCTTTTGAAGGCCTGCGTCTGGCCGGTCGCCAGCCCTATCGGCTGAGTTCCATTCTGGCAACTCCGGATCATAATGTACCGACCAGCCATCGCGAACAAGGTATTGCTGATCCGATTTCGCGTTTGCAAGTGGAAACGCTGGATCAAAACTGCGCCCAATTTGGTATTACCGAATTTGGCCTTGATGATCTGCGTCAGGGTATTGTCCATGTTGTCGGTCCCGAACAAGGCGCCACGCTGCCCGGTATGACGGTGGTCTGTGGTGATTCACACACTTCCACTCACGGCGCTTTTGGTGCGCTGGCATTTGGTATTGGTACCTCGGAAGTTGAGCATGTTATGGCCACCCAATGCCTGATTCAACGCAAATCCAAAAATATGCAGGTGCGTGTTGAAGGTCATGTTAATCCGGGGATTACTGCCAAAGATATTGTGCTGGCCATTATCGGTAAAATCGGCACTGCCGGCGGTAATGGTTATGCCATTGAGTTTGCCGGTGAAGCGATTCAGGCGTTATCAATGGAAGGCCGCATGACCGTTTGTAATATGACTATCGAAGCCGGGGCCCGCGCCGGTATGATTGCGGTCGATAACACCACCATTCATTATTTAAAAAACCGTCCGTTCGCCCCCAAGGGCAATAACTGGGATAAAGCTGTTGCCGCCTGGCAAGATCTGCATTCTGATGCCGGCGCACATTTTGATAAAGTCGTGATGTTAAAAGCTGGCGATATCAAACCCCAAGTCACCTGGGGCACATCGCCAGAAATGGTGGTGCCGGTCGATGCACACATTCCCGACCCAGCCGCTGAACAAGATGCTGTCAAACGCAACGGTATGGAAAAAGCTCTTAACTATATGGCGTTAGCAGCCAGCCAGCCGATCACTGAGATCCAATTGGATCGGGTGTTTATCGGCTCTTGCACCAATTCGCGTATTGAAGATTTGCGCGAAGCGGCTGCGGCGATTAAAGGCGGTAAAGTGTCCAGCACGGTTAAACAAGCCATGGTCGTGCCCGGCTCCGGTCTGGTCAAACAACAAGCCGAACAGGAAGGCTTGGATAAAGTCTTTATGGAAGCCGGTTTTGAATGGCGGGATCCAGGCTGTTCCATGTGTCTGGCGATGAATGCTGATCGACTGGAAGCTGGCGAGCATTGTGCCTCAACGTCAAACCGTAACTTTGAAGGCCGTCAGGGTCAGGGTGGCCGTACCCATTTGGTCAGCCCGGCAATGGCTGCTGCAGCGGCAATTGCTGGCCATTTTGTTGATATTACTGCTCATTAATGGCTGCTGATTATCAGGCTGCGACGGCTGAGCTCGTTACGCTGCGCGATTTTTTGCGTTGGACCACATCACGCTTTCACGAAGCACAGTTATTTTATGGTCATGGCAATGATGATGCCTTTAACGAAGCATCACAGCTGATCCTGCACAGTCTGCAATTACCAGTCAGCGAATTGCCTGATATCTTTCTTGACGCGCGATTAACCGCAGATGAAAAACAAACCCTGCTGAATCTGATCCAGCAACGTATTGATAAACGGATACCGGTGCCTTATCTGACCCATGAAACCTGGTTTGCCGGCCTGCCGTTTTATGTTGATGATCGGGTGCTGATCCCCCGCTCGCCTTTTGCCGAACTGATTGCCAGTGATTTTGCACCGTGGCTGACGGCACCGGACAATGTCAGCCATATTTTAGATATGTGCACCGGCAGCGGCTGTATTGCCATTGCGCTGACGTATGCTTTCTCCGAAGCAACTGTTGATGCTGTGGATATCAGCAGCGATGCACTGGACGTCGCCAGAATCAATCAATTAAAACATCAATTAACGGATCGACTGCAATTAATTAAATCTGATTTATGGGCGAATCTGGATAACAACCAGCAATACGATTTAATCATCAGCAACCCGCCTTATGTCGGTGATGACGAAATGGCAACGCTGCCAGCCGAATATCGTCATGAACCGGCCACAGCGCTGCGCGCAGACGACAATGGTCTGGCGCTGGTAAAACAGATTATTATTGGCAGCGCACAGTTTTTAACACCGGACGGGCTGTTATTTGTCGAAGTCGGTAATAGTGATGCAGCGGTGGCAGAAAGATGGCCAACAATGGATTTTATCTGGCTGGATTTTGAACACGGCGGTCACGGCATATTTATGCTGACCCAGCCACAATGCGTGGCGTTCGCCGAAAACCGTTAAAGTTTTTAATAGGCTTCCGGCTGATATTGCCTGACACAATTTCGGCCAGCCATTTTCGCTTGATACATGGCCCGGTCGGCCATTTCAAATAAGCTGTTTAAGTTGTCTTGCTGATCATGACGTAATTCCGCGACACCGACGCTGAGGCTAATATCCAGATTGGCTGGCTTAAAGCGTGACAAACGTTTCTGCATCCGTTCCATCAACGCTGCGGCATCTGTTGCATTACAATCCGGCAGTAACATCACAAATTCTTCGCCGGCCCAGCGCGCCACCATATCGACATCCCGAACATGTCGCTTTAACCAGTTACCCAACTCGGCTAACACCTGATCCCCTTTAACATGCCCATGTTGATCGTTCAGGTCCCGGAAATTATCCAGATCCAACACCGCCATCGTCAGATCACGTTTAAAACGATGCGCTTCACTGAAATATTTACCGGCAAATTCGCGCAGTGCATGCCGGTTAAATAACTGGGTAAGCTGATCTAACATTGCCAAGCTGTATAACGAATTTTGCTGGGCGCGCAGTTCACGGACATTCTGGTAGCTGGTGATATGGTTAAACACCCTTTGCCGCAATTCTTCACGGACGATCGGTTTAGATACAAAATCATTGACACCCAGATGAAATAACTCAATCTTGCGGGAAATATTGTCAAAACCAGAAGTGGCAATGATCGGCACATTGCCATATTCCTCACGTAGCCGACGAATTTTGCGCACCAGGGTAATGCCACTCATGCTGCCTTCGAGCATAATATCGGTGATCACCAAATCGTAATCGCCACCGTTAAATGCTTTCCAAGCTTCTTCGGCAAAGGTGTAGGCATCAACATCAAGGCCCATATCCGTCAGTAAATCGATAATGATGGTTTGCAGCACCCGCGAGTCTTCGATAAACAACACGCGGCCAGATAAATGCCGGGTTTCACGTTCAGCCAAGCGTTGCACATAAGTTTCCAGCTCGCGACCATCGTTTTTGCTGAAAATATCAGTGGCGCCGGCGAGCAGCGCTTGTTTAAGGGTGCGGGCGGTATCATTTTCAGTCAGCACCAAAACGGCGACAAAGTCGTAACCGTTGATCGCACGCAACTGTCCGCAAAATTCACTGCCGACAATATCCGGCAAGTCATCACTGCAACACACTAAACGAAACCGCGAGGCGTTGGCCAGCAGCAGTCCTTGTTGGCCGTTTTCCGCCAGTTCGACACTGAAGCCAGCAGATTCGAGAATATTTTTTGCTTTATCACGAAACTCGGCGGACGCATCCACCACTAATGCATTGAGTTTTTGCACAGGCGATTCCTTCTCCATTGCTAGGGCTTATTTATCTTCTATATCCACCACTGCTGGCGGCTCATTGTGTACGCCAAGGCGGAAAGCGCGAAGTGTAGTTATTCTACATCAGCGATTGACAAATGGGTCTGGAACCCATTTGAACAGCTTTGCTGGCCGCGAAGCGGTGAAATACAGGGATGTATTTCATACAACGCAGCCGGGCGCAAAAATAGTCCCAGCCCGAAGGGTTGTGACTGAAAAAGTGCCACTTATGTCCATGGATGGACGGTATGCCGGCCTGCGTTGCTCGTTGTTTGTTTAGAATAACTAAGCGACTCTCCTCGCGCCTTGATTGGCGCTTTTTCAGCTCACAACAGAGGCAGATATAGAGGATAAATAAGCCCTTGCATTCTGCCTTTTCAAATGGGTAAACGGCAAGTCTTATTGGCCTGTAGTATTTGCGCGGTGAATTCACTGCGCAGATAAAAGCCTCGTGGATTTTGCTGGATGAAACTGCCATCGTCGGCTATTGCCTGTGCAAGAACCCGGCTATTGGCGGCTTTGGGGCGAATTTGCAACACCTGGCCTTGACGTGCCGACAAGCCAGCCTGACCACTGAGCACCAGCGCATCCATCAGCTCTTCCCAGTCTTGCTTTAACAAAGCTATTTGCTCAGGATCCGGCTGCCATAAAAAACCTTCACCAACGTAGCGCTCAGCCAGTGGAATCATATTATCTGCTTCGACCGGCAACCATAATACTTTAGCCAGTTTGCGGCGCAGCCAGCTTTCTTGCCAGCGCAGTTCGCCGGTTTCAGTCATATTGACCGTACAAACATAGGTCGATTCTTTAGGCAATTCATTGGCCGCCAGCGGCAAGGTTTTCAGTTCAATACCAAGCCCTGTAAAATCCGGTTGGGCATGATTGCCGGCATCCGCACCAAGTATTTTTTCCAATAAACTGCCGACCCAACCTTTGTGACGACGTAAATCAGCTGGCACAGTAATATTCAACTGAGCTGCCAACTGTCCCAATGTCTGACCAGCAATAGCCCGGCATCGCCGTAGTAATTCAGCTTCTGATTGTGGCGGAACTTGGTTAAGGTAAATTTCATCTGACATACGGGCATGATAATCTAGCGTGCCGAATTCTGCTTGGGACCAACATTTTGACCGCACTGTCCATCGAACACCTGAACAAAACCTATGGCAATGGCCTGCAAGCGCTGAACGACATTAATCTCAGTGTTGAACAGGGGGATTTTTTTGCTCTGCTCGGCCCCAATGGCGCCGGCAAATCGACGACGATTGGCGTTATCACCTCACTGGTGACCAAAACTGCCGGACGGGTGCAAGTGTTTGATGCCGATTTAGATGACAATACCGAACTGGCCAAAAGCTATATTGGCTTAGTGCCGCAGGAATTTAATTTCAATGGCTTTGAACAGGTCAAACATATATTGCTGACGCAGGCGGGTTATTACGGTTTATCAGCAAACGAGGCTGAACCGCGCGCCGACGCCCTGCTTAAGCAACTGGGTCTGTGGGATAAACGCGCGACCCCATCGCGAGCTTTGTCGGGCGGTATGAAACGGCGGTTGATGATTGCCCGGGCGCTGGTGCATAACCCGAAATTATTAATCCTCGATGAACCAACGGCCGGTGTTGATATTGAACTGCGCAGATCGATGTGGACGTTTTTGCGCGATATTAATCGTCGGGGCACCACCATTATTCTGACCACCCATTATTTGGAAGAAGCCGAAAATCTGTGTCGCAATATCGCCATTATTGATAAAGGCCGGATTGTTGAAAACACCGATATGAAATCGCTGCTTAACCGGCTGGATAAAGAAACTTTTGTTCTTGATCTGCAACAGCCGCTGACCGATAGCCATTTATTAGATGGCATTGCCCATCATCAGGTCGACAGCACTACCATCGAAATCGAACTCAATCGCAGCGATAGTCTCAACGGCCTGTTCAGCGTGCTCAGCGAGCGCGGCATTCAGGTTGCCAGCATGAAAAATAAGGTCAACCGGCTGGAAGAACTGTTTCTGAAACTGGTTGAACCGTCGGAGAAACATTGATGTCCACCAGCCGTCATCCTCAACACTGGATCGCTTTTAAAACCATTGTGACTCGTGAGATCCGCCGTTTTATGCGGATCTGGGCGCAAACGTTATTGCCGCCAGCCATCACCATGACGCTATATTTTATTATTTTTGGCGGCCTTATTGGCAGCCGGATCGGTGATATGGAAGGCTTTACTTATATGCAATATATCGCGCCGGGTGTGATTATGATGGCGATCATCAACAATGCCTACGCCAATGTTGCCTCATCGTTTTTCAGTGCCAAATTTCAGAGCCATATTGAAGAACTGATGGTTGCACCGGTACCCAATTATCTGATTCTGGCCGGTTATGTGGCCGGCGGTACCGCGCGCGGACTGTGTATCGGCCTGATTGTGTCGGTGGTCGCGTTATTTTTTACCGATTTGACCGTGCAGCATTATTGGATAACCTTCACCATAGTGTTGTTAAGTGCCGTGTTATTTGCGCTGGGCGGCTTTATTAATGCTGTTTATGCCAGTAGTTTTGATGAGATCTCGATTATTCCGACTTTTATTCTGACGCCGCTGACTTATCTGGGCGGGGTGTTTTATTCGATCAATTTATTGCCGGAATTCTGGCAAAACGTGTCGTTGTTAAATCCAGTGTTGTATATGGTCAACGCGTTTCGTTATGGCCTGCTGGGCATTTCTGACGTATCAGTGTTTTGGGCATTTGGCATTATTGTGCTGTTTATAGCGGTGTTGACCTGGTATGCCCTGCACTTACTGCATAAAGGCACCGGACTGCGCAATTAAATGCTCTAACCACAGAGATGTATGGACTC
This sequence comes from Methylophaga sp., assembly GCA_032250995.1. GTDB lineage: Bacteria > Pseudomonadota > Gammaproteobacteria > Nitrosococcales > Methylophagaceae > Methylophaga. The sequence goes on along the minus strand of JAVVFF010000026.1, from coordinate 6,467 downwards.
CCTCCCCCTGAGGGGATAGCGTAATAAGTGAGTTAACAGCTTGCTTTTACAAAGAAGGAGTCCATACATCTCTGTGGTTAATTTTTATCAACCGATCAGTTTTAAGGCATGCCGAATCACGTCTGTATTCGCGCCCGGCAAATGGGCATTTTCACTTAAATAACGCCGCCAGCGTTTGGCGCCGGGTTGTCCCTGAAATAAACCCAACATATGCCGGGTAATCGATTTTAACGGCCGGCCTTCCTGCATCCGTTGTTTTATATACGGCAACATCTGCTCAACAATTTCCGGCTCGCTGGCAACGGGTGAATTATCACCAAAAATTCGTTGATCTGCAGCCGCCAGCAAATATGGCTGGTTGTAAATCGCCCGGCCAATCATCGCGCCGTCGACGGTTTGCAGATGCTGCAAAGCGTCATCAAGATTATTAATACCGCCGTTAATATCAATATGCAGCGCCGGAAAATCAGCTTTAATCTGATATACCCGATCATAATTCAGCGGCGGTAGATCGCGGTTTTGTTTGGGACTTAGGCCCTGCAGCCAGGCTTTTCGGGCGTGCAAAATTAATGCATCAGCGCCGGCATTATCAATAGCGCTGACAAATTGATGCAAAAATTCATAGCTATCCTGCTCATCAATACCCAACCGGGTTTTGACGGTCACCGGAATTAAAACGGCGGCTTTCATCGCTGCCACGCCCTCAGCGACCAAATCAGGACTGGCCATTAAACAAGCGCCAAACTGGCCGTTTTGTACCCGGTCACTGGGGCAGCCGACATTCAGATTGATTTCCTGAAAACCGGCTTCTTCGGCTAATTTAGCGCAAGTTGCTAAAGCATCGGGATCGCAGCCGCCTAATTGTAAAGCCAATGGATATTCCGCCGCATCATGATCCAGAAATCGCGCTGCATCACCATGTAATAAAGCGCCGGTGGTCACCATCTCAGTGTACAGCAAGGTATGCCGCGATAATAATCGGCATAAATAACGAAAATCCCGATCAGTCCAATCGAGCATCGGCGCTACTGACAGGCGATGAGCAGTTTTCAGTTCAGTTTTCACAAGCAAACTTTTTGATGTTAATCGGTCATTTTCGCAAATCAGCCGGTAAAATGCCCGTATGAATGTTTTTTACTTAATCTGTGCATGAGCACCTTTGAATTGAACGGCATCAATATTGCCGTCAAACGCAGTGCCCGTCGGAAAACTATGGCTCTGAAAGTACGCGGCGATGAAGTATCGCTGCATCTGCCCAAGCGGGTGCCGTTATGGCTGGGCAAACAATTTGCCGCCAAACAACAGGATTGGTTAAATGCCAGATTGCTGATTGCCGGCCAACAAACCAAGCGTTTGTTTACTGCCGATAGCGAGCAGCCCTATCTGGGCATCAGCTATCCGCTGCAGTTAAACCCCAACTTAAAACAACGCCGGCAGTTGATTTTTAACGATCAGCAGTTCAACTTAAAATTACCTACAAATAGCAGTGCTAAAGTTATCAAAAACGCTTTAATGCGCGGTTACCGGCAACTGGCAGAAGTCTATTTGCCGGATCGATGCCAGCAACTTGCCGATCTCACCGGCCTGCAACCCAAAAGAATCCAGCTGCGCAGCTATAAAGCGAGATGGGGAAGTTGTAATGCCCGCGGCGAAGTACAACTGAACTGGCTGCTGATTCAGGCACCGCCCGCGGTGATTGACTATGTGATTATTCACGAACTGTGTCATTTGCAGCAGATGAATCACAGTGCGAATTTTTGGCAACTGGTTGAACAATTTGCTGCTGATTATCGCGATCATCGCAGCTGGCTAAAACAACACGGGTTGATATTAATGCTTTAGATTGCCTTGATTAACTTGTTTTTTTTCGACTATCTATTATCATATGCTGCTCGGGTAAGGAACGCTGCGACAGAGTGAACCTCTGCTAGGCTTACCCAACGTAATCTTCAAACGGCGTTCATTATTAACAGGTCACTGGTAGTAATGGACGAAGTCTCCGTACTTTTTTCATAGTCCGACTATCTTTACCTACATTAAATAATGAGGAAGTTGTCTATGAGTAGTGCTTATCTTTTTACCTCTGAATCGGTTTCAGAAGGTCATCCAGATAAAGTCGCTGATCAAATCTCCGATGCAGTACTCGATGCAATCATTGAAAAGGATCCTCAGGCGCGTGTCGCCTGCGAAACCCTTATCAAGACTGGTGTCGCTATTGTTGCCGGTGAAATCACCACTTCAGCTTGGGTAGATCTGGAACAAATCGTTCGCGATACCATTTGTGAAATCGGTTATACCAGCTCTGAAGTTGGTTTTGATGGTCAGACCTGCGGTGTGATGTCGGTTATAGGTAAACAGTCCCCTGATATCAATATGGGCGTCGATCGCGGCAGCATCGAGGAACAAGGTGCCGGTGATCAGGGTTTAATGTTCGGTTATGCCAGCAACGAGACTGAAGTGTTGATGCCGGCGCCAATTACCTACGCCCATCGTCTGGTGAAACGCCAGGCACATATCCGCAAATCGGGTGAGCTGAAATGGCTGCGCCCCGATGCCAAAAGCCAGGTAACGTTTATTTACCAAGACGGTAAACCAGTGGGCATTGATACCGTGGTGCTGTCAACGCAACATAATCCGGAAATTAAACAATCCGATTTACATGAAGCGGTGATGGAACACATCATCAAACCGGTGCTACCGGCAGAATGGCTGACCAAAAACACCCGCTTTCATATCAACCCTACCGGCCAGTTTATTATTGGTGGTCCGGTCGGTGACTGTGGTCTGACCGGCCGCAAAATCATTGTTGATACTTATGGTGGTATGGCACGTCATGGTGGTGGCGCGTTTTCCGGCAAAGATCCGTCAAAAGTGGATCGGAGTGCCGCATATGCCGGCCGTTATGTCGCCAAAAACATTGTTGCCGCCGGCCTTGCCGATCGTTGTGAAATTCAGGTGTCTTATGCGATTGGTGTCGCCGAACCAACCTCTATTGGTGTCGATACTTTTGGTACCGGCAAAATCAGTGAACAGCGCTTAGTTGCGCTGGTCCGCGAACACTTTGATCTGCGCCCCGTCGGTCTTATCAAAATGCTTAATCTGGTGCGGCCGATTTATCGGCAAACCGCCGCTTATGGCCATTTTGGCCGCGAAGAAGCTGACTTTAGCTGGGAACGAACCGATCTGGCGCCCGTATTACGCGATGCTGCCGGCCTTAAATAATTAACAGGATATTTACCATGCAATCTCAAGTTGTCGAAAACCTAAAACCCGACTATAAAGTCGCCGATATTAACCTTGCCAAATGGGGCCATCAGGAAATTAAAATCGCTGAAAGCGAAATGCCCGGCCTGATGGCGCTGCGTAAAGAATACGCTGGTAAAGCCCCATTAAAAGGCGCCCGTATTGCAGGCTGCCTGCATATGACCATTCAAACCGCTGTGTTGATCGAAACGCTGGTTGAACTGGGCGCCGAAGTGCGCTGGTCATCGTGCAATATTTTTTCCACCCAGGATCACGCTGCAGCGGCTATTGCTGATCAAGGCATTCCGGTATTTGCCTGGAAAGGTGAAACTGAAGAAGAAGCCGTCTGGTGTATTCGCCAGACCGTGGTTGGCCCGAATAACTGGCGGCCAAATTTGATTTTGGATGATGGTGGTGATTTAACCCAAATCATGCATAACGAATTTCCGGAATTATTAGCCGATGTCCGCGGTTTGTCAGAAGAAACCACCACTGGCGTCCACCGTTTATACGAAATGATGAAAGCCGGCACCCTGAAAGTCCCGGCTATCAATGTTAATGACTCGGTGACCAAATCAAAATTCGACAACCTTTACGGCTGTCGTGAATCTTTGCTCGACGGTATCAAACGTGCGACCGATGTGATGGTTGCCGGCAAAATCTGCGTAGTCTTAGGATACGGCGATGTTGGTAAAGGCTGTGCGCAGGCGTTTCGTGGAATGGGCGCCACCGTGTTTATCACCGAAATCGATCCAATTTGCGCTTTGCAGGCGGCGATGGAAGGTTACCGGATTGTCACCATGGATGAAGTCGCCGATAAAGCCGATATTTTTGTCACAGCAACCGGTAATATCAATGTCATTAACCATGACCATATGGCGGTAATGCGTAATGAAGCTATCGTTTGTAATATCGGTCACTTTGATAATGAAATTGATGTTGCTTCGCTGCGTAAATACCAGTGGGAAAACATCAAACCACAGGTAGACCATGTTATTTTCCCGGATGGCAAACGCATTATCCTGTTGGCCGAAGGCCGCTTGGTAAATCTGGGCTGTGCCACGGGTCATCCAAGTTTTGTGATGTCAGCCTCGTTCACTAATCAGGTGATGGCGCAAATTGAATTGTGGGATAACCATAAGAACTACGAGAACAAAGTCTATGTGCTGCCGAAACGACTCGATGAAAAAGTCGCCCGGCTGCATTTGAGCCGAATTGGTGCCCATCTCACCGAACTGACGTCTGATCAGGCAAAATATCTGGGTTTGGAACTCACCGGCCCCTATAAACCAGATCATTACCGTTACTAAATAAATACGGGGCTAACTGAAAAGTTAGCCCTTTTTCTTTGCAGAGAAGCTAAACAAAACCATGGCAACATCACCCGTTATCAGTTGTGAGTTTTTTCCACCGAAAACCGACAAAGGCGTCAGTAATTTATTACAGGTGCAAGCGGATTTGGCCGTGTTGAATCCGGCGTTTTATTCGGTCACATTTGGTGCGGGTGGTTCAACACAAGACAACACATTAGATGCCGTGGTGGCGATTCAGCAGCGTGCTGCCGAAACCGGTATTGATGCGGCGCCGCATTTATCTTGTGTCGGCTCATCAAGCAAGCGCATTCGCAGTATTTTACAGACCTATATCGATAACGATATTTCCCGTCTGGTGGCGTTGCGTGGTGATTTACCATCGGGCATGCGTGATCCCGGTGACTTTCGTTATGCCAATGAACTGGTGGAATTTATTCGTGCTGAAACCGGTGATCATTTCACCATCGAAGTCGCGGCTTATCCGGAGGTGCATCCACAAGCACAGGATGCCAACAGCGATTTTGATAACTTTAAACGCAAAGTCGACGCCGGTGCCGACAGTGCGATTACCCAGTATTTTTATAATATTGATGCTTATCTGTATTTTGCTGATCGCTGCATTCAGGCGGGTATTGATATCCCTATCATTCCCGGCATTATGCCGATCAATAATTACGCACAACTGGCCCGATTTTCAGCGGGCTGTGGTGCCGAAATTCCGCGCTGGCTGCGTAAAAATCTGGAAGCTTATTACGACGATATTCCGTCAATGCAGGCGTTTACCACTGATTTCCTGACTGATTTCACCGAACAATTACTGGAAATCGACGTCCCCGGCCTGCATTTTTACAGTATGAATAAATCTGAGCCGGTATTAACCGTCTGCCAGCGGCTGGGCTTAGTTGACGGCTAGCCTGTCGGCCACAGCCTATGAATTATTTTACTGAATCGCTACTGGCTGCACTGCAACTGCTGCTGCATCTGGATGCTGATGTTTGGCAAATCATTATCACCTCGGTGATGATCTCAGTGATTGCATCAATGCTGGCGGCTATTTTAGCGGTGCCGGCCGGGGTAATGATGGCGGTTAATCAATTCCCCGGTAAAAACAGCCTGCAACATCTGCTCAATACCCTGATGGCAATGCCGACGGTGGTCATTGGTTTATTGTTGTACGGTTTGCTAAGCCGCATGGGGCCTTTAGGCGCATGGGGTTTGTTGTATACACCGACAGCGATGATTATGGCGCAGGCGATTTTGATTTTGCCGATTATGATGAATCTGACCATCACCGCTGTGAAAGGCGCCGATCCACGTCTGTTACCGACCTTAAAAAGTCTTGGTGCCGATCGGCGGCAACAAACGCTGCAAATCATGCGCACGGTCCGGCTGGCGATTGTCATTGCCATTATCAGCGGCTTTGGCCGGGCGATTGGTGAAGTCGGTGCGGCGATGATGCTGGGCGGCAATATCGAAGGTTATACCCGCACCATGACCACGGCGATTGCTTTGGAAACCAGTAAAGGTGAATTTGAACTGGCACTGGCGCTGGGTATTGTCTTGTTGCTGATCGCTTTTATGCTGAATTTCACCCTATCGGCTTTGGATAAACGCATCCGATGAGCGCCTGTTACCAACTGCACGATATACAACTGTTTTACGGCGCGCAGTGTGCGCTGGATATTCCGGTGCTTAATATTGAACACGGCCAGACGCTGGCTATCCTCGGCCAAAATGGCGCGGGTAAATCGACTTTATTATCGTTATTAGCCTTATTGAGCAAACCGGCTAATGGTGAGCTGTTATTGTTTGGTGAAACCACCCATAACATTACCCGCCAGCAACGCCAGCGTATCGGTCTGGTCGCGCAACTACCGTATTTATTACCGGGCAGTATTCGCGACAATATTG
>JAVVFF010000025.1:0-20074 GCA_032250995.1 Methylophaga sp. | reverse complement strand
GTGCTGGTCGATGCCGGCTACCACGTCAAACAGGGTGACATTTTGCTGCGATTGGATCCGGCCATCAGTCAGCAGCAATTGGCGCAGGCCAAAGCGGCTACCCGAGAAGCAGATGCTGGTGTGCTGGAAGCCCGGCGGCTGGTTAAAGAAGCCGAACGCTTGCGCGGTGAAAATTATATTTCGGCGACTGAGCTGGCCAATCGTGAAGCAAACCTGGCATTGGCCGAAGCGGCGCTGGCGGCGGCGAAGGCTAATGAAAACACCCGCGCTGAAGAACTACGCCGCCATGACTTGCCGGCACCGTTTAATGGTGTTATCAGTGCCAAAATGACCGAAGCTGGTGAATGGATAAATCGCGGCGATCAGGTTCTGGAGCTGGTGGCGCTGGATAGGGTAAGACTGGATGTCAACGCACCGCAGGAGCAATTTGCCAGTATTCATGAAAACAGCCAGGTCAGCGTTTATCCCGATGCACAGCCGGGTAAAAAACTACCTGGCAAAATCACTGCGCTGGTGCCGGTCAGCAATGCTCAGGCACGATCTTTTTTGGTTCGTATTGTTTTAGAAGATACTAATATCTCATTGTTACCCGGCACCTCGGCAACTGCTGAAATCAAACTCGACAATGGCAAAATGCCCGGTTTATCGGTGCCTCGCGATGCGGTGTTACAGCATCCGGATGGTGGTCGGAGTGTCTTTATCGTCAATGCTGATAACCAAGCGACTCGCAAACAGATACAAGTCAGTCGTGAAATCAATCAGCAAATTGTCATTACCGGCATCGACCAACAGGATCGCGTTGTATTGCGTGGCAATGAAGTGCTGCAGGAAGGTGACAGCGTTCGTATCGTTGAGGATCGGCAATAAGGATTTTACCCCATGCTTGAAGCACCGATTCGCAACGGCAAGTTGCTGACGGTTATTGTTCTGATTGTTTGTGTATTGGGTATCGCCGCGGCGCGGCTGATTCCGGTGCAAATGATCCCAGATCTGGACACCCGAACCATCAGTGTGGTCACCGAGTGGTCAGGTGCCACCCCTCAGGATATCGAAAAAGAGATCCTGATAGAACAAGAGCGCTACCTGCGCAATATTCCCAATCTGGCACGCATGGAATCCATTGCCGAGACCAGCCGGGCGACGGTAGAACTGGATTTCCCGTTCGGTGTGGATATTAATGAAACCTTAATTGAGGTCACTAATGCCTTAAGCCAGGTCTCCAATTATCCGGAAAACGTTGACCAGCCAAGCATTCGCAGTAGTTCGTTTTCTGAAAATGCTTTTATGTATTTTGCCATTACGCCGATTAAGGGAAATCCCCTGAATCTGGATCTGGATATGATCACCGACTTTGTCGATGACAATATCCGCACCCAGATGGAGCGCGTCAACGGTGTTTCTGAAGTACAACTGCGTGGCGGTGCCGAACGACAAATGCAGATATTTGTTGATGCGGCCAAGTTAGCGCAGCGGGGTATCACGCTAACGGCAGTAAGAGATGCCATCCGGGCACGTAATAGTGATACTTCCGCCGGTGATATAGATGATGGCAAACGCCGTTATTTGCTACGTACTGTCGGCCGTTTTAATACTCAGGCCGAGTTAGAAAATCTAATTCTTGCTAGCCGTAACGGTACCGACATCCTGCTCAAAGACATTGCCACCGTTGCGCTGGATCACTTTGAAACCCGTGAGTTAGCCATTATCAATGATGAACGGGCATTAAATCTGGCTGTTAAGCGCGAACCCGGCTCCAATGTAATTGATATCAAGTATGACATGCTTGATGTCGTCGACACCATGCGTGAAGACCTGCTGCGCCCCAACGGGCTGGACATTATTTTGCTCGGCGATGATGTTCGTTATGTCGAAGCGTCAATCAAAAATGTCTCGCAAAACCTGTTACTAGGTGCGCTGTTGGCAACGCTGATCCTGTTTCTATTTCTGCGCACCGCACGCGGCACCCTGATAGGTCTGATGGGTATGCCGGTGTGCGTGATTGCTGCATTTTTAGGGCTATTGATCTTCGATCGCACTATCAATGTGATTTCGCTCGCCGGTATCGCTTTTGCCATCGGTATGACCGTCGATAACACCATTGTGGTGCTGGAAAGTATTGAACAGGCCAGGCGCCGCGGTTTGGATCGGATTGAAGCTGCTATTACCGGCGTTCGCGAAGTCTGGACCGCTGTTTTAGCCTCGAGCATGACGACCATATTGGTGTTTGCACCGGTGTTACTGGTTCAGGAAGAAGCCGGTCAACTGTATTCCGATATTGCCATTGCCATCTCGATTGCGATTCTGGCGTCAATGCTGTTTGCCATTGCCGTTGTACCTGCAGCCTGCGCACGCTTTGGGCTTGGCACCGATAATGGCAAAAGTCTGGATGAGCTGCATAAGCTGGGCATTATTCTGAAAACTATCAGCTGGCTGACGATGGGCAATATTCGCCGCATTAGCACCATGCTGATTATGGTCTTTACCACGATTATTGCGGCCTGGCATCTGATGCCGCCAGCGGAATATTTACCCGAAGGTGAAGAACCTAAAGCATTCACGTCGATGAATGCCCCGCCCGGTACCAACTTGACCATCATGCTGGATATTGCCAATGAAATTAACGATATTCTTGCCGATGCCCGCGAAGCCGATCCCAGCACATTCCATCAGGGCAATGCCCCCATCCCAGCCATCGCTTACTATTTTATTCGGGTGTCACCCACCGGGCTAAGGGTGTTGAGCGAACCGAAAAGCACGGACGATATCGAAGCGATGATGCGTAGCCTGACCGAGCTATTTGAAAGCTATCCCGGCATGCGGGCTTTTTCGGGTCGAGGTTCGATTATTTCCAGCAGTCAGGGCGGTACCCGCGCTGTGAATCTGGATATTTCCGGCCCGGATATGGAAAACCTCTACCGTACCGCTGAATTTGCCTATGAACGGGCCGATGCCTTGTTTGAAAATCCACAAATTGATTCTATCCCAAGCGCTTTATCGTTGGATCAACCGTTAATTGAAATCCGTCCCCGCTGGCATCGTTTAGCCGAAGTCGGTTTTAATGCCGATGATTTTGGTTTTTCGGTGGCCGCGCTCAGCGATGGTGCTTTTGTCGATGAGTTTTTCCTTGATGACGATAAAGTCGATATCTTTTTATATAGTAATGCCGGTCAACAACAGGATTTAGCAGGTCTTGCCGGTATGCCGGTGATGACACCCAATCAAAATGTGCTGCCTTTAGATGCCCTCGCCGATCTGACCGAAACGGTCGATAGCGATAGTTTGCGCCGTGTTGATGGTCGACGAACCGTCACCCTGTTGATTATTCCGCCACGTGATGTCGCCCTGGAAACAGCGGTTAATAAAGTCCGTAATGACATGATCCCGACCATGCAAACTGAAGGTGAGGTTGCCAAAGGTGTCAGCCTCAGTATTTCCGGGGCATCAGATCAGCTTGATGCCACCCGTGAGTCCTTATCTGAAAACCTGCTGGTCGCCGTGGTACTGATTTATTTGCTGTTAGTGGCGATTTTTTCGAATTGGGGTTACCCACTGATCATTCTGGCCACCGTTCCGCTGGGTATTGCCTCGGGTATCGTTGGTCTGGTTGGCATCAACAATTCCGGGCCATTATTGGCATTGTTAGGTTTACCGCCGATTTTTCAGCCGTTTGATATGATCACCATGCTCGGCTTTGTGATTTTATTGGGTACCGTGGTCAATAACCCGATCCTGATTGTCGAACAAGCGCGGCGCAATCTGGTTGATACCAGCATCAGTATTCATCAAGCGGTCAATCAGGCGGTAGCCACCCGCCTGCGACCCATTTTAATGTCGACACTGACCACCATTTTTGGGCTAGCACCGCTGGTTTTGATTCCGGGTGCGGGTGCAGAGTTATATCGTGGTGTCGGTATTGTTGTGTTAGTGGGGATTTTTGTGTCAATGATTATTACCCTGACCTTTCTGCCCTGCTTATTGGTGTATGTGCTATCGCTGACCAAGCGCGGCCGGCAAAAGGCTATTGCCTGATGCAAAGTGCAGAGATTGATCGGGTGATTGAAACGGCTTGGGAAGATCGCACGCCCTTTGAAGCCATTGAAGCGCTGTTTGGCCTGAAAGAAGCAGCGGTAATTGCCTCGATGCGCCGGACATTAAAACCCGGCTCATTCCGGCTGTGGCGGGTCAGTGGCCGTAAAACCAAACATCTTAAATTGCGAGATCCGGCGGTCAGTCGAGCTTACTGCCCGAGCCAGTATAAGCCGCGTCAATCAGATACTGATCGCCAAAAATGACTTAACGATAATGTATAAATTCGCCAACCAGCCAACAAGAAACACCATTGAACGAAAAGTTGCCTGATTCAAGGCGTAAAACACCGGATGCAACAGCCGGCAGCATAAAAATAATATCGCTGCATAGCCGAGCGAATATAAGTCAATACTCGAGAAAAACGCCAGCATGCAGGCGACGGCGTAAAACACCAAGGCTTCCCAGGCATTTTGCTGGGCGGCATAAATCCGCGCCGTCATGCCGGTCAATTGTGCCTGCTGCTGGCGTGGATGGTTATTATCAAACTTACCGAACTGTTTTAGCCGTAAATAGCCGGCAATCACCGCCAAGGTCATAGGGATTAATGACACAATAAACAGCACCACAAACAAACTCGGCATAAGCTTAATCTCCACAAATTATTTCAGTTTTGACGCCTGAAAATTGCTAAACCGCTGCCAATATCGGCTATCAGCAACAGCATCATAACGCTTACCGTTAAACACGGTAAAAGCATGATCGGCGCCACCATAATTAATCATTTCGTGATCGACATGATGCTGCGCCAACTGGTTGGCTAAATCAGCAAATGCAGTCATTTTAATCATCTGATCGGCAGCGCCATGAAACACTAAAACCTCACCATCAGTTTTGCTGTAATCCTGACCTTCGGGCATACTCAAGCCGCCATGAAAGCTGACAAAGCCCTGCATTGCCAAACCACTGCGGACGATTTCCAGCGCAACCGTGCCGCCAAAACAATAGCCCAGCACCGCGGTTGTCGGCTTCAACTAATGCCGCCTGCATTAATTGGCGCATCTTTTGCCGATCCTGATATAACTCGCCGGTATGTTGCTGCTTGTCTTTAACCTCGGTGGGCCGAATATCCTTGCCAAATATTATCGACGGAAAACACCGCATAACCCAGCGCTTTAAGCATATCAGCGCGGTGTTTTTCGTAAGCCGTCAGCCCATCCCAATCATGAACCAGCAACACCAGCGGCGCATCATCACCTTGACTGATAAAATAGCCCTGATAGGTTTCACCTCCCACTTGATAATCAAGCGACTGTGCTGCCACCGGCTGGCTGTGAAAAATACCTGAAAATAAGGATTTATTTATTTTTGAGTGTTTGCTGTAAATCACTTAGCTGTTTACGAATAGCCGCCAACTCCTGATTACTACGCCGGTTTTCCTCTATCAAATCACGCAAGCGATCTTTGGTACCGAAAATGGCAAATGGTAGTAAAAACCACAAAATGCCCAGCACTGCCAGAAATAAAATCCAGAGGATACCCAAACTACTAATGGCTTCCATTATGACTCCTGTAAAACTTTTAACGGTTCAGGCAGCACTGCCGTTGCTCTGATGATAACGCAGCACTCTGGCTACTTCATGCTCAGAGCCCATTATTACCGGCACCCGCTGATGCAATTCTGTCGGCTGAATATCGAGAATACGCTCGGTGCCGGTGGTGCTGAGACCGCCGGCCTGTTCGACAATAAAACTCATGGGATTAGCTTCGTATAACAAGCGTAGCTTGCCGCCCTGCTTAGCGATTTTGCTATCGATCGGATACATAAAAATACCGCCGCGGGTCAGAAGGCGGTAAACCTCGGCAACCATGGATGCCACCCAGCGCATATTAAAATTCTTTTCCCGAACACCTTCCGTGCCCTGAATACATTCGTCGACGTAACGCTGTACCGGTGGCTGCCACAAACGTTGATTGGACATATTGATGGCAAATTCAGCAGTGTCTTTAGGAATATGCATATTGGCATGGGTCAGCATAAACTCACCGATATCATTATCCAGCGTAAAGCCGTTAACGCCATTGCCAGTGGTCAATACCAGTACCGTTGCCGGACCGTAAACGGTAAAGCCGGCGCACACCTGTTTTATGCCAGGTTGCAGGAAATCCTTCAGCGTTGGATTTTCGCTTTTACCTTCGTAGTGCAAGATGGAGAAAATACTGCCCACTGACATGTTGATATCACTATTTGATGAGCCATCCAGTGGATCAAAACAAATCAGATATTTACCTTTGGGGAATTTAGCCGGAATAAGGATGATATCTTCAATTTCTTCCGACACCATGGCCGCTAAATGGCCGGTCCACTTTAACTTATCAATCATCACATCATTGCAGATGATATCGAGTTTTTTCTGGGTCTCGCCTTGCACATTATCCGTGTCGGCATAACCGCCAAGCCCCATTAAACCACTTCGACTGACCAGATGTGAAATCTGTTTACAGGCACTGACAACATCGTTAAGCAGGCCGGATAAATCACCGGTGGATTCCGGATGGGCACGCTGACTTTCAATAATAAACTGGCTAACCGATTTGCCGATATCAGACATAAGCGCTCCCTGTTAAAAGATCCGGGTTGCCACCGGTAATCTGGATATTCAGCGTAAACCAAAGTGATTTTTAATAACAGAAAATAACCACAGAGGCACAGAGGACACAGAGAAATTAAATAAATATTCGCAGTTTAAATAATGTCACTTCTGCTTTTTAGCCAATTGGGCCCTGTTATTTAACTATTTTTAGATTGGGACTCTGAATAAACTTTTGGAAAACAAATTAACTGCTAAATTATTTTAATCTGCGTAATCTGCGGATAGTTTTGCTCTGTGTCCTCTGTGCCTCTATGGTTAACTTTAGAAAAAGCTCAAATTTTAACTAGGATTTCACCCATGCCAATACCGCCGATATCGCCTGCATAACGCTGCACACGTGAAAACGGTTCTAATTTAGCAAATGTGCTATCGAGCTTTTTAAACGCTGCGAACATCAACGGTAAAAACGCCAGAGTATGTGCGCCACAATCATTAAAATTGGCACTGATGCCATGTGCCGGTTTTTTAGTCAGCAACAACGTACCGCGTTTCATGCCGTAGCCTAAATGCTTGCCGACATCGCCGATAACGGCAATGGTGCCGGACACCATCCGCGAACCACAATAATCACCAGCGTTACCTTCAATCAGTATATAACCACGACGCATATGATCACCAGTGCGAGCGCCACTATTGCCAGTAATGATAATAGTGCCGCCGGTCATACCATTTTTGTAACCAATGCGCGCAGCGCCGACAAAATCTCCGGCATTGCCATTGATTTTGATCTGGCCGCCTTTCATTTCACAGCCACTGTAAATAAAGCTGTTGCCGTGGACGCTAATATCACCGCCAGTCATAAACTGGCCTAAATAAGCGCCGACATCACCGTTGACGGTGACAGTGCCTTGCGACATCGCATGACCAATATGATCCAGTTTGCTACTGCTGTTTTTGAAATGAATGTTATTAACATCATCGCCGCTGACATCAAACAATTCGGCAACCGGCAACGATAAACGTCCCGACACTAATTCCATCGTGGCAATATCCTCAACGTTTTTATCGGCCAGCTTATCCGGCGTTAACGGCGAACAATCAACGCGCTGGGCTATGTTGGCTTTTAAGGTGAAGGTCAGCGCGCTCATGCCATGATCTCCCGTAAATGAAAGTGGAAAGGACCGAGTTTACCGCCGTAGTTACCGGCACTGATGCGGCGAATGCCATTGTCAGCGCCTAAATCACAAACCGCCTGAATACCTACCCGCATAGCCTTGTCTATATCTTCTTTGCTCAGGCCATCAATAACGATTTCCATTACCGATTCAACTTCCGGCGAACATTCGGTTTTGGTCTGGCCTTTCAGCGTCGGACAAAATGCGTCATTAGTTGAAGCCATCAAAGCCTTATATTTAGATCCAACCTTGGAGCCACTGCGCACCACACCACCCGGAAATGGCATAATCACATTGGCGATTTTTTTCATTTCCATAATGGCGGCTTCACAAGCGGCCAGTGCCTGCGGTTGTGATTCAGCAAGGATTAAAAAGTTACCGCCACCGACGGCAGAGACCACGCCGGTATTTTCCTGGGTTAAAAACTCACCATCCATGACCGGAATACGCCAGTAACGTTTACCATCGATCATTTTTGAAATCTGGAAGCCATCACCAAAATAGCGCAGGTTTTTACCCAACGCGATTTCTTTGCCTTCGTCACCTTCGATGCCTGAAAACAAAGCAGTTGTTGGCGCAGTAAGTACACACTGACCGGCGCGGGTTTCGACTTGTTTGGCGAGGCCTTTTCCGCCCATGGCAAATATTAAACAAGCGACACCGGGCCGGCCATCGGGCGATTCTGATGGATCCAAAGTCCGTTCAATCGATGCTTCACAACCACAGGCAATTACCGAGGTGGCAAAGCCGGTAAAAGCGACGGCAGAATTCATCGCCCAATCGAGATTTTGTGCGGTAATAATGATGCGCGTGCCTTTCATCGGAAAGGCTTCAGCAAAAGTTTCGTCGATGCTCACCCCATTGATAATCACAGCTTGCCCCCCTTATGCAGTGGCTGAATCGTCAAACTGCCGCGACCATCATCGATAATTTCTTCATTGCTGATTTTAAAATTGCTTAGTTTCATGGTGTGGTATTTGTCAAAGTATTGCTGTAGCGGTTTTTCGATGCCGACATCATATTCCGGCTTAACCACATGGGTGGTACCCCAAGTGATTTTTTGCACCTCACCGTTTCGGACCACTAGTTCACCATCTTTAAACACGTAATCCGGTTTGGCAAACATCTTCTCGCGATCAGCATGATCGGTATAAATGGTGATATCAGCAGCAGCGCCAACGCCTAAATGGCCTCGATCCGCCAGACCGACTAGCTTAGCCGCACCCGCACGGGTCATAATAGCGATTTCATATAACGTATATTCGCGCTCAATCGACGCCAAATTGGTCGCTTTTTGTGCTTCCGGATGCAGCGTTGATAACGTGTCGTTACGGAAGGTTTTATCCATCAGCAGTTTAATCAGATGTGGATAACTGGTAAATGGTGCACCATTGGGATGATCGGTGGTTAAGAAAATCCGCCACGGATCATTGACCAGCAGGAAGGTTTCCAGACCAATCATCCACTGCAAGGCATTAACGTAGCTTTGGTCTTTATATTTAAACGGCACCACACCGCAACCGGCTTCGCATTCGATATCCATACACACCCATTTATTGGGATGTGAATGCGGCGCACCGGCAAACTGGCGCATATTATCGCCGGATGCTGTCACCGTTTGGCCGAATAAGATCTGGCCGACATCTACGGTGATATTTTTATGTTTGTTAATGGCTTCAGCAATTTCAGCAGCGCCGGATGAAAATTTAAAGTCGCCTTCGGTGCCATAACTATGGAACTGGATATGGGTTAAATGCATTGGCAAACCTTCAGCGCCCTGAATGGTATCCAATGTTGTTTGCATATTGCCCGGCACACCCAGATTACAGCCATGCACATGTAATGGATGCGGCACGCCGATTTCTTTTACCGCTGTCGATAAGCGGTGCAGAATATCGCGCGGTGTGACGCCATAAAATTCATTTTTTTCATCCAGATCCAGCTTACGCTGATTGAATTTAAAAGCACTGATACCGCCTGGATTGACGACTTTCAGGCCGACTGCCTGCGCATGATTAATGGTCCAGGCGACATAGTTATTAATGGCTTCCTGATCCGAATTGGCGGCCATCATCCGTAGCAGAAAGTCGTCACTGCCGAGCATCACATAACCGCCTTTATCAATGATCGGCGTGTCATGCATTTCCATATGCGCCTGACGGGCATTGATCGGTAACACCGCGGGTTCAAAACCAGCGGTATAGCCCATTTCAGCATAACGGTAGCCGGTGGTTAAGGTGCTGGGCGCCGCATGACCGGTGCCGCTGCGCAGCAATTCAGTGCGCGCATAGACTTCGGCGGCATGATCTTCCGGCAGCATGGTACGGGCAATATTAACTTTGCCGCCACCGATATGGGTGTGCATATCAATAGCGCCGGACATAATGACTTTGTCACGGACATCAATTTCCTGATCCACCCGGCCATCGGCTGGTTTGTCGATAATGCGGCCATCGCGGATATAAATATCCCGGACCACGTTCTCTTGATTATGCGCCGGATCGTAAACCCGGCCACCCGTCAGTTTTAAAAGCATATTCTCTCCTACAGGGCTTGCTCGACTGCACTGAACACATCAAACACACTCGGTAAGCCGCTATCGCGTAATTTTTTCAAAGGTACCGAGACCACGCTGTCACAGCGAAAGGTACGGCCAATATGGTCAATACCGGGCACACCAACCGGAATAAATACCGCCGGCTCGGATTCAAACTGCATGCCACTGCGACCCAACACAATCGTGTTTACCGGGCTCGCCGGTGGTGCTCCCTTAATGTCGTAGGCATTGACCCAGATCAGCAGATCGGCCTCTGCCTCGGCCAACATCCGGCGGCTGTCAAATATAAACGGATCGTATTCCGGATAACCACGCTGAAAACTGCTGCGCATCGGATAACCACTTTGCCACGAGGCCACCGCGTTAACCGTGGTATCCCCTTGTTTGCCGCCAAGTGGCAGGCCACTACTGCGAGTGTCTTTATTCAGCTCTTTAATGGCTTCACAAAGCATCTGGATACTAGTTTCAGCATGTTCATAGTTCAGTTGCATACCTGACCAGGCAAACACCGAATATTTAGCGGCTTTCAAGGTGTCGGTTAATTGTTGCAAATCGCTGACATTAATACCGCCCACCGACACTGCCTGAACCGTTTTGCCGTTAATCAGCGCCCGTAAAACCGACAATACTTCCGGTAAATCGTCATCATTACAGGCCAGCACCTGTGCCTTACTGCCATCTGGCGCCGTTGACATTTCACCTGATGGTTTTTTACCCAGATAAATGATTTGCCGCTGATTGATATCCACAGCAAACATCGATTCAGCCGGCCACACCACGCGCTCAAAAAACCGCGGAAAACTACTCTCAATATCGCTGCCAACCATAACGATAACATCCGCGCGGTTGCGGACTTCAGTCAGCGTTGTGGTCATATAGCCGGTATCTTGTAACACCAGAATATTGCGAAATGCTGCTGGTGAAAATTGACTATCGATACTGGCGCCGCTTTTATCGGCCAACGCCATCGCTGCGCGGGCACCATTTAAATCGGTACCCATGCCGCCAATCAGCGGCTGCTTGGCACTGCGCAAATGCTCAGCAATAAACGAAACCGCCTGCTCGAGTGTCACTTCCTGACCATGAATACGGGGTTGAATATCACTGATTGGGGTTTCAAATGCTGGTGTATTAACGGCATCGCCATTTTCCAACACTTTTAGTTGATTGCCCTTGACCTCAATAACCAGATCATCTGCGGCAATACCACAAAACGGACTGGCGACTTCCTGCCAGATGGTGGCGGTGCTTGCATCATTCATTTTGCAATTCCTCGGATAAGACTTATTTACCTTGGGGCGTACCGTGCGGCTTCAAGCAAAAACGACCGGTGCCGGTAATTTAACTGTGTTTGGCTCGCAATAACAATGAATCTATGGCGTTTTCGCGTAATTGTTTTTGCATTGCATCTGCCTGGGCACGGCCGGCGATTGGGCCGATCTGCACCCGATGCCAAGTATCTTTATCGTCAATGGTAACGGTCTGCACTTTCGATTCAACACCCAGAAACGCCAGTTTGGCACGATAAGCATCAGCATCAGACAATTTTTTAAACGAACCGACCTGGATCATATAACTTTCAGTTGCTTCGGTTTTGGCGTTCTCTGTCGTCTCTGCAGGTATCGAGGTTTTCGGTTCAGCGGATTCTTCTGGCGGCGCAGTCACAATCGCCTGCTGTTCGGCTTGTGGTCGGGTGACCACTTCTTCCGATTCTGGCAATAACGTATAAAAATCAAACGTCGGCTCAATACCGGCAGGTTTTTTTTGCTGTTGGGAAGTTTTGGGCGTGCCATCCGCCGGTACATTATCTTTTAAATGCACTAAAAACATCACAAAAGCGCCCACTGTAAAACTCAGTAACATCGGCCCCCAGGGCACGCTGCCACGTTGATGCTGTTGTCGATTACGGGTATTTTGTTTCGTTGCCATTATCCAGACCTTACATTGACTGTGGCGCAGTAACGCCCATTAAACCCAAACCATTGGCAATCACCTGCCGGACTGCCGCAATCAACGTTAGCCGCGTTTGGGTTATCAACAAATCATCGCTAATAAATTGGTAAGCGTTGTAATAAGTGTGAAAATCGCGGGCCAATTCCATCAGATAATGTGCCAGCAAATGCGGTGTGTAATTAAGCGCCGCCAACTCCATTACTTCCGGATACCGGGCCAGCATGGTTAACAGCGTTTGTTCATGTTCGGTATCAAGCAGCGGCATATTTTTCAGACCGGTTGCCTGGTCCCAATCGATATTACGCTCCGCTAACTGGTTAAATACACTGCAAACACGGGCATGGGCATATTGCACGTAATACACCGGATTATCATTGCTTTGCGATTTGGCCAGCTCCAAATCAAAGTCCATATGCTGATCAGCGCTACGCAGCACATAAAAAAACCGCGCCGCATCATTGCCGACCTCTTCACGTAGTTCACGCAAGGTAACGAATTCACCGCTTCGGGTCGACATACCGACTTTTTCGCTACCGCGGTACAACACAGCAAATTGCACCAGTAACACTTTCAGCTTATTAATATCTTGCTGCATGGCCTGCACCGCCGCTTTCACCCGTGGAATATAACCGTGATGATCGGCGCCCCAGATATCAATAATGTGATCAAAACCACGCTGATATTTATGTAGATGGTAGGCAATATCGGATGCAAAATACGTTGCCTGACCATTATCACGCACCACAACGCGATCTTTTTCATCACCAAATTCAGTCGATTTAAACCACCAGGCGCCGTTTTCCTGATAAAGCATATTCGCAGCTTTTAGCGATTCAATCGCTTTATCAACAACACCGCTTTCCACTAACGAACGTTCCGAAAACCATTCATCATATTCGGCGCCAAATTGCGCTAAATCTTCTCGGATATCACCCAGGATAGCATTCAGACCGGTATCAAACACGGTGCGGTAATTAATCTTACCCAGACATTTTTTGGCTTGTTCAGTTAAACCATCAATATGCGCTTCTTTATCACCACCTTGCGGTTCATCGGCGGGGACACCGGCAAACACTTCAGCTGCAGGATGCAAAAAGTCACGGTCATAGTTTTGTTTAAGCTCGGCGGCGATATCACGGATATAGTCACCCCGATAACCATTGCTTGGAAAAGTGATGGTTTCACCGAGCAGTTCCAGATACCGCAGCCAGACACTGGTCGCCAGAATATCCATTTGCCGGCCAGCATCGTTAACGTAATATTCGCGGTGGACATCAAACCCGGCGGCTTTTAGCAGACTACTGACCACACTGCCATAAGCGGCGCCGCGTCCATGACCAACATGCAATGGGCCGGTGGGATTAGCCGAAACAAATTCAACTTGAACTTTTTTACCGGCGCCGACATCACTTAAACCATATCGACCAGCCTCGTTCAGTACTTCAGCAACCACTTGTTGTTTAGCCGATTCTGTTAAAAACAGATTAATAAAGCCAGGACCGGCGATTTCAGCTTTAGCTAACACCGCATCGGCCGGCAAATTTTCAACAATTAAGGTAGCTATTTGCCGCGGATTCATTTTGGCGGGTTTGGCCAACACCATGGCGATATTGCAGGCAAAATCACCATGCGCTTTATCTTTACTGCGCTCGATATTGATGCTGGCATCAATATCGGCCGGTAACTGTTGTTGCTGTTGAAGCCTGGTTAAAGTGTGTTGCAGCAGCGTTATCAGGTGTGCTTTCAAAAGTGGGCGCTTCCGTTTTGATGATTATCAAAATGGGCATTTTAACTGATCAAAGCCGCGATAACATCACTGCAGCCATTAACAACCGACTTAAAGTAACTCTATCGGATCAATATCCAGCGACCAGCGGACTTTACGGGCCAATTTGCTGCGATTGAGATTATTCATGGCTTCGTCAATTAAACGGTGCAAGGCATTGCGGGATTGACTGCAAAATACCAGTTGCGCCCGATAGCGACCAGCCCGCTTTTCCATCAGCGCCGGTACCGGCCCCATTATTTGAACCTGATTTTGGCTGGCCAGTTTTTCGGAAATTTCCTGAAGTAACGCCATCGCTTGCTCAGCGTAAGGTGACTCGGCCCGCCAAATCGCCCAGAAACTCGCCGGTGGTAATTGCATACTGATGCGTTCAGCTAACATTTCCTCAGCCAGTTTGCGGTAATCCTGAGCTAGCACTTGTTGCCAGAAAGGATGGGCGATTTGCCGGGTTTGAATGAGTACTTCACCTTGCACATTGCCACGACCAGCCCGGCCTGTCACCTGCACGATTGATTGTGCTAAATATTCACTGGCTCGAAAATCAGCACTGAATAACCCCTGATCGGCATCCAGGATCCCCACTAACGTCACGTTATGAAAATCATGACCTTTGGCGAGCATTTGGGTACCCACCAAGATTACTGACTGGCCATTGCGTATTGGCTGAAATAGTTTTTCGAAAGCATTTACGGTTTGGGTGGTATCTCGATCGATACGCAGTACCGGGGTTTCTGGAAATAACTGTTGCAGTAATTGTTCGATTTTTTCCGTACCGGCGCCATAAGTATTTAAATTGTCGGCGTTACAGCCGGGACACCGCGTTGGCAGGCGCTGAATCAGACCACAATGATGACAAAATAATTGTTGGCGTTGTTGATGTACTACCATTTTGGCATCACAGCCTTTGCACTGCGCCTGCCACTGACAGTTATGACACATCAACACCGGGGCAAAACCACGGCGGTTAATGAACAACAAAACCTGCCGCTGCTGTTGTAAATGTTGCTGGATTTTAAGTTGTAGCTCCTGACTGATAACCGCTTGAGGCGCAATATTCAGATCAATAAGTGATACATCGGGCAAGGTTGCGTTACCAGCCCGTTGTTTTAATGCCAGTAATTGATATTTAGCCAATTTTACCTGGTATAAACTTTCCAATGAGGGTGTGGCACTGCCCAGAATAATGGGAATATTTAAGTTTCTGGCACGCATCAACAAAATATTTCGGGCGTGATAACGCAGGCCATCTTGTTGTTTATAAGCACTGTCATGCTCTTCATCAATAATCAGTAATCCCGGACGCTTTAACGGCATAAATACCGCTGAACGGGTGCCGATTATCACATCGACGTCACCACTCTGGGCCAGACACCAGGTTTGTTTACGCTGACTATCATTAATGCCGGAATGGCTTAATACCACTCTGCCGGTTAAACCTTGTTTAAACCTGTCAACAAACTGACCACTTAAACTGATTTCGGGGATCAGGATAAGTACTTGTTTACCTTGTTTTATTTGTTCTTTAGCAAGTGATAAATAGACTTCTGTTTTACCACTGCCGGTAATGCCATGTAATAAAAATGGCTGAAATTCGCTGGTTTTCTGTTGGATCGTCTGACAAATTTGTAACTGTTGCGGATTCAGTGGCCAGTTTTTTTCAGGATTTTCAATACTGCGTTCAACATCCGCCTGCTGGAAATTTTGCAGCAGTGATTTTTCCAGTAAACCTTGCAGGCTTGGTTTGACGTTACCAAACAGGTTTTTAAGTTTCGTTTCACTTAGCCCTTCCGGATATTTTTGCAGTGTTTTAACAATGTTTTGTTGTTTTTGACCTAATTTTTCACTATTACCTGATTTTGCCTGCCAAATGGTCTGCTGAGCAGGGTTACTGTTTTCACCACTACGGATTTTTTTGGGTAAGGCGGTGGCAAAACAATCACCAATAGGATGGTGATAATAACGGCTTAGCCAGTTAATCAGCGCAAATAATTCTTTATCAACGCATGGTGTTATATCCAGACGTTCAATAATGTTTTTCAGTTTACGATCTTGCTGATCAGATGTTTTTACAGCGGTAACGATGCCAACGACGGTTTTATTGGCGAAGGGGATTTTAGCACGCATGCCTTTCTGCCAATGACTGGCTGGTTCATCGGACAAATAATCAAATGTTTGCCGTAGCGGACAATTAATGGCGATTTCGACGATGCAGGACATTAATAATTATAGTTTTAGTATTAGAAAGATCTTGATGATGTTAATGATTAATGCCTGTGTATAAAGGGATAGATTCATTTTATGATTAAAAATTAACAACTTAAGCAATGTTGTTGTTGTGGGTAAGTTTACTTTTGCGGCAAGGTGGTCTTGTGGATAAGTAAGGTAGTTATCCACAACAGTTTTTATCCACAGCTTATGATCCCCTCTGTACCTGCAAACATACCGACCCTGTACAGATCTTATACAAATTTTATTTTTACGTAAGGTATTGTAAATATTAATAATATTAAAAATTACTGTCTTGAGTTTTAGTTGGTTTAATGGCAATAAAACCGGCATGGTTAAGATGTTAGAACACTTTTTTTGGTAAAGGCTAAGTGTATAACTGCTATGCTGTCGCGGCATTTTCCGGAGAGTAGCTGATGTTATCGATAATTGTGGCAATGGATGAAAACAGACTGATTGGCAAGGATAATGATTTACCCTGGCGGCTATCCGCGGATCTGCAGTTTTTTAAACGCACCACAATGGGTAAACCTCTGATCATGGGGCGTAATACCCATGAGTCGATAGGCAGGGCGTTACCGGGGCGACGAAATATTGTGATTACCCGTCAAACCGATTATCGGCCGGCGGCAGGCTGTGAGCTGGCCAGTGATCCGTATCAAGCACTGGCCTTGTGTGCTGATGAGCCCGAAGTGATGCTGATGGGCGGTGCATCGTTGTACCAAAAGTTATTTGAAGAAGCCGATAAGCTGTATCTAACCCGCGTGTTAGCAAAGCTTGACGGCGATAGCTGGTTTCCGGAAATCGACTGGTCAAAATGGCTGTTATTGTCTCAGGACAGTCATCCAGCCGACGATAAAAATCAGTTTGCTTATTGCTTTGAAATCTATCAGCGAATTAACCGATAGGTTTCATAATTTGTAATGCCAGCTGTAAGTGCTCGGCCGCTTCATGACCCAAATCGGTTAAATAGCCGCCATCCGCTTCAGTGATTAGCCCCAGCTCGTTTAATTGTTTAGCAGCGTTAATCAAACCGGGACGGGCATCATGATGTATTTTCAGCCCCTGTAAGGTGGTATTTAGATTAAAGTTTAACAGCACCTCGATTTGGTCGATTTGTTGTTGTCGCATAATGGCTCCTTGACCGTTTTGAATCAGTTTAGCGCGAAGCTTATGACAAGGGACATTTATTTAACAAAGTCACAGTTACTTCTCAAAGACAAAACCCTGATCAATTTTCAGTTCCAGATTTTCTGCTGGCAATTGATGATCGTGCGGGATAAGAATAACAGCGCCGACCAATATTGGATTGTTAAACCGCACGGCTGATATGTTTATCGTCATCATTAAATTGCTATAGCCGGCACCCACCTATTTTTTAATCGCCTGATGTTGGATCCAGTAACTGTCACTTAAATGATCCTGCTTATAGTCAATATCATCACAGTGAATACAACCTAACCATTTCTGGCGGTTAGCCAGCCGATATTCAGCGTTTTTTCTGATCCTTGATTGCAACGCTTATGTAAAGACCGTTGGAAATTAGGCCTTGGTAAAACATCTAACAGATAGGTGGCACTGGGGGACGCAGCATGTTTTGCCAAAAATTCACTGCCTGGCTATTGGCTCATGATTAATATAGAGTAATCATGTCATTGCCATCGCAGACGATAACGCTATCACCGATGGACATAGGCGTTGTTCACGATTAGTTATTTCGGCAAAGCATTGTTTGAATTGCCGGCCGGCATTAACCAGTGCATTACTGGTGATGCATAAAAACTAAAACTCAGTTAACGATATCACAAAAAAACGCCGATACCAGTGTTAGTATTGTGGTTGCATACTCATCGGATTGACGGTCTGCAAAACTTATTGCATAGTCGTCTTGTCAATGCGTTTTGTGACAACAAATAAAAGTATTAAAAGGAGCTGAAAATGGAAATTCCAGGTATTGCCCCATTTTCCGGTCAGCCTACACTGACCAATCCGCTTAATAACGAGAACCGTCAGATTGGTCAGCTGACCAGTGTTGAACAAACATCAGAAACCCATGATACCACCTTAACGCAGGAGCAACCTGCTGCAGCGCTGGCCAATGTGCAAGTGGTTAATGAAACACCAGAAACCACAACAGAAGGCTTCAACCCGCAAAATCCCGGTGGCACGATTGATTTGACAGCTTAATTTTATGCCAGCGCCAATCATTTCTCATGATCCCT
Source organism: Methylophaga sp. (assembly GCA_032250995.1). Lineage (GTDB taxonomy): Bacteria > Pseudomonadota > Gammaproteobacteria > Nitrosococcales > Methylophagaceae > Methylophaga. Next base: position 1,535 of record JAVVFF010000025.1, on the reverse strand, counting down.
TATATCGTCTGCTGCGTGATGGCCAGATAGAGCAATTTAATCAACGGGTTAAATCGGGTGAAGTCGCGGATTTAACCGGCTGCGATTTCCGGCATATGAATTTACAAGGGTTGATTGCCGATAAACTGGATTTATCAAATGGTTATTTCCGGCAGGCTGATTTACGGGGTATTGATTTTCGGGCGTGTAAAAGTCTGGAAGGCGCCAGCATTCATGGTGCTAAAATTTCCGGTGTCTATTTCCCCAGCGCGCTCAGTCCGGAAGAAATTATCCTGTCGCTGCAACACGGCACTCGTTTGCGTTATCGAGGTTAGTCGGACTCAGTTGGCGGTTCGGTAGCTTCGCTATCAGTCTTTTTAGGTAAAAACCGCGCACATAATAACCCCAGCTCAAATAACAACCACATCGGCAGTGCCAGCAAGGTTTGGGAAATCACATCCGGTGGTGTCAGCATCATACCCATAACAAAAGCGCCGACAATGACATACGGCCTTTTTTCACGTAAGCTTTCGACGCTGCTGGCACCGGTCCAAATTAACAATAACGTTGCGATGGGTACTTCAAAAGCCAATCCAAACGCAAAAAACAATTTCAGTACAAAATTCAGATAGTGGCTAATATCGGTCATCACTGCCACGCCTTCCGGTGCTGCCTGGGTTAAAAAGCCAAATATCAGCGGAAACACCGCAAAATAGGCGAATAAAATACCCAGTATAAACAGCACAGTACTGGCAAACATCAGTGGAAACACAATCCGCCGTTCATTTTGATACAAGCCTGGCGCAATAAACGCCCATAGCTGATACAGCATTACCGGCATCGCCAGCAACATCGCCGTCGTCAGGGTTAATTTAAACGGTGCTAAAAACGGCGATGCTACCTCGGTGGCGATCATGCTGCTGGTCGCCGGCAAATGTTTGAGCAGCGGCGCCGATAAAATCAGATACAAATCATTGGCAAACGGCAGTAAACAAAGCGCAATCAGTAAAATTGCCAGAATGCCGCGCAGTAACCGATCCCGCAGTTCAACCAGATGTGAAAGCAAGGGTTGTTGTTCAGCTTTTTGCATCGGATTGCTCGTTGGCCTTGGTGTCATTATCGGGTTTTTGCGGTTTGTCAGTCGACTTGTCCAGATCAATAGTTTCGTTCAGATCGGGTAAATCATCTGGTTGACGTAAGGCTTGTTTGAGTTCTTCAGCACGCAACTCAGCAGAAATATCATTTTTGATGGCCTGCAGCTGTGCATTGGCACGGCCCAGCCAAAGACCGGTAATGCGGGCCAGCCGAGGCAGTTTTTCAGGTCCGACCACCACCAGCGCGACCACCGCGATTAAGAGCAGCTCCCAAAAACCGACATCAAACACGGCGGTTAACTTTTATCAGCGTCTTTTTCTTTATGGGTAGTGTTTTGATGGACGTTGTCGTGAGCATCATGGTTCAACTGTTGCTCGTCCTTTTTGTCTTGCTCGCCATCCTTCAGAGAGCTTTTAAAGCTGCGAATGGCGCTGCCCAGATCACCGCCCAGGGAGCGAATT
>JAVVFF010000166.1:0-3425 GCA_032250995.1 Methylophaga sp. | reverse complement strand
TGCGGGTAGTGCGTTCCATGGCATCTTTCAGCAGACGCACGACAATTTCATTGGGTACCAGCTTACCGGCAGCGATATATTCTTTGATGATTTCAGTGGTTGGGCCGCCGGCTTGTTGTTCAGCACGCAGCAGGTCGCCGGTTGATAGATGAGTCCAATTAAGCTGGATTTCAGCCAGTTCACACATGGTGCCTTTGCCGGCGCCGGGGCCGCCTAACACAAATACCACATTGGGTTCTGGGCAAGGTTGTCTCGGATCAACGTAATGAATGTCGACTTTTGGCGCCGGGGCTACGCCCATTTTGTAAACATTCCACGCACGATCAGTTGGCGGCAATGCATCATCGCAGGTGATTTCGTAGGCAAGATGCCCATCAAGACGGGAAATACGCCAGGCTTTATAGCTGTTTGAGTACGAAATTGCCGGGCTTCTTTCGGCTTTGCCATCAGCGCGATCCCAGGCCATTTTGCCATTCCAATAACCTTGACTGGATAGGGTGCCGGATTCTGATTTTTGCGGTGGTGCTTCTGATGGAATATATAAGCCATCAACTTCCGGTAATCCGGCGCCTGTCACTTCGATGAACAGTGTATTGGGTTGATTTGTATCGGTCATAAATTCTCTCTTTTAGTGCTGGCAGGTGGTTGCATTTTAATGCGACTGTCTCGGGATAGCGAAAAAAACTGCTCGATAATGGGCGGTTTATCTCAAGTTAAGGCCAAAAAAAACAGCTGAATGGTTGAAACCGAATTTCAACACTATTCAGCTGCGTTGGTAAGCAAAGCGGTTTATCGTAATATCAATAAGGTAATGTTAGTTTCTCGAAGCAGTGTGGCTGTATGGCTGCCCATCATTAATTGCCGTAACCGGGTATGACTATATGCGCCCATGACCATCATATTAATTCCGACTTTTTGAGCGTATTGATTAAGGGTTTTTTCCAGATCCGTTTCAACTAACAATTGCACCTGGGTTTTAAGGCCGTTTTCTGCCAGCGTATTTTCTGCCCACTGGAGTTGCTCTTTGTGCTCATCTGTTTCAGCGCCAACCATAACGACATGACATTCCAGGTTTTTGAATAGTTGGCTGTTGGCAACCGTATTAATAGCTTTGATCATGGTTTCGCTACCATCAAAAGCCAGTAAGACTTTGGTCGGCGGTGTGAAGGGTTCGGTGACTACCATGGTTGGCCGATGACTGGCACGGATAAGTTTAGTTAAATGCCCACCCAAATCTTCATTAGCAGCCGATTCACCGCGTTTACCGACAACCAATACTCTGGTTTCTTCACTAAGATCGCCAAGTACATCTACCAGCTCACCCTCAATCAACCGTTTTTTTGCCTCAATTTGATGGTTTTCTTGAATCTGGTCATGAGCAAAATCTAGCACTAACTGGCCTCGTTCACGACTCAGCAGCTTTTGCTGATCTTCAATACTGGCAAGCTTTGCCAGCATGCGGCTGGTTTGATGTGGAATGGTTTCAGCATTTTTAGCTGCCTGATCGTGTGCTTGCGCTTCATGATCAAGCACATGGATTAGTGTTAGCGGGGCTGACAATGTTTTGCTGACCCAGGCGCCGGCATCAGCAACCGATGCCACCATTGAAGAGCCATCCAGGCAAGCGATAACTTTATTATTCATAATTACCTCGATATCCGAATTAGTTTTGCGTTTGCTGATTGCGTTGTTGCAGTTCAATTTTCTGATGTAACTGCTCGACCAGCGTGGTAAGTTTTTCGATAGATTGCTGATTCTTGTTGACCTGCAGTTGATCAATTCGCTGGTTAAGCTCACGAACTGAATTTTGCAAATCACTTTGCTGGGTACTGATCTCGGCAAACAAACGCTTGGAGCTGTTACGTGACAGCCAGCGATTAATGCCGGTAATGTGCATAAATTTGTTAATCATTAACATTACGGCAACAAAAATCAGCGCCAGCGCCATCATCAGATAGGAGAAATGCACACTACCATCACCGAACATACGGGAAACGGTACCCAGTAAAACCGGCGAAATAAACTGACCTAGGTAAATACTGCTGACCAGCAATGCCGTGGCCATAGCCGCTGCATTGCCCGTGGTGATTTTGCTGGCACTATCAAAGATTACCGGTACGGTACTGCCGTAGCCAAAACCTAAGATCAACACACCCAATCCCATTGCATAAAGTGATTGGTCATAGAACACGATGAGCGAAAAGCCAATCGCCATAAAAGTGACTTGCAGCGGTACGAAGAAAGTTTTGAATTTCTTACGGAAATAGGCCAGTGACAGCCCGCCCAGGAAACCACCTACCGAACATGTCGCAATAATAATCCCGTTAAGAACCGTATTGGTGACATCCAGCTCTTTGAGAAAGAGCGCCATATTTGATGGTATGCCGAAAAACACTACAAAGGTCAATATCATATAAATTGCCAGTAAAAATATCCTGGGTTCAAAACGATTATTAGCCGAGTCTTTAACGTAAGGCGCGGGTTTGATATTGGGCAAAATGAGTAGCACCAGCAACAAAATCGGTGCAGCCATGCCATAGGCCATGAAAGAATATTCCCAACCATACATAGCCAAAGTACCGGATACTAAAATAGCGATGATGCCCCCTAAATTAGTTGCAGCACTCTGCAAACCCAGTGTCTGGGTACGTTCTTCACCATGATAATTATCAGAGATTAATGTCAGTGAAATCGGAATCATTAAACCCACCGAAATGCCTAACAGGGCACGTGTTGCCAGCATAAACCAGATATCGGGTGAAACTGCGCCGCCCAAACCGGCTATTAAATAGAGGATCAGTGAGACAATCAGAATATTCTTTTTGGAATATTTTCTGACTAGATATCCGGATATAAAAGAAAACGGCACCACCATGCCGGCATGTAATGAGGTGAGGACGTTTATTTGCAGCGCGGTGGCTTCAGGAAAAGCCGCGGCTATTGAGGCAACGGCAGGCGCAATCATGGCACCCGCCATCACCGTGATTAATGAAACCGATAAAATCGCATACTTCAGCACTTTAAGTTTTTCTCCATTGATAAAAAAAAGCAAAAAGCAGCCAGGACATGACAAAAACCTGGCATGCCAATGGCGGCTGAAACGCAGTTAAAACCGCGTTAAAAAAGCTTTAGGATTTGGGGGGACAACAGAGGGCTCGAGGAGCAAGATGTGGTCAAACCTGCTGGTTAGAGCAAATCGGCGAAAGTGGGGAACTGGTTCGCCGAAAGCTAAAAAAACTTAACCAACACGGCAAATAATAATACCTAAGTTGCTGAATTACAAATATTATTTTTTGTTGACAATGTTTAGATGATTGATTTTACAATTTATATCAATAGGTTAAATGATGTTTTATTGCATAGCGGCAGTTGCTAGGGGCTGTGGATCTTTGCTGTACAAAAATTAATCAACCCACATTGGCAGC
>JAVVFF010000165.1:0-3494 GCA_032250995.1 Methylophaga sp. | reverse complement strand
TTCCAAAGCGTAGTAATGCAGTGGCAGTTTTTCAGCTTGCAGATCTTTTGCAAAATGGCGCATAGCCGATAAAAACGCCACGGTGCGTTGTTTGCTGGACATGACCTCAGCCGATTCGCCGCTGACTTCGGCCATCAGCAGTTGGTCGGTTTGTTGATTAAATTGTTCAAACAGCAAACTGTCGCGATTTAATTGATCGCCGAAGATCAGTAATAAACGTGAACGTTTATCGGTCATTAATGAATCAGTGCCGCTGCGATAAGGCTCAGTGCGGCAATCAGTGATAACTGGGCACGCATTCGAAGAAATGCCGGACTGTAGACTGATCCCAGATAAAACTTTTCGTATAACCACAAACCCAGAAATGACCAGGCAGCCAGCCAGAACCAGTTAAAGGCCGGCCATAATAACCAGCACCAGGCCCACAGCATCAAACCAACACTGACCAGCGGTACATGTTTCGGCAATTCATATTGCATCGACACCAGCCACAGCAGGCCGCCGAGAAAGCTGAAAATTAATGCCGCATAGGTCAGTAACCATTCACTGCTGGCGGGATAACCACCGAAAGCATTAAGCAGGGCAAGCCCGATAAATGGAATCAGACCGGCATAGCCCAAGAGTTGGTGTGTTCGGTTCATGACCATACCTCAGTAATTTGTGGGATCGGTTGGATTTGCAGTTGTTTAGGTTTCAGTTTCAGCAAAAAACGCAGTTGAATTTTATAGGCATCCAAATCGAAATATTGCGGTGTATCGGCAATTTTTGACAGCCGTTGTTGGGCACTATCGGCATCATTAACCCGGCCGAGATACAGCCACTGGTCGATTAGATGATAGTGGCTTTTATCATCATCCCCATCGATTGCTAATTCTTTGACCAGAATCGGTCCTGACCACGGCCAGACCTGATTTTTCAGGCCGCTCAGCGCCGATTGCAATCGCAGGTTATAAATAGCGGCTGGTTCATGACCGGCGCAGGCACCTTTACATTTATGTAGCTGAAAACCAAAACAACTGCCTTTTTTGGCTGGCTCCAGACCGGTTAATTGCTGACAGAGTTGATGGTCACTGACCAGTTGTAATAACTTTTTCAGTGCCTGCTTCTGGCTGCGAAACAAGCCAAAACGGTTGGTGAATTCCGGTGGCTGGCTGAGATCAGCCATCTCAATATGTACCCGCTGATAACCTTGCTTATCGGTGGACAGCGCCAGTTGAAACAGCCGTTTAGCTTTGGTTTGGCGGCGGTTATACAACGGCGTTTCCGATTTAATCAGCTGGTTTTCCAGTAATTGCGCACCAAAATCAGATGGTGTTTCGGTAAAGTCGATCGCGCTAAGTTGTTGCTGCATTTCACTGCTGCGTGAACTGTTTTGCGAGGCAAAATGGCTGAGCACCCGTTGTTTGATATTGATGGATTTGCCGATATACAGCAGGGCGCCGTTTTCATCGTAAAACCAGTAGACGCCAGGTGATTCCGGTAGTTTGTCGATTTCGGCCGGAGCCAACTGGCTGGGCAGGCGGGTTTGCTGCATCAGTTGCTGGCAGACTTGCTGGATTTCCGCCGTGGGATAATCCGCGCTGATTTGTGAGAATAACTGGCCGATGACATCGGCATCATCCATCGCGCGATGGCGGTTTTCGATAGTAATGCCCAGTCTGGCGACAATGGCATCAATGCCATGGCGCCGCGCCTCTGGATAAAAGTGCCGGCTGAGTTTCACAGAACATAGGGTTTTGCCGAGAAAGGTGATACCAGCCCGCTGAAATTCAGCGCGCAAAAAACCATAATCAAAGCGTGCATGATGGGCGACCAGTACGTTATCGGCCAGCAGGTTTTGAATGGTTTCGGCGAGTTCTGCAAAAGTTGGCTGGCCGGCGACCATGACATCGGTAATGCTGGTCAGTCCGGTGATCCACGGTGGAATACGCTGGCCGGGATTAAATAGCTGTTGCCAGCGGCCGGTGATTGCGCCGTTTTCGACAAAAATCAGCGCCAGTTCGGTCATCCGATCCCTCAGTGCATTTCCGCCGGTGGTTTCGCAGTCGAGCAGCACCATGTTTTTTGGGAAACCGTCAGAGAATGTCATGTGCTGCTCCGCTGGCGGCGACAACGCTCGCTGCAGTATTTGACGTCATCCCAGCAGGCTACCCATTTTTTGCGCCAGCTAAATGGTCGCTGACAGACAATGCAGATTTTTTCGGGTAAATGGGGCTTTTGATGGGCCATATCAGCGCTTCATGGAATTTCACCGCAAAGTGTCGATCGACTATCGTGAAATCGTTGTGAAACAGATGATCAACGGACTCTTATTCAGTTGCGGGTAGTTTCATCATATATTCTCGATAATGCTGTAATTCACGAATCGAGTCTTTAATATCGTCCATGGCCAGATGTGAGGATTTTTTCTTAAAAGCTTTATCGACTTTCGGTGCCCAGCGGCGCGCCAGTTCTTTCAGGCTGCTGACATCGAGATTACGATAATGAAAATAGGCTTCCAGTGTCGGCATACAGCGCGCCATAAAGCGGCGATCCTGACAAATACTGTTGCCACACATCGGCGAGACATTGGCAGGCACGTATTGCTGCAGAAATGCTAATGTTTCGGTTTCGGCCTGCTGTTCGTTGTAGGTGCTATTGCGCACCCGATCAACCAAACCTGAGCGGTTATGCTGTTTGGTATTCCACTCATCCATGCCATCAAGAATCGCATCGGGCTGTTTGATGGCGATGATCGGGCCTTCAGCGAGTATGTTAAGTTCGCTGTCGGTGACAACGGTGGCAATTTCAATTATATAATCGTTATTAGTGTCCAGACCGGTCATTTCCAGGTCGATCCAGATAAGGTTATTTTTGTTTTTAGCCATGATCTCCGTCTTTCTGCTGCCGGCGAGGGGTGAACTATATTGCCAGCGATTGTATCAAAGGCTACTCTGCACTACACATTTTAGAAATTTAATTGGTTTGAAACATGATGAATGAATTTACCTGGGTATTTGTAATTGCCTTATTGCTGATGACTGGCGTTGAAATTTGGCTGTCACTTCGCCAAAAACGTCATGTGCTGGCGAAACGCGACCAAGTACCGCCGGCTTTCAGCGAGCAAATCAGTCTCGAAGCGCACCAGAAAGCCGCTGATTACAGCGTTGCCAAAGGCAAGTTTAAACGCACTGAAGCTTTGTATGGCGCGGTAATCCTACTGGCCTGGACTTTGGGGGGTGGCTTGGCCTGGCTTTCCGGTGCTTGGCAAAGTCTGGATCTGTCGGCGACTGTCACCGGGATTTTGTTTGTGCTCAGTTTTTTGGTGATTGGCTCGTTGTTAGAGTTGCCGACCAGTTGGTTTAAGACCTTTGTGATGGAAGATAAATTTGGTTTTAACCGAAGCACACCGGCGGTATTTTTTGGCGATTTTGCCAAACAAATGCTGCTGATGTTGGTGCTGGGTGCGCTGATCATCTGGGCGACGTTATGGCTGATGACCAGCACCGGTGAAT
>JAVVFF010000024.1:0-21053 GCA_032250995.1 Methylophaga sp. | reverse complement strand
ATTGGTAGCGGGGGCTGGATTTGAACCAACGACCTTCGGGTTATGAGCCCGACGAGCTACCAGGCTGCTCCACCCCGCACCTGAACAAGTCGCAAAGTATACATAGCAAAGGCTTAGCGTGCAAGGCCGATTGTAATAGATTATTTATTTATCACCGCCAGCAGTCATGATTATGAAAGCTAGACGAGTCCTAGTTCTCTTTTAGTTTACGGGTTAGCGTGTTGCGCCCCCAGCCTAATAACTTTGCAGCCTCCTGGCGTTTGCCGGCGGTTTTTTCCAAAGCAACTTCCATCAGAATGTGTTCGACCATCGGCACCACATCGGCAAGCGCCCCTTCCTGACCACTCAGTGCTTTCCCAGCTGCCCATTGGCGAAACAATTGCTGCCAGTCACTATTGCGCCGGGTATGATCGCCGCCGCCCTCTGCCGATAGCTCCACCGGCAAGTCTTCCATCTGCACAATTTGCCCGGGTGACATTACCATCAGCCAGCGACATACATTTTCCAGTTGCCGTACATTACCCGGCCACGGCAATTGCGCCATATATTGCTCGACGTCACTGGCCACTGACTTATTCGCCATATTCAACTCACGCGCAGCTTTACTGAGGAAATACCCCACCAGCGCCGGAATATCTTCGCGGCGTTCACGTAATGCCGGGGTGTGAATTCGGATCACATTCAAGCGGTGGAATAAGTCCTCGCGAAAATCGCCCCGCTCGACACGTTGCTCCAGATTTTGATGGGTGGCAGCAATTATTCTGACATCCGCTTTAACCGCACTATGACCGCCAACGCGAAAATACTCGCCATCAGAAAGCACCCTTAGTAAACGGGTTTGCAATTCAATCGGCATATCGCCAATTTCATCCAAAAACAGTGTGCCGCCATGGGCTTGTTCAAAACGGCCTTTTCGTGAGGCATGGGCACCGGTAAAAGCGCCTTTTTCATGACCGAATAGTTCTGATTCCAATAACTCGCGAGGAATCGCTGCCATATTTAAGGCAATAAACGGTGCATTACGCCGCGGACTGTGTTTGTGCAGCGCGTGCGCGACTAACTCTTTACCCGTCCCGGATTCGCCATTAATCAATACTGTGATATTGGATCGTGCCAGCCGGCCAATCGCCCGAAAAACTTCCTGCATGGCTGGCGCTTCACCAATTATTTCGGCGCCAAGGTTAATGTCTTCAGTGGGATTGGCATGTTGCTGACGGTGATGGTTAATAGCGCGTTGTACTAGATCAACGGCCTCATCAACATCGAATGGCTTCGGTAAATACTCAAAGGCGCCACCTTCATAGACCGATATGGCACTGTCCAAATCCGAATAAGCCGTCATGATGATCACCGGTAAATCCGGCTGCCGGCGTTGTATATCTGCCAATAACTGCAGACCATCCATGCCTGGCATGCGAATATCACTGACCAGTACATCCGGGCCCAGTTCTTGATTTCGTTTTAATTGCTCTAATGCCAGATCAGCATTCTCAAAAGCTTTTACGGTGATATCCACCGCTTCTAGAGCTTTCTGTAGCACCCAACGAATTGAACGGTCATCATCGACTATCCATGCGATTGCTTTAGCGACCACGATTATTTGACTCCAAGGGGGAAAATAACAGAAAAAATAGTCTGCCCGGGATGGCTGTTGCACAGCACCGTGCCGCTATTACGCTGCACCAGATTTTGCACCAAATACAGACCAAGCCCGGTGCCATCGGCCCGCCCGGTAACCAGCGGGTAAAACAGACTGTCTTGTAATTGTTTGGCAATGCCGGGACCATCATCTTCAATCTCAATAAGCACACCCAGCCGGTAAAATTGTTTATCAATGGTTAAATTACGTTGAATGCGGGTACGTAATCGAATGATGCCGCGACCATGCATGGCCTGCACTGCATTGCGAACGATATTCAAGAAGATCTGAATCAATTGATCTAAATCAGCAATGAGATCTGGAATACTGGGATCGTAATCGGCAATAAATCGCAGCCGCTCATCGACTTCGATGTCAACTAGCTGTCGGACCCGCTGCAGCACTTCATGAATATTGACGGCGGTTTTTTCGGTTTGTTGATAAGGCCCCAACATTCGGTTCATCAGATTTTGCAGCCGATCTGCCTCACTGATAATGATGCGAGTATATTCCTTTAAATCATCGGAATCGAGTTGTCGCTCCAGTAATTGTGCGGCGCCACGTAAACCACCCAGTGGATTTTTAATTTCATGGGCAAGACCACGAACCACTTGCTGTTGGGTATGCAAATTTTCATCGCGATTGATGCGTTGCTGATAATCCAGCTGCGCTAATTCCAGCAAAATATAAGGCACCTGCAAATCCAGCAGCTTGATTGAACAATCAACGACAATCTCGCCACTGGGCGGCAAAAACAACGGGATTTCCCTTTCAATTAAGGCCTGACCACTGCTTATTACCCGTTGCAGTGAACCGAGTAAACGGGTTTCACCGGGCAGCAGCATTTGAAACGGAATATGTTCAGCCTGGCGTTGTGAGATCTCAAACATGATCTCAGTCGCGGTATTGATATAACAAACACGATACTGTCGATCCAACACCAAAACCGCTGTCGTGAGATTTTCCAGCACATCACTGCAGGCAAATAGATTCTGGTTCATAGGTAGTTCATCGCGGTTCATTGATTTGCTATCTGCAAAATCCAATCCAACTTATTAGTTAAACAATAAATAAATTTTTTAAGTAATTGGATTTATTGTTATTTAATTTTTATTTCAGAATATATGTGGCAGTTTTATTAGCTTTAAATCCCACCAGCGATCATTGCATGCACCGTTTTAGTGCACAGCCTGATTACATATTATTGGCGGGACGTGTCGGCAGAATTTGCCTTTGCCCAGGTAAGACACCTGGCGGATTATTGCGGGTACGTGGATTCAACAAAATGCTGTTACGTTGCAAGTGAAATTTGATAGTCACGCTTTGTGCCAGCTCTTCACCGCGGGCATTCATCACTACCGCTGACAAGGTATGGGTGCCGCGATCGACATTGGCCAGATTGAAACTCAGTCCAGCACTCGGCTGACCATAAGGCCGGCCGTCCATCCGCAGCTGAATCATATCACCACGCTTTTGGCTTAGTGCTGGCCGAATCTGAATATTAACCGTCAGATTACCATTATTAACTCGTAGCGTCTCATCATCCTGTGGGCTGGCGATTTGTAACTGGTAATTGGGTGCTGGCGCTAACGCATCATCTTCGGCAGCCGCATCTTCTGCCTTTTCGGCATCGTCGGCAGTTTCTTCAAGCGGCGGCATAATCACCGGTGAATAAATAGATGCCTCAGGCAAAACAATTTGTTCGGCATTTTCTACCGGCTGGTCCGAATAAACCGTATTGCCATTTTCATCCAGCCATCGATATACCTCAGAAGATACCGTGCCTGAGACCAAAATCAGTAATAAAGTCAAATATTTCATGGCTTTAATATAGGCCAGCTTTAAAGCTGGCGCAAGCCAAAACCCCAAACAAAAACGCCTCCGCAGAGGAGGCGTTTCGCTGAACATTGTAACGAAGCTTAGACGCTATAGTACAAATCAAACTCTGCCGGATGCGTTTCCATACGCAAACGGGTGACTTCTTCCATTTTCAGTTTGATATAAGCATCAATCATATCGTCGGTGAATACACTGCCTTCAGTCAAAAAGCCACGATCCTGATCTAACTCATTCAGCGCCTGATCCAAGGCATGACATACCGTTGGGATCAGTTTAGATTCTTCTGCCGGCAGATCATACAAATCTTTGTCCATGGCATCGCCCGGGTGGAGCTTATTTTTAATACCGTCCAGGCCGGCCATCATCATCGCTGAGAATGCTAGGTATGGATTAGCAGAGGGATCAGGGAAGCGCACTTCAATACGACGACCTTTAGGGTTACTGACAAATGGAATACGAATTGACGCGCTGCGATTACGGGCTGAATAAGCCAGCATGACCGGTGCTTCAAAACCGGGTACCAGACGCTTGTAGCTGTTGGTGCCCGGGTTGGTGAAAGCATTCAGCGCTTTGGCATGTTTAATAATACCGCCGATATAGAACAAGGCCGTTTCTGACAAGCCACCGTATTTGTTACCGGTAAACAGGTTATCGCCTGCTTTGGCCAGTGATTGATGCACGTGCATACCACTACCGTTATCACCGACCAGTGGCTTAGGCATAAAGGTCGCTGTTTTGCCGTAAGCGTGTGCAACGTTATGCACCACATATTTGAGGATTTGTACTTCGTCTGCCTTACGAACTAAGGTATTGAATTTAGTACCTATTTCGCATTGACCGGCTGTGGCAACTTCATGGTGATGGACTTCAGTAATCAGGCCCATTTCTTCCATGGTCAAACACATGGCTGAACGGATATCTTGCAAAGAATCGACTGGTGGTACCGGGAAATAACCACCTTTAATGCTTGGCCGGTGACCCATATTACCATCCGGGAATACTTTTTCAGTGTTCCATGATGACTCAGAAGAATCGATCTTGTAGAAAGAACCGGAAATATTGCTCCCCCAACGCACATCGTCAAGGATAAAGAATTCTGGTTCTGGGCCAAAAAATGCCGTATCAGCTAAGCCAGTCGATTCCAGGTAAGCTTCAGCACGTTTGGCAACACTCCGAGGATCCCGCTCGTAACCTTGCATCGTGGCAGGCTCAACGATATCGCAGCGGACGATCATAGTGCTGTCATCCATAAATGGATCCATGACTGCTGTTGTCGCATCCGGCATCAAAATCATGTCAGATTCGTTAATACCTTTCCAACCGGCAACAGATGAACCGTCAAACATCACGCCTTCTGAGAAAGTATCTTCATCGATGGCATGTGCCGGGTAAGATACGTGTTGCTCTTTACCACGGGTGTCGGTAAAACGGAAATCGACGAACTTGACGTCCTCGTCTTTCATCATCTGTAAAACATTTTCGACTGACATGTAAATTCTCCAAATTAAAATTGCACCGCCGGGTGCTTCAAAAACTCAATTCAAATAACAGCACAAAGCTTGCCAACTTGGCAATGCACTGAAATCAACCATTTAGGTGCAAGCACCCGGGTTAATCGCACCATTTTTGTGCATAAAAACCTGTAAAGCACTGTTTTGGTGCCAGGCACCATTACGGAACAACTTGCTTGATAGTTTATCGGCTTGCCAGATTTTGGATAGCCAAATTTTCACTCAAGCCGGCATATCTTGCAATGCACTATGCTAACCGCCATTTAATAATTGGCTTTAGCGGTAATGCCTGACCAGCAGGCAAGTTAAGCCAGACGTGGTTTGCAACACACCAGTAAACCTAAATCTGAAAAGTAACCCGCATAAATTAATATCCAGCCCAAACCGCACTAATGGCAAACACAAGCGGCTACGCGGTACCACCCACCGTAAGCTTGTCAACTTTCAAAGTCGGCTGACCAACGCCCACCGGCAAACTCTGGCCTTCTTTACCACAATTACCGATACCGCTATCTAACTGTAAATCATTAGCAACCATACTGATTCGGTTCATCACATCAGGACCATTACCAATCAAAGTGGCGCCTTTTACTGGCCGGGTCACTTTGCCGTTTTCTATCAAATAGGCTTCGCTGCTGGAAAATACAAATTTGCCAGAAGTGATATCCACCTGGCCACCGCCAAAATTCACGGCATAAATACCTTTTTTCACCGAAGCAATAATTTCTTGTGCATCATGCGACCCGGGCAACATATAAGTGTTGGTCATTCTTGGCATCGGTAAATGTGCGTAGGATTCACGTCGGCCATTACCGGTTGGCTGCATGCCCATCAGCCGCGCATTAAGCTTGTCCTGCATATAGCCCGTTAACCGACCATTTTCGATTAAAGTGGTTGACTCTGTTGGTGTACCTTCATCATCAACGGATAAAGAACCACGACGATCCTGCAGAGTGCCGTCATCAACAACCGTACATAAGTCCGACGCCACTTTTTTGCCCATCCGGCCCGAAAAAGTAGAGCTGCCGCGGCGGTTAAAATCACCTTCCAAACCATGGCCAACCGCTTCGTGCAATAACACACCCGGCCAGCCCGAGGCCAATACTACCGGCATGCTGCCAGCTGGCGCATCGACGGCTTCCAGATTCACCAGCGCCTGACGCACAGCTTCTTTAGCGTAGACCTGCGGCAGGTCATTATCAGCAAAATATCGGTAATCCAAACGTCGGCCACCACCGGCACTGCCGCGTTCACGGCGACCGTTGGCTTCAACAATGACACTGACATTCATCCGAATTAACGGCCGGATATCGCTTGCCAGTGTGCCGTCACTGGCCAGAATCAGCACCTGATCCACTTCACCGGCAAGGCTGACGGTAACTCTTTTTACACGTGGATCGGCAACCCGCGCTGCCGTATCAGCCGCCCGCAGTAGTTCAAGTTTGGCTTCAGCCGTCATCGCAGAAATTGGATCAATATTTTGATAAAAAGCCGGTGCGCTGACTGATGATGGCATTTTTAGCTGGCCTTGCTGACCGCTTTTGACAACTGCCCGCGCTGCCTGGCAGGCATTCAATAATGCCGATTTATTAAGTACATCGGAGTAGGCAAAACCGGTTTTTTCACCGCTACAGGCGCGAACGCCAACACCCTGATCTAAATGAAAACCGCCATCTTTGATAATACCTTCTTCCAAAAGCCAGTTTTCAGATCGCGAGCGCTGAAAATACAGATCAGCATAATCAACGCCCGGCAGCATCGTTACGCTGAGTGCCTGCTGTAAATCCGTTAGTTGCAATTCTGCTGGTTGCAATAATTCGGCTTCCAAAACATCAAAGTTGCTTGCAGTCATTACCTATCGCGTCGTTGAATAAACTGTTGATGATAACAGACATCAAGGTGGGTCTGCTGTTTGCAGCGTCATTTCCGGCGCATCCCAAGGACCGGTTAATTGATAACGATAGGTAATAAAATCGACAATTTCGGTACCAAATAGATTACTGACCAACTTATCTGCAAAAAAAATGGCGGTACCAATACCCAACCCGACAGGGCCGCCAGCAACAGCACCAGCTAAAGGTAAGCTCGATGCTACACGAGGGGTGATTTGTACGGTTTGATCATAGGTTCGTTCCAGCAGATTTATCGGCCCGCTTACCGAAACTAAAGCACTGTCACCGCGCATCTGCAGATTATTGGTGGTTGCCAGCCCATTGGCAAAATCAAAATGGCCAGTGATACTATTAAAACTAAAACCCGAACCAAACAAGTCACTGAAATCCAGTGACAACCGACGCGGAATCGCAGTAAAACTGAGTAAACCAAAAATCCTGCCGGCAGCGCCCGGCTCAACATCCTTCAGTTCACCATTGCCAACATTCAGCTGCATTTGACCACGTAATTCACGACGGCTGAAGTTCAACGGGGCATCCAACCAGCTAAAGTCACCCTCAACATTAACCCGTCTGGCCGATATCGCTCCCTGATAGCCTAAATCCACCAGCAAGTTAGCTAATTCGTCACTGTTTAATTGCAAACTCAGTTGACTGTTATCACCATCATCTGTACGTCGCCAGTCACCCGTGGCCGTTGCTTGTAACGTCGGCGATTGCAAACTTGCTGATACCAGTTGCCAGCGTAATGCATCACGTTCGGCATGTGCTTGCAAACGGCCCAGTTTCATCTCATCAAGTACTAAATTATCAATATTAAGCTGGAAACCAGGCCATAAATTCGGCAGATTGGCTTTATTTTTGGCCCCGATAGCATTATCGGGCAGCGGTAAATTTACAAAGTCAAAATCTAAGATCGGCAGGCTATCGCCGCTGACCGGCCAGTTAATATCACCTTGTAATTGATTAGCAGCCAGCTTGATTTGCCAGACTGCCGGCTCACGACGCACATTTAAGGCCAGATCGGTTAATTGTATTGAATGCCATTGAAGCTCTCCAAACCGCAGGTCAATGCTATCCACTTGCCATTTGCTATCTTTATCTTTGCGCCGGTTTTGCTGCCACCATTGCTGCCAATCGGATGCTGATAACGATTGCAACTGGCCGGAAATATTAATACCGCTGGCCGGCAGGCGTGCTGTCTGTTCACCCAATACAATGGCTGCACGCAGTTTGCTGTCGGCAACTTCCGCAGCCGCACTAAACCAGCCAGCCAGCTGCAAATCAATACGCAGTGCCTCTTCAGGCAATAGACTTACTTGCAGCGGTAAACGACTTTGCGCAGGTTTATTGAAAGGTACTGGCAGATCTATGGTGATGCCTTGCAAATCGCTATTCAACACTATTTCTAAAGAAAAATCACCGGGCTGTGTTTCGGTGATATCAATATTAGCGGTTAAGTCGCTACGCCCAGATATTCCAACCGGTAAATCCAACTGCCAGTTATTGGCAAATCCCGCTACATCAAAGGCACTGTTGATCTGTATTCGGATTCGATTATCATAAGGCGCAATGGTAATAGCTGCAGACTCACCGAGGATTTGTGCATTTAATTGTTCGGCTGATAAGCCCTCATTATTAAAATTGATTTTCCCGCTGAGTTGCTCTATTGGTAATGTCGACAAGCCGGACAGTACCATCCGGTTATTCTGCAAGAAAATTTCTCCCTGCACCTGCGTCACATCGGGAGCCAGCAATGGCACCTGCAGATCCAATTTTAGCTGTGTATTACCGTCAATCGCCAGCCAATCGGCAATCGGGCCAAAACGCGGTGCCAGCCGACTATTTTTCAAAAAACGCAGTCCCTGCTGCGTCTTTCCTAGGAGCACACCCTCAAGCGACAGCTCTGGTAAGCCTTTAACTAAATGCGTGATACTAGCTTTAACGTCCGACAATTCAAATCCGGCAATACGCCCGCTGTCAGTGTTGATTTGTAAATCATTGCCACTACCCAATAGCTGACCATTGACTGATTCAAGGTTAGGCCAGCCATCACCATAATGAAGCTCAACATCATTAACTGTGAGTTGCAGCGAGAATTTGCCGGCATCAGTTTGCTGATCAAATGGAAATGCCGCCGGGTCTCCCTGTAGTTTTATCTCACCCTGACTAATCCGGCCGGCCACAAAAGCATCCTCTGCCCACTTGATAAATTTTGGCTTCATTACTCGCTTCGGCACATAGGCTAACCAGTTAACCACATTAAAATCCGCCAGGGTCAATGTTAAATCTGCCTGCCGGGTGGTTGCATGATTTAAGTTACCATCGAGACGGACATTAAGATCTTCATTAACCAGTTGCAAACTTTCAATGCTCAGCTGGCCGCCAGCTGTCGCCGGCCGCCATCGTAAGCTGCCATCGAGCGAGTCAAAGTACACCGTATCGGGTAACCAGTTTTTGGCATACACAGCCACATCCTGACTGTCGATTTGGGTAAAAATTTGTTGTTCTGTCCAGTCCAGCGAAAAACTAAGCCCAGAGATCCCGGGAATATCGCCATTTTCCTTAAAGCCAAGCTCATTGACAGTAGCTTTTAATTGTTTAATCTGCTGATTTTCATTGAGGCTTAGCTGCATATCTTTGATATCACCGGCTGGCGCATAGGTTTTTAACCAGTCAGGCGCAGCATCAACCAGAGCAGCTGCAGTACTGACATCACTGAGCCTTACATAATTGGTTTGCAGTTGAGTGCCGGTATCTGGATCAAAACTGGCCCGTAATTGGCTTTGCGGCCAGGCTTCGCCATTAACTGCCATAGCCAGTGATGGCAGATCCAACTGCCAGCGCTGGCCCGCTTGCCGCCAGTGAAATTCACTATCCAGATAATCGACTGTTAGCGGCGGCGGTGTCTTCTCATCATTCCCTGAATCAAGACGAATAAAATGACTATTTTGCATGCGTAACATGCCGTTAGCGATTATTTCACCGGCTTGTTTACTGGCGGTCATTCGCAGATCGCCGCGTCCCTGATTGATGCCAACGCCGTTTAGCTGCTGTCCGTCCAGCAAAGCGGCAAACTGTAACTGGTTGCCATCAAGGTTAATTTCCCATTCAGGGAAGTTTTGCCCCTCACGCAGTATTTCACCACTAACCGTCAGTTGTTGACCTAAATGCTGCGGCAGGGTCAGATTGATATCAGCCGCCAGCAATTTACCAGATTGGCTAAAGCTGGCTTGATGTAATTGATAATGCCCGCTTAGTGATGGCTGATAAGCATCCTGATAATTTAGCGCAATATCTTGCAAATGCAATTGTTGCAAACCCGCCAGCATGACCTGCCATTGCGAACCATCAACCGGCAGCCAATTTAAATCGCGTATCGAAAATTGACCGCTCGCATCACGCATTACATCCAGACGCAGACCATTAAGACTCGCGCTATCGATAACGGCCTGTTGCTGCTGCAAGCTCTTAAATACATCGACACCAATATAAAGATTATCAAAGGTTAATACCGGCCGCTGACTGCGAGCTGTTAATACACTAACGTCGGCTAACATCACCTTGGGCAAAAAATCCAGCCAATACAAACTGGCCTCACCAATTTCAATCTGATAGCCAGTCCGTTCACCGGCCCACTGCGCTAATTCGTTTTTACGCTCAGACACTGCCTGAGATAACCAGACACCGCTGCCAATTAATAACAACAATAGTGCAACCACCACGCCGGCAATAATGATCAACTGCCGGCAGGCAATGTGTAATCCTTTACGAAACAAAGACATATTACATCAGCACCACGTTATACTGCTCGCGGCCATATTGTGGTTCATTTTGAAACAAGATCGGTTTGCCAATTAATTGTTCAAGTTCAGCCACTTTAGTTGAATCCTCATCATTAAGCCGGTCAATAACATCTTGTGATGCCAGAATTAAAAACTGTCGGGTTTCATATTGTTTGGATTCGCGCAGGATCTCGCGAAAAATCTCATAACAAACGGTTTCCACATTTTTAGTGTAACCCTTGCCCTGACAGCAAGGACAAGGCTCACAAAGGATATGACCAAGACTGTCACGAGTGCGTTTACGGGTCATTTCGACCAGTCCTAATTCCGATACCGCGGTGATATTATGTTTGGCTCGATCCTGCTGCATAGCTTTTTCCAAAGCCCTGAGCACTTGTTCGCGATGACTTGTTTCTTCCATATCGATAAAGTCGATAATGATAATACCGCCCAGATTTCTGACCCGCAGCTGGCGGGCAATAGCATGCGCGGCTTCTAAATTGGTTTTGAAAATGGTCTCTTCGAGATTTTTATGACCGACAAAACCACCAGTATTCACATCAACCGTGGTCATCGCCTCAGTCTGATCAAAAATCAAATAACCGCCTGATTTCAGCGGTACCTTACGCTCCAGTGCTTTTTGAATTTCATCTTCAACGCCGAACAAATCAAATAGTGGCCGGGGCCCCTGATAGCATTCCAGCCGATCCCGGCACTCCGGCATGACACTCTCAGCAAATTGCTGTGCTGCTTGAAAACTGTCAATAGTGTCCAGGCGAATGCGTTCGATATCGGGCGAAAATAAATCGCGCAGTGCCCGTAAAGCTAAGGGTAAATCCTGATAAAGCGATTCACCGCATTGCAATGTTTTGCGTCGCTCAGTCAACTGCTGCCATAAACGATGCAAAAATTTCAGATCAGCAGCGATTTCGATGTCACTGACTCCTTCAGCGGCTGTACGTAAAATATAACCACCACTATCTATCGGCCTTTTGGCCAGCAGGCAATTTTTCAAACGTGCACGCTCTTCTTCGCCTTCTATTTTCAGAGAAATACCAATACCCTCGGCCTCTGGCATATACACCAGATAGCGAGATGAAACTGATAATTGCGTCGTTAATCTTGCGCCTTTACTGCCCATCGGATCTTTGATAACTTGCACCAGCAATTGCTGGCCATCACGCAACAAACTGGTAATTGACGGCGTTTCTTCACTGGCTTCTAAATCACCGGACTGGCCTTTGGGGATGGAAATATCTGAAGCATGTAAAAATGCCGCGCGGCTTAAACCAATTTCGACAAATGCCGCCTGCATGCCCGGCAATACCCGGCAGACTTTACCTTTGTAAATGTTACCGACCAGTCCACGGGATTCACTACGCTCAATAAATACCTCCTGTAACACGCCGTTTTCGACCACGGCGGCGCGGGTTTCGCTGGGCGTGACATTGATTAGTAGTTCACTGCTCATTGATTCGGTATTTCCTGCAACAATTGACGGGTTTCAAATAACGGCAGGCCCATAATGCCTGAATAACTGCCGTCTATATGTACGATGAACTGGGCCGCCAAACCTTGCACAGCATAACCACCGGCTTTGTCACTGCCCTCTCCGGTCGCCACATAACAGTCAATTTCAGCATCACTGAGTTCAGCAAAATGTACCTGATTTAATTGACTGCGCACGTTTATGTTTGTATCCGTGGCCAGCGCTACGCAACTGATCACCTGATGCTGTCGGCCCGATAAATTTTGCAAAAAAACGCGCGCTTGCTGGCTATCAACAGGTTTACCCAGGATTTGATTATCAATAATCACCGCCGTATCAGCGGCGAGCACTGATCGTACCGGCAAGTTTTGTTGTTTGATAAGCGTTAAACCAGCTTGCGCTTTATCGATAGCGACGCGTTTTACATAAGCCTCAGCAAGTTCATGATCATGAATCGACTCATCAACGTCAATAGTCAAGACGGTAAAATTAACGCCAATCTGCGCCAGTAACTCGCGGCGGCGCGGTGATCCCGAAGCAAGATAAATCGGCGGTAAATTCATGCGCGATGATAAGGGTGATTTTGTAAAATTGTCCAGGCGCGATAAAGCTGTTCGGCCAGCAGCACTCTGACCAGCGGATGCGGTAAGGTCAGGGGCGACAGGGACCAGCGTTGATTGGCGCGTTGTAAACAGGTCTGATCCAGCCCATCAGGACCGCCAATTACTAAACTGACGTCACTGCCTTGTTGTTGCCAGACCGCAAGGTTATCGGCCAATTCCGGCGTACTCCAGGATTTACCGATGACATCCAGCGCAACCACATGGTCACTGGCGTCAATATAGCTGAGGATCCGTTTGCTTTCTTCTTGCATCCATTGCTGCGGCTGACTGGTTTTACCGCGTTTGGCCGGGGCGATTTCGATAAGATTTAAACTGCAATCGCGTGGCAACCGGCGGGTATACTCCTGATAACCGTCACTGACCCACTGCGGCATTTTTTGGCCGACAGCGAGCAATGTCAGTTTCATTCACCGTCTGCCGCTGCCGCCTGAGCATTTTCAACCCGCCAGAGTTTTTCCAGATTATAAGTGGCGCGGATCGGCGCCGTCATAATATGAGCAATGACATCACCCAAATCGACCAATGCCCATTCCCCGACATCTTCACCTTCAACACCCAGCGGCATAATACCCGCCGCTTTGGCTTGCACGACTACTTCATTAGCCAGCGCTTTGACCTGCCGGGATGATTTACCGGTGGCGATAATCATATAGTCAGTCACATCGGTCATGCCGGTGACATCCAGAACGGTAATGTCTTCGGCTTTGATGTCTTCAAGGGCATCAATGACCAGTAATTTCAGTTGTTCAGCCTGCATCGGCTTCTCCGTTAGTTCGTATGGTAGATAGTTTAACGCACATCGGCGTTGTCGTCTGTGCCGGTCAGCTGGCCGGGCAAAAACTGACTGGTTTTGCCGGTCAGGTAATAAATCGTCAGGCCCAACCATTCTCGTATTGCGGGCTCCAGCGTCTCTAAATGTTCAAATAAAGCAAAATCCCACTGCCGCTGATCGCCACGCTGACTGCGATAATCAACCGGGTAGGCAATCACGTTCAGTCCCAGTTTACGGGCAATACCCATACTGCGCGGCATATGATACGCCGAGGTCACCAATAAATACTGACCGTCAGGCTCAGGGATCACCTGAAACAGGTTGTGAATATTTTCGTATGTATTACGGCTATTTTGTTCAATATGTATTTTTGATGCTGACACGCCAGCCATTAGTAATAATTGTCGGTGAATATCTGCCACTTCGTGATGCTGAGGTTGTTGTACTAAATTACTGCCACCACTAACCCACAATGGTGTTTGCGGGTAATGCCGCGCCAGCATAGCCGCCGCTAAATAACGATCACCGGCTTCGCCGGATTGTGGTGCCTGCCAGCTCAGTGAGGTTTTTAATTGTTCACCGCCACCCAGCACAATAATACCGTCAATTTGCTCGGGTAATATCGCCGGCACACTGAAGCGCTGTTCAAGTTTTTCCAACAAGATATCACCGACCGGATAGGCCATCACGGTAAAACCAATCAACGTCATGGTCAGCAATAAGGTTTTTGCTGTTTGCAAATAACCGCAGTACAGAAAAACCAGCGCCAGCAGCGTTAACCCGACAAAGAAAGCGCTGGGACTTAACACGCTCCAGGCGAGTTTTGAGACAATAAAAAACAGCTCATCCATCAAGATGTTGCTGGATATAAACCCAGTTGTTCGATGGCAGTCAGCACGGCTTCCGGCACTAAAAACTGCACCGACTGACCGGCGGCACGCTGAGCGCGAATATCGGTGGCGGAAATAGCCAGCGCTGTCACATCAACCGGCCATATTTTACCAGCCAATAATGCGCTGTCTTCAGGCTGAGCATGGTTTTCTGTTAACCATTGTTGCACTTCCAGCGATAAGTCTAATACTTCAGCAGCCCGCCGCATCACCACGATATGCGCTAAATCCAGAAGCTCAGTCCAGCGTGACCAGCTCGCAATCTGCCGAAAAGCATCACTGCCGATTATCAGAAACAGTGGATTGTCCGGGAATTCCTGACGCAAACTATGCAGCGTATCAACGCTATAGGATGGGCCTTCACGATTTAATTCACGATCATCAACCACCAGCTCAGCAGCGCTTTTCACCGACAGTTCTAATAGCAATCGCCGTTCAGCCGCTTTGCCCTGAGGTTGTGGCCGGTGGGGCGGCACATGACAAGGCATTAACCGCACATGATCCAGATTCAGTTGCTGACAGACTTCCAGAGCACTGCGCAGATGGCCAAAATGCACCGGATCAAAGGTACCGCCCAGAATACCTATGGCAGGCGGATTATTTGCGGATTTGACCACTGCCCAGCACTATCCATTTTTGTGAGGTCAAACCATGCAAACCGACCGGGCCACGGGCATGCAATTTATCGGTAGAAATACCGATTTCGGCGCCTAGCCCATATTCAAAACCGTCGGCAAACCGTGTTGACGCATTGACCATCACTGAGCTGGAATCAACTTCACGTAAAAACCGTCGCGCAGTGTCATAATTTTGCGTAACAATACTCTCAGTATGACCAGAACTATGTTGATGAATATGATCCATAGCGGCATCCGGACTATCGACAACACGAATCGATAAAACTTCAGCTAAATATTCGGTATCCCAGTCGGCATCGGTAGCCGTCACCGCATCCGGCAGGATTTGTAACACTTGTGGGCAACCCCGCAACTCAACGCCTTCCCTACGAAAGCGTGCGGCTAAATCCGGTAATACTTGCTCGGCAATCGCCTCATGTACCAACAGCGTTTCCATAGCATTACAAACACCATACCGATGGCTTTTGGCATTAAAAGCAATATCCTGCGCCATTTGAATGTCGGCCTCGGCATCGATATAGACATGACAAATACCATCCAGATGTTTGATGACCGGCACGCGGGCATCCTGACTTATCCGTTCAATCAGACTTTTGCCACCACGTGGCACGATGACATCAACATATTGCGGCATGGTGATCAGCTGGCCTACCGCTTCACGATCAGTGGTTGCGACCACCTGAATACTGGCGGCAGGTAATCCGGCGATTTGCAGACCTTGCTGAATACAGGCAGCAATCGCCTGATTGGAATGCATCGCCTCACTGCCACCCCGTAAGATAGTGGCATTACCGGATTTAAGGCATAAACCAGCCGCATCAGCGGTGACATTGGGCCGTGACTCATAAATGATGCCGATTACCCCCAAAGGTACCCGCATCTGCCCCAATTGAATGCCTGATGGCCGATAGGTCATATTGCTGATTTCACCGACCGGATCCGGCAAAGCAGCAATTTGCTCAAGACCGTCAGCCATCGCTTCAATACGGGCATCGGTCAACATCAGCCGATCCAATAATGCTGTATCCAGCCCTTTATTTTTGCCGGCTTCTAAATCTCTGGCATTTTCCTGTTTGAGTAGATCTACAGAAGTGCGGATCGCTGCCGCCATCGCCAGTAAAGCCTTGTTTTTCTGATCACTGCCGGCGCGCGCCAACGCCCGGCTGGCTTGACGGGCCTGCTGTCCCAGCGTTTGCATATATTGCGCAATATTCACATTCAATCCTCTAAAAATGCGGTTCAGGATACCTTTTCCAACACTTTAACCGCTGCCATTTGCAGGCAAAGTCTTTCTAATAAACGCCAGGCATCATCACTTTCTTTATGGCCTTTGGCGGCTTTATCAATCTCTGCTAACTGGCTGACAAACATTAACCAGCGACGGGGCGGATGCCGTTTAATCGTTTGCAGCGTTTGCGGGCGCATATTATCCCATACTGGTGGCCGCATCTGGCTGAAAACCTGCTGCGATGACTGACCACTAGCAAGTTGCTGCGCCATATCAGCCAGTCTTTGCACTGACCAGGAAACCGCCGAAAATATCGCCATCACCTCAATGCCTTCGGCGCGCAAACCAGCCAATACTCGCGGGATTTTGCCGGTTAGTCCCTGCTGTACAACATCCATCAGGCCAAACGCTTCAAAACGGCTGCTGTCAGCCACACTCCCCAGCACTAATTGTTCATCAATAACGCCATCAGCGCTTAGCAGGGCCAGCTTGTCGATTTCCTGGGCGGCGGCAAATAAATTACCTTCCAGACGTTGTGCCAATAATGTTGCTACGGCGGGACCAGCCTGCAAATTACGTGACTGCAAACGCTGTTGAATCCAGCGCGGTAAATGTTCAATATCAACTGGCCATACCGGCACCGTAATCCCGGCTTTATCCAGCGCCTGATACCATTTGGCTTTTTGCTGTTTGCCATCCAGTTTGCCGCTAATCAGTAACAACATGCTGTCTGGTGATGCCTGTTCGGCAAACTGTCGAAACCACTCGCCGCCCTCTTTGCCGGGCGCTGCACCGGGCAGACGGATTTCGATTAACTTTTTGCTGGCAAATAAAGACAGAGTGGCATCGGCTTTATCGATTTGCTGCCAGTCAAAACGGCCATCAGCATGCCAGACATCACGTTCGCTAAAGCCCTGTTGACGGGCGGCCGAACGAACTTGATCGGCTGCTTCTTCAACCAATAAGGCTTCGTCGCCAGAAATCACGAAAACCGACGACAACTCTGACTGCAGTTGATGCGCTAATTGTTCTGGGCGAAGGCGCATGCGCCGGATTTAATCTAATGCCGATAAACTGCGCAAAATCGCTTGGCTTATTTGATCGTTCATTTCCGATAGTAGCAATTCTTCTTCGGCATCACGGCCCAGCACCGACTGTGGATCAAACTGATAATTACGACGTGCTTCAAAGCGCTCGTTAACAATCAGTTTATTCTGATCGGCATCACTCAGATCAAACACTACATCCAGGATCAACTCGTATTCAGACACCTTGGCGGTTTGCACACCAACCGACAACACCCGGCGCTGCAAACGGTTGGTGGTAAAGCTCATTAATGCCGCGCCTTCCTGATATTCGCTGAGCACTTCGATGCCATTACGATTTAATGTGCGTTTCAGCTGCAAGCCAAAACCATCACGAATATTAATGCCCTGCGTATATAATGTTTGGATTGATTCCGGTACATCAGCCGCACCGCGTAATTGGAAGCCACAGGCTATCAGCAGCGTGGTTAATAAACCTATCAGGCTTAATTTCAGGGTTTTGGGCATTTGCATGGCATAGTTCCTTTAGATCAGCCAACCACGATATTAACCAGACGACCGGGCACGACAATTACTTTACGCACTGTTTTACCATCAATAAACCGCCGGGCATGATCATCGGCCAGCGCCAGCGCTTCGATATCTGCCTGACTGGCGCTGGTGGCGACTGATAGCTTAGAACGTAGCTTACCATTGACCTGCACCATCAACTCTATTTTATCTTGCTTCAACGCCGCCGTATCAACAGCCGGCCAGACAGCATTAACCACAGCATTTTCATGTCCCAGTTGCTGCCATAATTTATGGCAGATATGTGGCACGATGGGTGCCAGCATTAACACTGCCAACTCCAGCACTTCTTGTCGTACCGATTTGGCTGACGTATCGGTTGCATTGAATTTACCTAACGCGTTAAGTAGCTCCATCACTGCTGCGATCGCCGTATTAAAGGTATGCCGGCGACCCAGATCATCAGTCACTTTTTGCAGTGTTTGATGCGCTAAGCGCCGTAAATCAACTGCATCGGATGACAAGTCATTAGCAGGATTACCTCCAGCCGGACCGTTTACAGTATGCTCCTGCACCGCCCGCCACAGCCGTTTTAAGAACCGGTTAGCGCCTTCTACCGCATTATCAGACCACTCCAGCGATAATTCCGGTGGTGCGGCAAACATCATAAATAATCGTGCGGTATCAGCGCCGTATTGATCAATCAACGCCTGTGGATCGACCGTATTGCCTTTGGATTTGGACATTTTGGTGCCGTCTTTCAGCACCATGCCCTGAGTCAGTAGGTTTTTAAACGGCTCATCACCTTTGACCAGCCCTGTATCACGCAATAATTTATGGAAAAACCGCGCATACAGTAAATGTAGTACGGCATGCTCAACGCCGCCGATATATTGATCTACCGGCAACCAGTGATCAGCACGCTGATCAAGCATCGCCGTATCGTTATCGGCGCTGGCAAAACGGGCGTAATACCAAGAGGATTCAAAAAATGTATCAAAAGTGTCCGTTTCCCGGGTCGCCGGTTTGCCGCAGCTTGGACAACTGCACTGATAAAATTCCGGCATCGATTTAATCGGTGAACCAGTGCCATCAACCACCACATCTTCTGGCAATAAAACCGGTAAATCACTTTCTGGTACCGGTACCGCGCCACAATCATCACAATAAATAATCGGGATCGGCGTTCCCCAGTAACGCTGCCGGGAAACGCCCCAGTCGCGCAGCCGGTAATTAACCTTTCGTTCGGCTTTATCCTCAGAGACTAATTTATCGGCAATGGCGTCAAAAGCAGCTTGAAAATCGAGGCCATCAAACTCACCGGAATTAACCAACATGCCTTTATCAACAAAAGCCGCTGTGGCTAAATCTACATGACTGTCATCGGTCGGCCGAATCACCTGCTGAATAGGCAAGTCATATTTAACCGCAAACTCATAATCACGCGGATCATGGGCCGGTACTGACATCACAGCGCCGGTGCCATAGCCCATCAATACAAAATTCGCCACCCAAATCGGCACTGGCTGTCCAGTCACTGGATGAATAGCTGATAAGCCGGTGGCGATACCGCGTTTTTCAGCTGTTTCCAGCGCCGCTTCTGAGGTGCCGGTTTGTCGGCAAGATTCGATAAAGGTTTGCAGATCTGGATTGTTTTCAGCAGCGGCCAGTGCCAGTGGATGTTCAGCAGCCAAAGCCAGATAACTAACGCCCATCAGCGTATCCGGCCGGGTGGTATAAACCGATAATTTTTCTGTCGAATTTGCCACGGCAAAATCAATTTGCAAACCATATGAACGGCCAATCCAGTTAGCCTGCATGGTTTTCACCTGTTCTGGCCAACCGTTTAACTGATCCAGATCATCGACTAATTGATCGGCATAATCAGTGATTTTCATAAACCACTGCGGGATCTCGCGGCGCTCAACTTTGCTGTCACAACGCCAGCAGCAACCATCAACGACCTGCTCGTTGGCGAGCACGGTATTATCGACCGGACACCAGTTAACAGCGGCCGTTTTGTTATACACCAGTCCTTTTTTAAATAACTGCACAAACAGCCATTGTTCCCAGCGGTAATAGTCCGGTTTACAGGTGGCAACTTCGCGATCCCAGTCATAACCCAGACCTAAGCGTTGTAACTGTGCCCGCATATAATCAATATTTTGATAAGTCCAGGCTGCTGGCGCCACTTTATTTTTGATTGCCGCATTTTCCGCTGGTAGGCCAAACGCATCCCAGCCCATCGGTTGCAGCACATTTTTGCCCTGCATGCGCTGGAATCGGGAAATCACGTCACCGATGGTGTAATTACGAACATGACCCATATGTAATTGACCACTGGGATACGGAAACATCGACAGGCAGTAGAATTTTTCGCGGCTGGGATCTTCCACTGCGCGAAAAATCTGCTGGTCACGCCAAAATTGCTGGGCGCTGGCTTCAATGACGTCAGGACGGTATTCGGTCGACATGGGCACTCTTATAAAAGCATTTACAAAGCGCTAAAGGATACCCTAGCAGCGGACGCGCTGAAAGCTATACTCAGACTTTTTTAAGGTTGTTGAACGACAAATGCAAAGCCCCAAAACAAAATCAGCGGCTGTGGTAGCCGCTAACAGTGTGCAATAAAAAATCCTGAAATTAAATCTTAAAATCTTCCAGTTTGCGGCCACGTTTGAGTTCTTCGTTGAGCCATATCGGCCGCTTGCCAAACCCTTTCCAGGTTTTGTTTGGATCATTCGGGTGACGATATTTAATCGCGCTTTCGCTGCGCGTTTTACGGCTGGCCGTCATACCAACACGCATATTTTTAGCAACTGCTGACAAGGCTTCAGCCGGCGTGACTTTTTTGGCTTTGGCCAAATCGCGAACGGCATTGGCGACAGCCACTACATCAGCATCTTTGCTGTTCAGATCAGCAACTTGTTTGGTTTTTAATTTTTTGATTTGTTTTTTCGACTGATTAATCAGTTTTTGTAATTCTTGCTCAGACAAATTATTTAAATCTAACGCAGACAACTTAGTCATTTTTTCTTGCCTTTAATTTAAGAAAAACAGCAGCTTTATAATAACTTTGGCAAAAAAAATTTAAAAGGCTTATTTACCGGCTGCCATCAGAAACTCATATTTTTTATATAACTGGTCGTGGTTTTCGACATTATCCGGATCTTTGGGAATACAATCGACCG
>JAVVFF010000164.1:0-3558 GCA_032250995.1 Methylophaga sp. | reverse complement strand
CGGCGTACGGTAGATTTTCTGGCACAAGAGACCAATTTGCTAGTTGTTGTTAATACCACAGGTACACCTTATTTTGAACGACAACCGCTAAGAGATGTGGTGGTTTGGTATGGGCTGGGTGAAGGCATACGCGACGGCATCCTCAAAGAGGTTGCCAACAACATTCAGGTGTTCGATTTGGCCAGTGACGATAATCATGAACTGGTCACCCGTATCATTCACGATTTTGTCGAAGATTACTGGTCAGTCAGGATAGAGGATGGCTCGCCGGCGCGCATGGCACTCTATTTTCCGCAGACAGATGCCATGGATGAACTGAAACCGGCGGTAGAGTCAGCACTTGCCCAAAAAGGCATTGATCCAACAACGGTGTTAGCGGTTCACAGTAAATCACCAGAACAAAATAAGCGGGCTTTTTATCGTGTGGCCAATGATCCGGCATCACCACATCGTATTATTTTGCTGGTCAATATGGGTACCGAAGGCTGGAATTGTCCCAGTCTGTTTGCCACCGGACTGATTCGTAAACTTAAAAGCAGTAATAATTTTGTGCTACAGGCCGCCACCCGCTGTCTCCGGCAAGTGCCGGGTAATACCCATCCGGCAAGAATTTACCTGACTAAAGACAATCGTAAAATTCTCGAAAAACAGTTACAGGAAACCTACGGCACCACCATTCAGGAACTCGAACATAATCAAACTGAGCGTATCGAAAAGGACGTTATTCTGAACAAATGGACTATGCCGCCGCTACTGATCAAAAAGAAAATTCTCCGCTACAAACGTAAAGAAAATACACATACCGCAACGCTCAGCTTTATTATGCCAAATGTCTCTTATCAACCCAAAGCGACCATCGAAACATGGACGATTGCCGAACCAAAATCCGGTACTGCGCGGATGAGCAAAGTGGATAATGGCAGTGAGACAGTCGATTTAACCCCTGAAACATACGATCTTTATGCAGCAGCCAGCCTGCTGGCCGCTAACTATCACTTGTCACCCGCGATTATGCTGCGAGCATTACGTGAAATATATGGCTATCAAGGCTTGGTGCCTGAGCACCATATCGAAGCGCTTTCCGAACAGATTGAATCGCAATTTTCACAATATGAAGCTGACTGGCAAGAGCTGGATGTTGCGCTGGCATTAGTCAAACCAGAAGGTTTCAATACACAGCTGATTGATGGCAAACAGACCTACACCGCAAAAATCAGTTTTGCCAAACACCGCGCACATTTATATAAATTGCCAGAAGATCTGCCCGATGATCAGTGTGCCAGTGACAAATCATTTCATTATCAAGGCTACAATTTTGATTCATCACCGGAAACGGAATATCTCGAACGGGTATTAAATCTGTTGGCTGAACATACCGAAAATATTGCCGAAGTCTGGTTTACCGGCGGACTGACCGACCCTAACAAAACGGATCTATTTGCTGAATATCTTGGCGATGACAACCGCTGGCATCGTTACACGCCGGATTTTGTTATTCAGCGTAAAGATGGCAAACATTTGATTGTTGAAATTAAAAATGACCGGTTTAAAGCTGAAGTAGATGCGGATTTTGAACGTCATGCAAAAGGCGAAGCCCCGCAAAGTCCCGAAGGCCGCAAAGCTGTTGCGCTTAAACGCTGGGAAGATCTCAATCCCGATGGTTTGCTTTACCAGGTAATCTTTGCCGACACGGCACTGGCGACCAATGCCTT
The DNA here is from genome assembly GCA_032250995.1 of Methylophaga sp. GTDB lineage: Bacteria > Pseudomonadota > Gammaproteobacteria > Nitrosococcales > Methylophagaceae > Methylophaga. Next base: position 1,846 of record JAVVFF010000164.1, on the reverse strand, counting down.
GGATCAGACACGGCGATTTTTAGCTGATGACAGTTAACTGCTAATCAACTACTAATATTTGCAAAATTAGCAGTTAGTGTGAAATATAAACCCAACATACCCACTCATATTTGTTTTTATAAAAATATGGCTCACGGACAAAGTCTATATTTTGATCTTGTGATATATACATTGCTAAATAGCTGCAAAAGTTGAGTCGATTCACAAGGTTATGGAGTGAATTGCTAACTAAATGCTAATTTTGCAAAAATTAGTATTTGAGTGTAAGTTATTAATAATGCTAATTAGCAAAAATTTAGCAATTCAGTAAGGTAATGATGAAAATACCACTTACGCCGCCAAACTTAGAACAACTGCTGACAAACGCTAAGTCAGAGGACTTTAAAAATTTATTTGGTGTCCCAGCGATTCAGGGCCACCGCTATCTTCACTGGGATCAGTTACGTCACAGAACACCACCGAGCCAGCTCTCGCCAGAATTATGGTGGGCCGGTATAAAAATGGCCAGAATGGGTATGGTGAAAACATTGCCGCTGACTGATAAGTATGACAAACCAATCGTCTTTTGTGTGCCAGATCCTGTTTTGCGGGCGTTGCACGAAATAGACAGACAAGCAGCTGGCGAGATTGCGATGGATGGCCATGCCGTTTCTGCCGAAGATCGCAATCGTTATCTGATAAGTTCACTGATCGAAGAAGCAATTACCTCAAGTCAGTTAGAGGGCGCTTCAACCACCTGCGAAGAAGCAAAAAATATGCTTCGCAGTGGACGAGACCCGACCGATCGCAGTGAGTGGATGATCCTCAATAACTATCATGTGATGGAGCAGGTGCGTGCTCTGAAAGATGCACCATTTACCCCCGAGCGAATTATTGAATTGCACCGAATCGTCACCGAAGAAACACTCGATGATAATTCTGCGGCGGGTCGTTTTCGAAAGCGAGATGAACGCATTTCGGTCATAGATGAAACTCATACGCAGGTACTACACACGCCACCAGAAGCGGAGACTCTGCCCGGAAGGTTGCAGAAATTATGTGACTTTGCCAATCAAGATGAAAAAGCTGAGCCTTTTGTACATCCAGTCATTAGAGCGATCTTGATACATTTTATGCTGGCCTATGATCATCCTTTTGTCGATGGCAATGGCCGTACCGCCCGGGCATTATTTTATTGGAGTATGGCGCGCAGTGGTTATTGGTTGATGGAATATCTTTCGATTTCTCGCTTGATCAAACAGGCACCAGTCAAATACGCGCGTGCTTATTTGCATACCGAAACCGATGACAGCGACGCGACCTATTTTATTCTCTATCACCTGAGCATTATTGAGCAGGCCATTAAAGCGCTGCATGAATACTTAGCCCGCAAGATCGCAGAACAAAATACGGCTGAAAACCTGCTGAGGCATGCGCCTGAATTATCTTATGGACTCAATCATCGACAAATAGCGCTACTCAGTCATGCCTTACGTCATGCGGGGCATGGCTACACTGTTGAAAGCCATAAACGCTCTCACAAAATCACCACGCAGACCTCGCGCACTGATCTGCTAAAGCTCGCAGAACTTGATTTGTTGGAAAAAAGAAAACGGGGCCGCGCCTTTGTTTTTTTGGCGCCGCCTGATTTGGGCGATCGCATTGAACAAGCATGCAAACGTTGAACACAATTTAATGCAATACGTAGCGTTAAGTGCGCTGCAATCAGGAAATACCGATGGCAAAAAATAACCAAGAAATCAAAATCAATAAAGCCAAAGGCCGGCCAATGCTGACCTGGGTGGGCAAAAAGCCTTTGGACAAGGTGATTGCCTACCCCGCGCAGCAAATTGAGTCTTTTAACGCT
>JAVVFF010000163.1:0-3597 GCA_032250995.1 Methylophaga sp. | reverse complement strand
CTAAGCCCTTCCTCGGCTTGGTTGAGGCTTTTTCCGATACCATAACTAAATCCCGCCTGTGTTGTTTTAATAACGCTGCCATCAGGTAATTCCGCTTCAATATTTATCTCACCCAATGATGTCAAGGCTTTAGATAGTTTTTTATCAATATCGGCCTTGTCATCGCTCTGGGCAATAAATTCATCACCCGAAACATGATAAACCTCTAAACCTGACGCGGACAGTGCTTTACCTACCTCTTTTAGCAGTGCATCCCCTGATTGGTGCCCCATGTTGTCGTTGACCCACTTCAAGGCATCAACATCAATTGACGCCACAAAGGCTTTCTTTTCAGCGTCCTCATAGGCTAAACGGTTTGGGTTACCAGTTACCGGGCTGGTGTAAAGCCGCTTTTGTGTGGCTTCATTCTCACGGCGCAAATCAGCAATGATCCGATCTTTCTCATCGCTTTGTTCAACGCTGTTGCGTAATGCTGTTTGGCGACGTTGATTGTTGTTGGCACTGAATAATTCATCTTGACCTTGCGCACCCAGCACATCACGCTGACTGTCGCTGCCGGTTAAACCAAAGTCGCCACGGTCTTTGTCTGCCTGTTCACGCTCAGATGCTTTTCTTTCGGCCTCAGCGGCTTCCTGACGTGCTTTCTCCTGCTCGGCCTGCTGTTGATCTATGTCGGCCTGCGTTTGCGCCTGTAGCGTTAATTCTTCGCTTGTTTGCGTAGCTGCTGCTGCGCCATCTTCGCTGCTGGTGTCACTGCTTTCTGGCCGGGTTTCATCTGACCGCTCATTGCTTGCGCCATCAATTCCTGACCGCCCTTGCTGCCCAAGATCTTGCGTACCTGTTTGCTGCTCATAAGTATCTCCTAATTGCTCACGCAACAATTCACTGCGGCTGCGCGGCTGTAATGCCTCGCCAAAAATATCAGTGCCGCCCACCTGCGATTCAGCATAAAACACATCGGCCAGATTTGACAGTTTTTCACCGATCCGCTTTGCACTGCGGATATTATTAGCCATCATGCGTAAAATCGGCACGATTTCGGGGTTTTGATCTAAATCTGTTTGTTGCAAGTAGTCTGATAGCGTCCGTCCACTGCGTTTTGCGTTGACCGCCGTTTCTGCTGCTTCACTGATGATGTCGCGAATATCTAAATCACCAGCATCTTTTAGCCGGGCAAGTTTACTGGCTGCAATACGCAGTCCAGCCATAATGGTTTTGATTTCGGCATCAATGGACTCTGCTTGAAGTCTTAGCAGTTCAGGGCTGTCAAACGCTTCGCTGAACAGCAGGTTTTCCAATCGCTCATAGGCTTTTCTGTTTGGCTCTTTGCCATCCAATAAGCCGCTACGCTCGGATTCCGGCATCGAATTAACAAAGGCAACTGCGGCTTGACGGTTTACCTGACCATCATCGTTTACCGGGATCTGCTTAGCATCGACGCGACGCGCATCATTTCTAGCCTGCTCTGCCGGTGACAACTGGCTGACGCCTGACGTGTTGGATATATCACCAATATCAGAAGTGATTTCTTCTCGCGGCATGATACGCACCAGCACCGGCTTTTCCATGCTGCTTACTACATCAGGATTGATCCCTGTCTGCTCTGCATCGGCAATCAATTCTTGACGGTAGACATCAGCATTACCCCGGACGTATGCGCCCTGTAAGCCAGCAACGCGACCATTACCGGCAATAGCGCGGGATACGCCTTGCGCGCCGGTTTCGTATTCTTTGATCTGGCTGCCATCAGTGCGATTGCTTGGCAGCAACTGATCGGCCTCAACGACGGCATACTGAACCGGAATACGCTTACCATCAACTGTTGCTGCGAAGTCTGTTTTGCCAAGATTGGTTTCAGGAATAGCTGCGCCTGGCTCAATAACCGGACTGCCCTCACCAAAGCTACGGGAGAAACCAAGCCGGCCATAATCGGGATTGCCAGCAATACTGGTCATTTGCGCAATACTGGCCGGTGTGCTGCGGTCACGGTTTTGCAGTGTTGGTAAACCACCCTCCGGCGATGCCAGCGTTTTCCCCATCACCAGCGATTCCTGCCCAGTTGTTGCGCCCGGCTCAGCAGGGCTTGACTCAGGTTCTACGGTATTTTGCTGTTGAAGCATCACAGCGCGAAGCGGCTGCCGCGCCTGCCTCATGCGCTCAATCCCAAATTGGCGCTTTTGCTCTGATTCGTTTTGTAGGCTGATGGCTTCATTGATTGCCTGCTGCTGACGTACTGACCGGTCTCTTTCAGCGATCCAACCATCAAACAAAGACTGGCGATCCTGCTGCTCATCGAGCTGTCCAAGCATATTTTGTTGCTGCTCGGATTGCTGCTTAAACCCTTCCATAACAGCTTCTCTAGGGTAAACCGATTCGGGAAACACGCTTAGATCAGGGTTAAGCGGATCGGTACCGGGCAGGCGATCTCCAGGCTGGTAGGGTGTTGTGCGTTTTTGCAGATCCAGCTTGGCTTTCTCAGCCTGCTTGCGTACCGCTTCCAGATCTGCATTAAGCCCGTCGGCCATTTCACGCGCCTGACGGTTTGCAGTAATAACTTCGGCTGACAGTTCACGGCCAATTTCTGCCTCGGCTGTTTGAATATCCAGCGCATCACCGCCAGTTGCGGCCACCTCATCTTTTACACGGCGCTTGATTTCATCGGCTGCCTGATTGGTTATATCAGCATCGGCCTGACGTGCTTTCAGTGCATCAATGCGCGACTGGATGCTTGGCCGCTGGGTGATGGCGTCAGAAGTTGAAGAACCTGCCGCAACGGGCAAACCGATGGCGCCACCAATAACCGCCGTGTCCACACCACGATTAAGCAATTCCTCACCTGAATACTCACCACCTGCCAACATAGTAGAGCCAACGATTGCGGAATCCTGTCCAACCTCTGCCCCGACCTCAGCCGCCGTTCTTTTAACTGTCTCTTTGGCTATTTCCTCGGCAATGCCGGTTTCGCCACGCTTAACAAGTTGATCGATAACCTCTTTTGTTGGCACGTCCTCGACTGGCTTTCCACCAATCCCTTTCGGGAAAATGCGGCGTAAGCCAAATCGCTCAAGGATGGAGCCAACGGCACCAGCCGCAAGCGCCTTTCCTGAATCAACCGCAACGCCTTTTTCTTCCATTTCCATTGCGGTTTCGCCAGCAATGCCAAGACCACTGCCCAGTATTGTTGCACCGCCGATCACCGCCGATAATGGCGCACTAAAAGGCGCTGTAATAGCGGCTAACGTAGCACCGCCCAGGGCTGCGCCGGAATACGCAGTATTTTCCATCGCTTTCTCTGCTGTCCAGCCGATTGCTGCGTCAATGCCACCTGACTTGTAATTGTCTAAAAAAGAGCCCTGATAGCTTGGCGTGTAGTTTCCCTGCTCAATATCAACGTCCTGCTGATCCATGACGTTTTGGCCGTAATCTTCAACAGACTGCAACCTTGTAAAGTCACCGACAGTTTTTACGCCAGCACCTAAAATCTTTTGCGCCTGATCGACTGAATACCCAAGCGGGCCATCCGCTTCCTGCTGCTGTTGACGCTGCGGCATGTCAACATTTTCCAGCCAAGCAGAGTAAATCTGCTCATCGGTAGCG
>JAVVFF010000023.1:0-21369 GCA_032250995.1 Methylophaga sp. | reverse complement strand
ACAATAAAATGCCGCTCTTTGTTTTGCGGGCTGATCGCAGTCCATTTTGACTGGAGCAGTTTGTCGGGTCGCAGTGTATTCATATTCCGGACTATTACTGAGGGTTGTTTTTATGGACAATGGTAGCTGGTAAAGGTTGGAATTTTTCAGCAAATTCAGGCTCTGATATGCCATCAGAGTGGGGCATAAAATGACTAAAGACAAACATCTTGCCGACTTACGCAAGAGTTATGAATTGGGCGAACTGGCCGAGCAGGAAGCGGCTAGTGAGCCATTACTGCAGTTTGAAACCTGGCTGGCCGAGGCAATTCAGCGCGAGGTAAATGAGCCGAATGCGATGACGCTGGCAACGGTTGATACCAGTGGCCGTCCCGCTTGCCGGCCGGTTTTGATCAAAGACTGCGATGGCCGCGGTATTGTCTGGTTTACCAATTACCAGAGTCGAAAAGGGCTGGAACTGGCTGACAATCCGTATGCGGCTTTGCAGTTTTTCTGGCCGGAACTGGAGCGGGTCGTGCGTATTGAAGGCCGGGTCGAAAAAATTGCCGAGGCCGAATCCGATACTTATTTTGACAGCCGGCCTTTAGGCAGCCGTATCGGTGCCTGGGCCTCGCCGCAAAGTCAGATTATTGAAAGTCGTAAACTAATTGTCAGCCGCGCCGCGAAATATGGTGCAGAATTTGGTCTACATCCGCCCCGGCCGCCGTACTGGGGCGGCTACCGGTTAATTCCGGATTATTGGGAGTTCTGGCAGGGCCGTGCATCACGTTTACATGATCGGATAACCTACCGTTTACAAGATGACGGCCGGTGGCTGCGCCAGCGATTAGCTCCCTGATTTGGGTTCGTCGTTGGTTTCTTGGGCTTCTTTGATGGTTTGCTGCGCCATGCCGACTGGAAAAAAAAGCTTGATAGGGTTCTCTTTAGCTTGTTCCCAGATACTGCTTAATAATACTGGGAAGCGACTGATTTCGGTGCCACGGGCACGCAGGGCAACTATTAATGCCAGTGTGAAACTAACCCAGAGATTAAAAAAGCCAATCAATAAAACACATATCAGATACAACAAAAACTCAAACACCCCGAGGCCACCGCTAAAAGCACCATAACCCAAATTGGCAGCAGAAAACGCCACGTGACGGATATCCAAGGGCAAATCTAGTAAGTAACCGAAATAGGGCGTGATACCGAGTAATACCCCAAAAAAGAAATTACCGGCCAACGAGCCATAGTGTTCGTGCAGATAGTTACCGAATCTTTCCCGCCAACTGTCTTTGATCCAACCACGTAGTAATGGGTGATAACGGAGTCGGGTGCGTAATTCCAAATAATCGGCACGGTTATCAAAATAGCCGGCAATAATCCCAGAGCAAAATAACCAGACGCCAGCAATCGAGGCATAAAAGATCGCCATACCGCCGATTGGCGTGATGGCTTTTAGCTGATAATCAACGATATTGGCATCAAGTAACGGTTGGTTAAAAAACCAATAACTACTCATGGCAATCAGGCTGGCGATAATAATTGCCGTGATCACATTACCCCAGACAGCGGCCCACTGAGAACGATTTACATCGATAAGCAGTCCCGCCAGCTTTTTATGGGCGGCACGACCGTTTTCGCCGCGCTCAACTTCAGCGGCAAAGTTGGCAGCAGTCATCGCGGGCTGCTTCGAAGCAATGGTGAAATGCAACATATGCACAATCATAAAGCCTATACCGTAGTTAAGACTTACTAGCAGCATATTAAAGCCCGGATCTAGCCCGACGCTTTCAATGTAAATCTTATTCAACGCCATCAACGCGATCAGAACGCCGGCCCCGGCAGCAGAACGAAATAAGGCCATAAATGCTGATTTTTCGCGGGCAATATAATGCTCACCATGATCACTTTTATTCTGGGTAATGCTGCGTGACAACATGCCGACGCTGTTTTTAACCAACGATTTCAAGCTATTTTTTTCGGCGGTGGAGAGGATAAGCTTTTGCCACAGGGCGAGACAATGATTTTGTTGTTCTTGCCGGTGTTCGCTACAGAAAATATTCAGCAGCTCTTTAATGCGTTCCAGGGTTTGTTCGAGACGCTCTAACAGATGTGCTACCGAAATCGATGATCCGGCCGCCCCCGCGCCACGACGACGCAGTCTTTGCACCAGTTCACGGCATTGATCCATCATCACCCAGATATGATCCGGATTGTAACGCTCAATCGTGTCGTCTTCTAAACGCTGGGTCATATTCTGCACAAATGGCTGCAACTCGCGCTGCAAGACGATAAATGCCGAGTCGTTATCCACCAGCCGTTTATCAATGCGCATCAGCTCTGGCTCGAGTTCTTCGGCAGCGACCCAAATGCCTAGCATTTCCATGGCATAAAGACATTGCTCCTGAAAATGTACCATTGAAGCCCGTAAAGTTTCAGCATCTACATCTTGTGCCAGTAAGCGATGCAATTGCAGCCATTGGTCGGCGTTGATGGTTTCCAGCCAGTCATTGTCGCTACGCTGGTTAAACAGCAGCGTCAGTACGTCCTTGGAATTACCCAGATCCAGTGGCGGCGGATTCAATTTGTCATAAAGCCGGGTCATGAACTCATTAAAAAAACCGCGCCGGGAAAAGATCCCCAGGCTAACAATGGCCGAATACAGGTTTTGCTCAATAAACCAGCTATGGAAACGGCCGCCAATCATTTGACGTAATGGCGGCTCGGCCTCCAGCAGAGAAAGCAGCATATCCATATGCTCAGAAGCATTTTTTTCGCCGCCTTTACGCAACTGACCGATGATTTTACGCAGCGCGCTGAGGACAGTATTGTCTTCATCAAAATCGGCTTGTAGTTGTTCAACGGTAAAAATGTCGCTCATTGATATTCCATGGTGAGGATTAGGTTGGGCTGTTTGGCAGGTATGATAAAGGCTCCGCTGAGCACATTAAAGCGGGCGGGGGCTGCGAAAACGGTAATAAACAAATAGATTTAAATCGCGCCCGGAAGCGCGATTTATATTATTAACTGATCAGAATAATTCGACGTGCTGGGCGAGACGTCTGGTGGCGGCTTCGGCGCCCATGGCTCTGGCTAAAGCCAATGCCGTCAAGCCATCTGCAGATTTGGCATAGGCATCAGCGCCATTTGCCAACAACAGATCGACAATCTCAGCCTGATTAAACATGGCGGCAAACATCAGCGGGTTTTTACCTTCCGGCGATGCAGCATTCACATTGGCGCCAAATTCAAGCAACAGCTGGCAGGTTTGCAAATCGCCAAGGGCACTGACCAGGATCAAGAAACTGTTGCCGTTACTGTCAGTAAGATCCGGCGTCACGCCTTTTTGCAGATGGCTTCGTAAGCTATCGGTATCCCCATTGCGGGCCAGATCAAACAACTGTTCAGTTGATTCAGGCTTTTTGGCAGGTATTTCTGTCATGGCAGTATTCCGGATAGTTATACTGAATATGAGTGCGGCAGGCTGGCAGAAGTTGTCTCGACTTCAGGCTCGGTATCAATAGTTTTTCGACTCTTCAGCTTCACGATCAATAGCATCACCGGCAGCACCCATATCTTCACCAACACCCTCTATAGTGTTGCAAGCCGCCAGACCTAGGATCATTAAAATTGATAAAACAAATGTAGTGAATTTCATAATAATCTCCTTGGTTCATATTCCACATTACCACAGCCATGCTAGGTCGCCCAATGTAACACCACGCAGATTTTAAAAGTTACCAATAAAATCTTCCTGCTGCGATAATAGAGTGTCTTGACCTTGATAGGCAGTCATTGCCGCCAGGCTTGATTGTGCATAACTATTTATTAACCAGATTAATCGTTCAAATTGCGCGGTTGCCGCTAATAAGCTGCTTAACTCAGTTTTGCTCATATTGTTTTGCGTGGTAATTAAATTGTGCCGATTCTTTTCCATAATGTCAGCACGATCATTTGTTAGCAAAACCAACATATCGAGTTCACTGGTGTTTTGTTGGCAATCCGCAAAAACCATCAGGATAAAGTGAAGGCCTTCAGACAAATTGAACGACAATTCATGACCGTCCGCATTGGGATGGTGACGTTTCAGGGCATGGATGAATTCATTAAGACTGATTTGCACCGAATGTAATAAGGCATTTTTTCGTTGAGCATGAATAATTCTTTCAACGGTGTCGGGCTGTTGATTGCGGGCCAGCAATTCCAGTAAAAAATCATCACAGGCCTTGGTCAGACTGATGCCAGCCTCATTAAGCTGCTTATAGCTGATGTTGTTGACGTTTGTAGATGCGTGACGAAGTTCGTTTAAATATTCTGGCAGACGGTTAATGATGCGATCTTGTTCTTTTTCCACTAGGTCCAGTGCCGACTCCGCTTCATCCAGTGCCAGTCGTTGAATATATTTTGGAATAGCCAGTCGTTCCGCGGGGTCATTCATGACCCATTTATCGGCAAGCCACACCAACGGCGTCATAATCAGGGTAATCAAAAGAGCCGATAGGATTTGCATGACAATCACCCCGGCAGTGATCACCGTCAACAGAAAAACTGGCTCAGCGGTTTTAGTGGTGATCATTTGTGGGGCAGTCAACATATACAGACTAAAGATCATCAACATGATGAGGACCCCTGCTAACTTAGTCCACACCTGAAATAAAACGATCTTTTTGGCGGAGCCGGTCAATGTTTTACCCAGTAGGTAAATACTGATGCCGGCCCCCAGATTGGCACCGAGGATCAACATAATAGCTTGTGAAAAATTAAAAATACCGACCGCAACCAGAGTAACCACGATTGCCGATGCCGTAGCAAAGGATTGTGTCAATAAACTCAGTAAAACACCGGCAACAAAAACCAGCCATAAATTATCTGTGGTGAGGTTCATCAGCGATACTGAGATATCGGCTTCTTTGAGGCTGCCAGCACCGGTTTTTATCAATAGTAGGCCCAACATCAAAATACTGATTCCCAGTAAAGCGCTAATTAAAGGCTTAAAACGTTCTTTTTGGTCGATTTTGAAGTAGTGCAGCATGCCGATAGTGCCGATCAACATAAACACGAAGACATGCAGATCCAGCGTAGCCAGTAACACTAAAATCGAAGTACCGACATTTGCCCACACCGAGACGGTGATGCCACGCTGTAAAGTCACCAGCCCGGAAGAAACCATCGAGACAATAATAAAAGTCACGGCATTGGCGCTCTGAGTAACGGCGCCCGACAAAATCCCGATAAGTGCAGTTCGTAACGGATGATTGGTGGCCGACTCAACCAGATCATGTAAACGACGACCGCTGAGCTGCCTGAACCCCGAATTAAGATTTTTCAAGCCGATGAAAAATAAGCCCAGCCCGGCAAATGCAGTTGCGAAACTTTCCATAGTATGGTGGCTAATCCAAAAAGGGGGATGCCTGAATTTTTTAAGCTTAGCCTTTAAATACTAACCAACAAGTATGTCAGAATGATGAAAAAACGGATGAATATTCAATCAATACTTCATTTCGTCGCTGCCGACACATACATACTCAGAATCAAATGGTTTTTACCATTGTGCCGTTGATAATCACATTCATCCATATAATGTCTGATTAAGTGAATGCCCAAACCACCGATTTCCGCTTCCGCAATACTCTTGGGCTGCTTATGTGGCGGCATCTCCAAAGGATTAAAGTCAATGCCATCATCTTCGATTGAGAGTTTCAATCGATCATTTTCCAGTGACAGATTCAGTAAAATCCGATGTTCTCCACCATTTGGGAATGCATAGCTTAGGATATTGGTCACGGCTTCATTTGCCGCCAAATCGACTCTGAACTGTAATGTTGGCGAGATATACCAATCGTCCAGTATGCTTTTCAGCCAATGACTCATTCTGGCGATTTCTGCGGTTTGATTTTGCAGTTGCAAACTAACCGAATGAGACGCGGACTTAGCGGGTGACAAAAGTGTTTGCTCCGCTTATTTAAGAGCTGCGATGGCCTGATCCAGGCTGTCACAGATATTAATTAGCTTATCGATGCCCGATACCGCCAGCACATTACGGACATCTGGCTGTGTGCCCATCAAAATGTATTTACCGCCCCGGCCGGTCACTGATTTACCATTCATCAACAAAGCACGAATGCCAATGGACGACATGTAGGGCACTTCGGTCATGTCAACAATTACCGCAGTTGCCGGCGCTGCAGTCATGCGAGCGAATTCTTTTTCAATTTTGCCGACACCGTCTAAATCCATGCGTCCGGACAAGGTGATTTTGTCGATATCGTTTTCCAATTGCTGCTGCGTAATATTCATCAAACTTTTCCTTAAATTGATTTTGCTATTTTTAGATTAATTCAATTTCCGCGCCAACGGATCACCATCATCGTTAAATCATCAGAAGGCTCGACATTACCCACAAAATCATGGGCGGCATCACAGGCTTTTTTTAGCAAACTGGTCGCAGTGTCTTCTGTTTCAACATCTTTGAGACAATTGAGCAGCCGCTCGTTGCCAAATAATTCCTCGTGGGCATTGGCCGCTTCAGTAATGCCATCGGTAAACACACAGATGAACTCCTCTCGGGCCAACCGGTAAGTGAATGATTGGTAACTGACATCATCAACAATACTTATTGGTGGGCCGCTCGAGGCATCCAGGGTTTTTGGTCGGCAGCCTGGGGCAACGATTAAGGGTCGTTCATGGCCGGCATTACAATAATTCAGCTCGCCTGTACGCAGATCCAAAATACCAATAAACGCGGTGACAAACAGCATTTCCGGATTATCCCGGGAAATTTCCCGATTAGCCTGAGAAATTAATGCACCGATCTCCGAAAAATCAGCATTATCGCGAAGCGCCACACTCTTGCATAAAGTTTTGCTGATAACCATAAACAAACTTGCCGGCACGCCCTTACCACAGACATCACCCAGTGAAAAAAACATATGATGCTGGTCGAGCATAAAGCAGTCGTACAAATCGCCGCCGACCATCTTCGCGGGCTCCATAATGGCGGCGATATCAACGCGAGTTTCCTGAGTAAAAGTTTGCTGCGGATCCGGCAGAATGCCCATTTGGAAACGTTTAGCGGCTTCCATTTCACCTTGTACTTTGGCGGCGGCTTCTCGTTGGGCCTGAAGATTTAACTCCAGTAATTGAATTTGTCCTTCATCCCTGATTAATGAGTCGGCGAGCATCGCCATATAGAGTATAAAAAACATCAGCAACGGTGACAAAACATCAATCAGTAGCTGGCCGCGACTGAAACTGATCAGGCCAATCGTGATTAAGGTCACTGTTAACCCCACCATGGAAATAACTTGAGCCGTGGTACGCAACTTTGGCAGTAAATAAATCACCACTAACCCCATGACAGCTAAAAATAAAGCTTCAAGCCACAGCGCCCAGTCTGGCCGATCTAATATCGTTTGATCAAAAATGGCTTCCAACATTTGGGCATGAATTTCAACGCCCGGCACCCGCTCTCCGAGCGCTGTTGTTGGAAAATCTACCAAGCCGAGACCCGAAAACCCCAGTAGCACCAATTTGCTTTCTAGGGTTTGTTTGCTTACCTGACCATTTAGAATATCAACGGCGGATATAAACCGTTCCGGTTGATGCTTGCTGTAGTGCAACCAGGCAGTGCCATCGTTTTGGGTACGAATTTGCAAGTCACCAATGCCGACGAACTCAATGCCATTTTTACTGGTGGTGACATTAAAAGTGCTGCTGCCACTGGCAATACGCAACATTTCCATTGATAAGGCCGGGACCAAGGTGTCACCGATCGTGGCAAGCAACGGCAAACGACGAATCACGCCGCGTTCGGTTTCTGTGCTCAGGAAGGCGTGACCGGCAGCAGCAGCGGTCAGCACCGGCAAATTGGTTAGTGCCGAATTAAAATGGATGAGCCATGGTTTAGGATCTTCACCCCGAGCCAGGACGGGTGCGGTATGGATATTAATTGCCTGATTGCTATTAATACCGGCAATACCCAAGATAGCTTGGTTGCGCGCTAAACTCTCTGCGAGCACAACATCATTATTTGGCAAGTTACATATTTGTTGTTTCAGCGCATTATCGACGTCAGGAATCAAATCGACCATCTGGCAGGGCGCGCTGCGATCAGCTTCGGGCATAATAATATCGAGCGCAATCGCAGCGGGTTGCATGGTGCCGATATTATCGAGCAGTTTGGCAATCAGGCTGCGCGGCCATGGCCATTGACCCAGTTCGGCCAGACTTTGTTCATCAATTTCAACGATAACTACCGGTGCCGAAACCCGTTCCCGTGGCATCACATTTTGATATAAATCAAAATTGGTGCTGCGCAACATTTGCTGGAAAGGGATCATGCCCAGTAAGTGAAAAACAATCAGCACCAGCAAGCCAATAGGCGCACTCCAACTGCTTAACTTGATTGCCGACAGCGGATAAAAGCTCATTCCTTGTCGCTTTTAGCGTAATACAAAAAACATTGCATGGCGTCGGCCCTGGCGATTGGCGAATTTTTGGGAATATTACTTTAAAACAGGCAAAAAAGTAGCCATTTTTTTAACCATAAAAAGCAGGTTATTAAATGAAATATTATTGGGGTACGCCCAAAGAAGGTGCGTAGGCAACCAATTCTGCACCAGTTTGGATCAATGCCGACAATCATCAAATCGATCGGCTATTCATTTATATCAGTCATTAGTCTTGTCTCAACAGAAAAGTGACACAGTTCACAAGTTTTATCCAGCGAGCTTTTCACTCAGGCATGTTCCTTGCTAATTCTTTTTACAAAAAAACGCCTTTTGATAATGGCAATGTAGTGATTTAACAGTAAGGCAGTTTCTAAATTATGTCGCAAAATCCGCCGCAAAATCATCCCTGGCTGCAAGCGCTGGTTGAACAATTGCACGCTCGCTATGCCAATCACCATGAGGGTGACGTCGCGACATACATTCCTGAATTGGGTAAAGCCAACCCGGATAATTTTGGTATCTGTGTGGTGACAGCAGATGGCCGGATTGCTGAAACGGGTGATTCACAACAAACCTTTACTATTCAATCTACCTCTAAACCCTTTACCTACGGCATGGCGCTGGAACTCTATGGCACCGATAAAGTTGCCCTGCATGTCGGTGTTGAGCCCAGCGGTGATGCTTTTAATTCAATAGAACTGCAGAAAAACAACCACCGCCCATTCAATCCAATGATCAATGCCGGCGCTATTACGATGTCTGCTTTGCTTTATCAGCGATTTAAAGATGAGGCATTCGATTACATGATGTCACGCTTCAGTGCCGCTGCCGGCAGGCAGTTGTTGATTGATGAGTCGGTCTATCAATCTGAATCCCGGACCGGTCATCGTAACCGGGCTATCGCACACTTACTGCTTAACTTCGGCATCATTGAAGAAGATGTCGAACCGGCGCTGGAACTGTATTTTAAACAATGTTCGATTTTGGTGAATTGCCGGGATCTGGCTGTGATGGGCGCCACCCTGTCAAATCTCGGCAAAAACCCACTGACCGGCGTAGAAGTATTTGATATCGACCGGGTCAAAGACATGCTGTCGATCATGTTTACTTGTGGCATGTATGACTATTCAGGGCAATGGGCATACAAAGTTGGCGTGCCCGCCAAAAGCGGTGTTGCTGGCGGTTTAATTGCAGTAGTTAACCGTCAGTTGGGGATTGCCAGCTATTCGCCGCGGCTCGATACCCGAGGTAACAGCTGCCGGGGGATCAATGTTTGCGTCGATCTAGCCAATGAATTGGGGCTACATGCATTTGATTGCATGAATGAAGGATCCAGTTATTTGAAGGCCTTGCTTTAAAAGCGTGATGAGATTCACATTATTGACATACTTAAAGTTTATAAATGTAAGGCTGGAACTCGCAGTTTACCAAGTTGATTTTTAGGAGAGATTACGATGTTTAAAGGGATTGTTAGATCGATATTACTTTGCTGTTTAATTATTTCAGGAAGTGTTTTAGCAGAGCCTACCATTGGTGTTATTAAAACGCTCAAAGGTGATGTCATAGTATTGCGTAGCAGTGAGGTTATGACAGCAACACTGGGCGTGGAATTGTTTGCCGCAGATACGTTACAAACAGCAGCCAATGGTGCGGTAGGGATATTGTTGCATGATGATGCGCGCCTTTCTTTGGGGCCTGATTCAACCATGTCGTTGGATCAATTCAGTTTTGACCAGCAAAGTCATGAAGGGCAGGCCAATATCTCTATTAAGCAGGGCACACTTTCGGTGATTTCTGGCAAATTAACCGAAAAACGTACCGGTGCTTTGCAGGTTAAAACACCTGCAGCCATACTGGCGGTGCGCGGTACGGAGTTCTCGGTCAAAGTCGATCCACTTCTTAAATAGAAAGACGGCATATGTCATATAAAGCATTGTTCAGCGCAGGTTTCGCCGGATCGATTTCTCTTTTAAGTGGTTGCTCACTTTATCATAATACCGTCAACTTGATAGGTCCCGATAAGCCGATTTCGGCGTTACGCGCCGAGATTGAAGCATCATTAAAACTTAGTGATGAGCCGTCGCCTTTTTGTGCCAAGCCAGTTACAGAAACTTATATGGTGATGCCCGAAAACGGTAAAGTGGGTATTGTTGATGTAACTTTTACTGATGGCCGGGAAGCCACATTAGAAGGTGATTATCAGGCAATGCGCCTGCTGGGTGATGAACCAGAAGCATTTGTCGGTGATCAAACACAGCTTGAAGCGCTTTTTGGTGAGGCATTAATTGCAATGCCGGCTGCACCCTATTATGCAAGACTATATTTTATTTTGGATAAGGATGAGCTGACTGCAGATTCTAAAGCCGAAGCCGAGCAAATTTATCAGCAGATAGCTGGTCGTCAAAATGTCGAGGTTATTATTGTTGGTCATACTGATACTGCTGCATCTTCAGATTATAATGATGCTTTATCATTGCGTCGCGCAGAAAAAGTCAGACAAAACCTTATCGATGCTGGTGTGGCCGCCGATATCATTAAAGCGACCGGTATGGGCGAGCAAAATTTGCTGATTCAGACACCTGATAATACAACGCAACCAGAGAATCGCCGCGTAGAAATAAATGTTCGATAATTAACAATGATTTACCCGGATTATTTTTTGTAAGCAAAGTTTTTTGATGAGTGTCACATAAAAACAAAAGATGTGAACTAGTTGACTTGACAAAAATAAAATCTGATACTTATTTAATGGTAGAGTTTGATTGCCAATACGCCGGTTTTCAGGGAAGACGCAGGGATGATTGGCCACATCCGCATCGATAAATCGCCCGCTCAGGCTGTGCGTCTTTCAAACATATGCATTGAGGCATCAGGATGAATATATTATTGCGTATCAGCAGCTTACTAAGCTTGCTTATATTAGCAGGCTGCGCGAGTAACGGACCAGTTTCAGAGCTGCGAGAATCAGTAGAAGCGCCGGTGCAGGTGTCTGAGGTCGAATCGCCATTTTGTGCCAAGCCGGAAGTGATTGACGTTAAATTACCAAAACCGCAAGTGGCTGCTGCGCCACCACTGTTTACGCCATTCAGTGCCAGCTTATATTTCTTACTGGATCAAATTGTATTTACCCCCGAATCAGCTCGCGAAGCAGATGAGATTTATCAGCAAGTTCGTGCCAAAAACGCGGATGAAGTTATCCTGATTGGCCATACTGATACGTCTGCCTCGAACAGCTACAATGATATCCTGTCCTTACGGCGTGCTGAAAAGGTTAAACAAGCGTTAATTGCTGCTGGCGTTGCTGCCGATACGATTCGTATTTCAGGACGGGGTGAAGCCGATCTGTTCGTTGCCACACCGGACGAGACAGTGGAAGTCAGAAATCGTCGCGTAGAAATTACCCTACGCTGACATTGGGAGTCATATCATGACGCAAAAATTTACAATGCTGACCTTAACAGCTTCAATTTTAAGTACCAGTTTTATGTTGGCCATACCAGCGGCGTTGGCGCAGACGTTGACTGAAGCTGTCGATAAAACCTTACAGAGTAATCCGGAGATTCTCGCTGAGGCGAATCGTCGAATTAGTGTTAATAAAACCATTGATCAGGCGCAGGCAGGGTATCTGCCTACCGTCGATTTGGATTTGGGTTATGGCCATGAATATACTAATAACCCGGCGACCCGGCCAGGTGGTCGTTCATTAAATCGTGGTGAAGCGGGTATTGCAGCTAATCAAATGTTGTACGACGGATTTTTTACCAAAAGTGAAGTTGACCGCACTTTATCGTTAGCGGAGTCAGCCGGTTTTTCGGTTTCAGATGTTTCAGAAACTACCAGCCTGCGTGCCGTTGAAGTTTATCTGAATGTGCTGCGTCGTCAGGATCTGATGAATCTGACCCAAAATAATCTCGCTGCCCATGAAAAAATTTATGGCCAGATTGGCGAACGTGCCGAAAGTGGCGTCGGACGCCGAGCAGACGTCGAACAAGCTCAAGCCCGTTTAGCATTGTCACAAGCCAATCTTGCTGCGGATAAAGGCAATTTGCAGGATGCCAGAAGTAACTACATGCGGGTCATCGGCAATATGCCCGAAAACACGACTAATCCTGGCGATGGTTGTTGTGACCGAGCGCCGGCAACATTGGAAGATGCAATTAAAATAGCTCAAAACAAGCATCCGGCAATCCGTGCGGCACTGGCTAGTCACGAAGCATCATTGGCCCAAACGCAGGGTGCCAAAGCGGCTTTTCAACCGCGTGTAGATCTGCAATTAAGTGCTCGTGCTGATAATAATCTCAATGCTGATGGCGATACTTTGCTGAATAATGAAGGCCATCAAAAAGAATTACAGGCGATGTTCCGTTTACAACAAAATTTGTATAACGGTGGTGCGGATATGGCTCGGGTTTCTCAATTGGAGTCATCAAGCGAACAGCAAAAACAGCAGATTCTGCTTGCCCAGCGGCAAATTGAACAAGATGTCCGACTGGCCTGGAATGCACTGCAAACTGCTCAGGAAAGGGTACCTCGTCTGCAAATGCGGGTTGAAGCTGCTGAAAAAACCCGTGAAGCCTATGCGCAGCAATTTAATGTGGGTCAGCGCACGCTACTTGATTTGTTGGACAGTGAAAATGAACTGCTGGCAGCGGGGGCCGATTACACCGAGGCCTATTACAATCAGCTTTATGCCTGTTATTGGCTGGCTGAGGCCATGGGCCAATTATTGCCAGCGCTGGAGCTGGAGCATCGTCAGGAAGCCATTACCGTCGCTGGTGCTGCAGATTCCGGTGAAGCTACTGAGACAACGACTGACAGCCAATAAGCGATTTAATTAAAAAATAAAGCCCCGGCATTGCTCAACTGCCGGGGCTTTATTTGTATTGTTACCTTTAAATGTCAGTTTTTGGCCCCAGATAACTGATGAGTCTACTTCACGCCCAGACGGTTCAGTTGTGTGGGTGTGCTTTTTTTGTAAAAAGGAGCTTCACATGGCTACAGTGACATTGAAAGGCAATCCCATTGAAACCGTCGGTGAATTGCCAAAAGTTGGCGATAAAGCGCCGGCATTTAATCTGGTCAAAGATGATTTATCAGAATTGCAGCTCAGCGATATTAAAGGCCGAGTAGTGTTAAACATTTTCCCATCGGTTGATACTGGCACCTGTGCCATGTCAGTGCGCCAGTTTAATAGTAAAGCGGCGGCATTGGAGAACACCACCGTGGTTTGCGTTTCCAAAGATCTGCCGTTTGCGCTGAGCCGTTTTTGTGGCGCGGAAGGCCTGAAAAATGTGGTGAATGGTTCAGCCTTTCGCAGCCCATTTGGTGAAGATTATGGTGTCACTTTCAAAACCGGTCCATTAACCGGTCTGTTATCTCGCTCAGTGGTCGTTATTGATGAAAGTGGCAAAGTCACTTACACCCAACAAGTGGCGGAAACGGCTGATGAACCTGATTATGATGCAGCATTAAACGCGCTGAACTAAGCGAAGCAATGATGGCTCCGGCGATAAATGCCTGAGCTGTGTGTTCAATGTTTAAGCGGTTTTAGCCGAACAAAAACCGCCAGCGTTTGTCACAAGCTTCATTCTGAATCGGAATTTTCCAGACGCCAATCATGCAGGAATTGAGTCAGTTATTTTCGTCGGTCGCGGTGATGGCTGAATTTCATCCCCGAGTGCGGGCGCTGCGATTTTGGCGGGATAAACAAAGCCAAGCCTTATTATCGAGTATTGTCTATTTCGACCAACCTCTGACCATTAAAGAAGAACTGGAAGCCGATATCGCCAGCATTGCCTCGCGGTTATCGACAGCAGCGTTGCCGGATTATCATGCTTTTTGTGTCGATGTAGAAATCATTTTTAATGGCGCGCAGCCATCCGGGCCGATTGCCGGTTTACAGGATTTGGACTGGAAAACTTTCCGTAAAATATCGTCTTACGCGCAGTACTGGAAAGAGCGAAATCCCCGCGAAGTCGCCAAGTTGGTGACGTTTATTATGGCGATTCCGGTATTTAGCCAACTGGTTGGTCAATTGATTGTTGAAAAACATTCCAAAACCGAAAAACAGATTTACCGGCAAATCGCTGAAACCGGCGGCACCTTTATTCTTGGCGTAGGTCGTTTTCGAGAGTTATTTTCTGAAGAAATTAATACTGCTTACAATGAAGCTCAATTATTGGTTTCTACCTATCGTGGTACCAAAAGCGATGAAGCGGCACGAATTGTTAACGGTATGGTCGCCTCAATGGTTGGCCACTGAAGCTTAGTTGTTGCCAGTTTGGCAGTGTTATATTAATTCAGGCTGGCCGGGCCCAATCGCTGTTGAATTCCAGATAACTGCGATCAAAACCGGAAAAATCAATCAATCCGTCCAGATCAATAATTTCGATGTCCCCGTTTTGATTTTCGACAAAACCCAGTTCACGCAGTTGTTTAAAGGTGCGGCTGACATGCACGGACGATAAGCTCAGTGCATCGGCGATCAGGGTTTGGTTCATTGGCAAGGTAAAAGCCAGACTGCGAATCGCCAGACGGGTGTGGATCTCTACCAGAAAATGCGCCAGACGTTCGGCAGCATTACGCCGGCCGATATTAATTACCCGTTCAATCAGCATGGATTGTTCACGCGCCATAATCATAAAAAACAGATCGGTTAACCGCGGCGCCTCATCGAATATCTCGGTTAATCGTTGTCGCGGAAACGGACAAGCCACCACATCAGTCAAACTACGGATCTCAGATAAATTGCGGCTGAAACTGATTTCTCGAAGACCGAGAATTTGACCAGGTAAAAATATATCCAGAATTTGCCGCTGACCATCGGTCAGTGTTCGAATGCTACAGGCCCAGCCACTGCGAAGAGTAAAGAATTTGTTCGCATCACCGCCGGCAGCAGATATCTCTTGGTCAACATCATAAGACCGGGGATCTTGTTCGAGCCGACTTAGCATTTGCTGTTCATGATCGGTAAGTTGTGTAAATCGCTGAAACTGATGAACAATACAACTTGGTTCCGTCGTGCCCATAGTTTTTCCTCAGACAAAATGTGTCCTGAGACTATACAGCGGTGTTTAAGGTCGTCAACATTTTTCGTAGTAACGATGAAAAGTGATAAAAATAAGACACTGTCAGTCTTCAGCTCGTGCCTTTGTGTTATTCAAAATATACTGGTAGTGTCAGCAATGCCGCTTAAATTAAGAACGCTGGCGATCAGGCCGACAATTAAAGATATTAATGCCCGACTAAACATGGAGATCCTTGATTTCTCAGAAGCCAGCTTGCAAAGTAAGTAATTACTTGCGTTTTTTCTTTAACGTGCGTTAAGGCACGCACATTGTTAAGCCGTTAGAGTAATCTCAACTTTGGCTGGTAAGCTTTGAAGTTATCACCAGATTACATGTCACAACTGTTTGTGACATGCCTCATTGTTAAGGAGTAGTTTTATGCATACTGATAATGCTTTTTTCAGAATGCTCAGCCGTGCTCTATTACTAGCATTTGTTATTGGTAGTCTTGGG
Source organism: Methylophaga sp. (assembly GCA_032250995.1). Lineage (GTDB taxonomy): Bacteria > Pseudomonadota > Gammaproteobacteria > Nitrosococcales > Methylophagaceae > Methylophaga. The sequence continues at coordinate 5,417 of JAVVFF010000023.1, read as the reverse complement.
ATGGTGAGCGCTTGTGAAGACCAAGGTCCGGCTGAAAAAGCGGGCGAACAAATTGATGAGTCCATCGAAGAATCTGCTGATGAGCTTGAAGAAGCTGGCGACGAATTAGACGAGTCGACCGATTATTAATTGCTTTGTCACAATCATCTGTAACCCTAGCCCGGATAGTACTATGATAGTAATAACCGGATAATATCCAACAAGGAGATATGTATATGGCGACACAAGCCAGTAATGAAGAATTACAAGCTCAACTGAGTGCCCTGCGTGAAGATTTCGCCGGCTTGACTAAAACGTTGAAAGACATGTCTTCAGCTTATGCTGAGGAAGGTCAGGCGCGCGTTAGAAATGCTGCTGATAAAGTTCAGCAACAGGCTAAAGATTCTTATGGCCGGGTACAAAATGAAGTTGAAGCGCATCCAATGTCAAGCGTAGCTATTGCCTTTGGTATCGGTCTGGTTCTAGGCAAAATCCTGGATCGATAATGAACGCCAGTATGCAAGTGTGGTACGGCTTATGAGTTTACTTTCTCGCATCAAGGTCAACAGCATCGCGATTGTTATCGCGGTGCTGTTTGCTTTGTTGGCAATAATGTTTGCTGGTATCGCGTTATATCAGCATTTGGGTCTGTATTTTTTGCCCGATATCGCAGCATTGTTCACGGCAGCAGCATTTTTAGTGTTGGCGCTGATCGCTTTGTTGGCTGCTAAATTAAATTCCAGGCAGAAAAAAAATAAACCACTGGCAAGCAGTGATTCGCTTCAGGAAAAGCTAACGATGCTTGAACTCAGCCTGCAACAATCAGTGGATCCAGCGATTCGCAACTGGATTATTAAACATCCCGGTCGTAGTCTTACGCTGACTGTTCTGGCTGGCACTTTGATTGGCAGTAATGCTGATGCCCGTAAGCTGGTAAAACAATTTTTAGATCGTCATTTAGGTGGTGACTGAGTAAACTTTCAGGCAATTGTTTTTAGCAGCGTTCGATGCAGTTGCCAGCGATGTAATGCAAATGGGGCGGCGACGATGGGTAAAAAACTTAATCGCAACGCAGCTAAGCTGCGTATGTCAAATCTGCAAGAGGCGCGTCGTGAACGTGTTGCGCGTGCCGGATTTTTATTGGAGCGTTGGGGCCAGCAGGATCGACAGCCACTAATACAACCTGTTGCTGAATCTGAACAAGACAGTAACTATATCGAAGATCAAATGACGGCAGAAGTTATTAACAGCCTTACCTGCGATACCCGTGATATAGCCAGACAGCATTGGGCTTCTGGCTTATCTGCTGTTGAAATCGCTGAACAACAAAACATGCCGCGCAATCTGGTACGCCAGCATTTGGGCTTTGTTGTCGAACAAGTTGCCAATAAAGTATTGATGTAGGTGTCGCAATTGAATAGCAACAATATTATTCAACTGGCCAGTGCGCTTAATTAGCAACAAATAGCTGAGCAGTAACAAATTCAAGTGTTTAAATTAGCCAATTAGCAGATGGCAACCCAAGGTGCGGCGCTTATCGAAATGCTTGTCAACGTGCCAGTACCAACGGCTAATAGTGGCAATATTATCAATACCAAAGTCTGAGCCAGAAGTTTTGGGGTAGCCAATCCCGAAATTCATTCCTAAACAATGTTATGGACGGCTTTTCTCTTACCTGCGAAACACGTAAGCTGCGATGAATTAATCGCTGAGTGGATGCTGCGCCATGGAAAAAATCATCGTTATCGTTTATTTGATAGCTGTGTTGTTAATTGGCTTATGGGCCGGGCGTGGCATGAAAGGTATGCAGGATTTTGCACTGGCCGGCAAATCCTTTGGCATGCTGGTGATTTTTGCCACCTTGTCGGCATCGTTTATCGGTGGTGGTTTCTCGATGGGCAATGCCGAAAAAGTATTTCTTATCGGCGTTAGTAATATTGTTGCTTTATGGGGGTTCAGTATTAAAGAAATCCTGGTCGCCCGTTATATCGCGCCAAAAATGAGTCGTTATCCACAGGCGATATCAGTGGGCGATATCATGGCCGATCACTACGGCCGCGGTGCGCGTTTATTCAGCGGCTTTTTTGCCATTGCTTTGTGTGCCGGTATTCTCGGTGCACAAGTAGGTGCGATGGGGTATGTGTTTAACCTGTTTCTGGATGTTGATAAAGTCTGGGGCATCCTAATCGGTTGCGGCATCGTTATTGCCTACTCAACCATCGGCGGGATGCGGGCGGTGGTATGGACTGATGTGATGCAGTTTATTGTGTTGGCGGTCGGTATTCCGCTGACCTTATATTATGGCCTGCAGTTTGTCGGCGGCTGGCAGGCATTGACTGAACAGGTGCCGGCAAAACACTTAAGCTTACCGACCGAGCCGCTAGCCATTTTGGCACTGTTGTCGTTGTTTTTAACATTTATGCTCGGTGAGACGCTGGTACCACCTTATTTGCAGCGTTTGCTGATTGGTAAGTCCAGTAAAGCGGTATCCCGTGGATCTTTGCTCAGCGGTTTATTTTCAATTCCCTTTTTTGCGGTGACCGGCTTAATCGGTTTGGTGGCATTAGTCATGCAACCGACACTTGATGCCAATTTGGCTATGCCTTATGTGATTCAGGAGGCGATGCCACCCATTTTGCAAGGCATTGTCGCAGCAGCTATTGTGTCGATAATCATGTCGTCAGCCGATTCCTTTTTAAACTCGGCTTCGATTGCTTTTAGTAATGATATTGTCGCGCCGTTACGGAAAACACCCTTGTCGTCTAAAGCAGAGCTGCGCTTAGCACAGTGGGTGACGCTGCTGGTGGGCGTGTTGTCGATTATTTTTGCCTTATCGATAGATAGTGTTATCGATATTTTGATTTATGCCTATAACTTCTGGGCGCCGACGGTGTTAGTGCCTTTATGTATGGCGGTATTGGGCTTTTATGTTAGCCAGCGCCGGTTTATCGCTGGCGCCATCGCTGGCATCAGCGTGGCGATTGTCTGGAATACATTATTAGGCGGACCCTTAAATGTTGATGGTTTAGTGTTAGGAACGGCGGCTAATTTGCTGGCATTTGTTGCGTTCGATCGGCAAGCTGCAAAAAATCATGCAAAAATAAGTTAAGTTATTGTGGCGGACTGTCCAGCCAGATGAGTTGGTCTGTGGCAAAACCAGCAGCTTTGGCACGGTTAACAAAATCTTGTTTCTGAGCGTTGTCGATTTGTGGTTGGCGAGCCAGTAGCCATAAATAATCGCGATTAGGCCCGGCAATATAGGCATATTGATAGCCGGCTTTATCCAGCTCAAAAATCACATAAGCACCATAAAAAGGCCCAAAAAACGACACTTTTAAATGGCCGGTTACGGCATCCTCAACAAAATAGGCTTTACCTTCAGCTGTTTGCCATTCTTGCTGTTCGGCAGCAAAACCCCGGTTAATAACCTTTATGCCACCATCATCGCGCAGACTATAATTAGCCGTGACCTGTGTTAAACCACGTTCAAAACTATGATCCAAACGGGCGATTTCATGCCATTTGCCGAGGTAACGTTCGACTGCAAAATTATCGACGGCGGTAATGCCTTCTGGTGCACTGGTACATGCACTCAGCAATATTAAACCGGCACTCAAAATCAGTTTAAACATGATTATTCTCCGAAGATGACTGGTGATAATTAAATCGGACACGATGCTAAAAATAGTGATTTCTTTGCTCACTACTTAGTGATACGTTAAGCAGAATAATTTAACAAGAGAGTTGATTGATGCGGCTGTTAAAACTTTCACTGGCCAGTCTGGTGTTTACGATAATTTCAGGGTGTGCCGCTTACAGCGTTATGAACAATGATCGTTATTATGATACGCGCAACAATATACCGGCAGGACACATGCCACCAGCCGGTGAATGCCGGATATGGTATCAGGATTTACCAGCCAGACAGCCACCACCAGGCAGCTGCAATGAATTACAGCGAAGGATTTCGACTAATGCAAGGTTAATTCGCGGCTGAGCGGTGTTAAAAACACAAAAAAGCCGGACCGCCGTGCCCGCGGCGCTTCTGTAACCCGCGTATTAAGCTGAACTTAATGATTAGTTCATTATAGTCTGAACTTTGTCACGCAGTTCGGCATCTCTTTGCAAGGCCAATGCAATATTGCTGTAGGTCTCGCCATCCATACTGGTATCTTGTATGACTTGAACCATTTTCTGGCTTTCCTGTTCTAACTGCGCCGCGTGATCCGGATCTTCAGTGGTTTCCGGTTTGCCAAGAGAATGGCTGCATATACCTGATTTATCCGCAATTGATACCCAATTACTGGCAGGATCTGTGTTGTCGACACTGGATCAGTTACAAAAACGTTATGTGCGCAAAATTCTCGATAAAGTCGGTGGCAATAAACGCCGGGCCGCAGCCTTGCTGGGCATTGGCCGGCGCACCTTATATCGCTGGCTGGATGAAGAAGAGACGGAAGTTTAAGGCGATTTAATATAACCCCATTTGCCATGCAGCTTAACGGCTGCGACACCATCGCTGAATGCCTTAGCATGCTCAAATTGGGCGTCAATCAGCATCTCGCCTTGCTGGTTGATATAACCATATTCCCAGAAATCCACGGTGGCCGGGGCCAGTCCATCGGTGAATGACAGCGCCCAGCTGAATTTAGGTTCAATTGCCCAGTCGCCTTTAATATTCAGATAACCCACTTTGCCATTTTGTTCGACCCGCGCCAAACCCTCACTAAATGACCAGGCATCATCGAATTCCAGGGCAGTGAGCGGCCGACCCCGATCATCAATATAGCCATAATTATCGGCCTTGCGAACGGCAGCAAAACCTTCATTAAAGGTTTTGGCAGCAGTATAGGTTGGTTGTACCAGCCAACTGCCATCAGGGCGAATATACCCCCAGTGTTGACCATCGGATACCGCGGCGAACCCCGCTTTAAAAATACGCGCCTGATCAAATTGCGGGGCTATTTTTAACTGGCCATCCGGACCGACATAGCCCCATTTATTATCCCGCTTCACAGCAGCCAGACCGTCACTGAATGCCATAGTGTCGGTAAATTGGGCCGGTATTTGCCATTGGCCCTGGTGATCAATAAAGCCCCAAAGTCCCTGATCATTTTGTACGGCTGCCCGACCTTCAGAAAATATAGCTGCCTGAGCAAATTGCCGGGCAATGACTTCCTTACCATTGGCATCTACATAACCCCACAAACCGTTTTTCAGTACCGCTGCCAGACCGTTTGCAAAAGTATGCATGCGGGCATAAATCGGTTTAAGCACAACAGTACCTTGCCGATTAACAATACCCCACTGGTTATCTTGCCGAAATGGCGCGACATCACCCGAAAAATCAGCAATTTGGTCGGCCTGAAATAATTTATTGCCGGTTGAATCTATTAAAACCATTTGCACCATGCGCCGCTCGGCAATCATGACTACAG
>JAVVFF010000162.1:0-3624 GCA_032250995.1 Methylophaga sp. | reverse complement strand
ATTGGCCATGACCTTTTGTGCCATGCTTGTTTTAACAGCGATGGCAACATGCGTCGAATCAAATCAATATGGCCTTGCTCCCAGCGTTCACGTTGACCTTTTTGTGTTTCATTATCCGTAGGCAAAGCGCTAACCAGCGCAGCATTCGCAGCAAATTGTGCACCTTGCTGTTTTAGTACCAATTGCAAGCCCAGATAAATATCTTCAGCAATTTCAGCATTGGCCAGTGGCATGGATTCAATCGTCTGCCAGGGAAATGCCATACCGGTACCCAGCAGCGGCACATGCCCGGCTAATTGGTTCATACCGTGCATACGAATACGATTTTTGACCAATACCGCAAAGGCCGAAATCTTAACGCTGACGCTGATCGGAACATCAGCCGGCGGATACATCAAATTATCAGCCTGGGCAGGTAAACCGGTACGCATCACTTGTTGGCGTATTTGCTCAATAAAATCAGGTAAAACCTGGCAATCCGCATCGACAATCAGCAAAATCGCCGGCGGCTTATCGCGAATGGCATCCATTCCGAAGGCCAGTGCGTAGCTTTTGCCAACTTGTTGGGTATTATTGCGAATCATCACTTGCTGCTGCCTTGCAGTCACTATCGAGGCCGTATCGTCATGACAATTATCAGCAACCACGAGCAACCGGTCAGTAGACTTCAACTGTGGCAGCAGCATATCCAGCGTATTACCAATCACCAACATTTCGTCATGGGCCGGGATCAATACCAAAATATCGTTTGCTGAAGCATCCGGCACGACATCTGCAAAATGCTGTTGTTTACGACTAGCTATCAAACCGAACCAACATTGCAAGGTAAAAAACAATACCGGTATCAATAACACCAACATTAACACAGCAAGCAAGCCATGGAGTAACTCAAAAAAGATCATAAGCTCGCCTCGTTATTTTTTTGTTGAATCGCCCGCTCAAAGCAGCCGGCAAGCTTAGTGGCTTCTACCGCGACATGATGCTGTTCTTTAACAGCAACTCTGGCTTTGTTAATCAGCATTAACCTGTTGGCAGCCGGCATAGTCAGACAGTGTTTGATCGCCTGGCTTAAAGCCGCTATATCCCCAGCCGGCACCAAAAAGCCATTAACTTCATCGTTAATCAATTCCGGAATACCGGCAATATAAGTACTAATCACCGGGCACCCCGCCGCCATAGCTTCCATAATCACCACCGGCAAGCCTTCGGCAAAACTCGGCAGCACCATGGCCTGACTTTGCCGTAATGATAGTTGCACCCGGGCATTATCTATCCAGCCGGTAATAGTGACTTGTTGTTGCAAATCATAGTGTTTTATTGACGCTTCCAGATCGGCTCGCATCGGCCCATCACCAGCTAATATCAACTTTACTGACAGTCCCTGATCACGCAGCTGGGCAATGGCCTCTATCAGTAATTGCTGACCTTTTTGCTCACATAAGCGGCCCACACAGACAACCTGGCCTTCCACCGGTTTGGGTAAGTCCAATAGCGCATCAAATGCTGATGCCGCCAGGCCACAACGGATGACTTTAACTTTTGGCCATAAACTGACATCAATCCAGCGTAATAATTGGGCGCGACCGTAATGGCTAATCGCCACGACAAAAGTGCTGTGGGCGATTTTTTCTGTCAGCGCGATAAATTGCGGTTTATCAAACTCCTCCGGGCCATGCACGGTAAAGCTGTAAGTCGGCCACCCAGCCAATAAGCCAGCATCACTACCATCGTTGAATTGGTACCGAAATGGGCATGAATATGGTCGATCTCATCATCACGGCACCAGCGTGCCAACTGGCAGGCTTCAACAAAATAAGCGAGATGCTTTAACAAACCCCGCTCTGAGTTTTTTGCCAGACGGCAGGCTTTGCTTAAGGTACTGACAAATTGCCGGGGCTGTTGACCAAACATTAATAGCGCAGCCAGCACCAGTTTAAATTTACCGCCCGCAAATAAAAATCTTGTCTGCTGATACTCGCTGATATCCTCGGCATCAACCAACTGTTTGCGATCTGAGGTCAGTGCATAACGCTGGATCGGTATTGCCAATGCTTCCAGTGCCAATATTTCCCGGCGAATAAAAGCATGGCTGACCATCGGATATTGATTAGTGAAGTAAGCAATATTCATTTAGCGCTCAACCGGGCTTTGTAGTGTCTGGCCCAATTCGCCAACTGCCGCAGTCCGGGCCAGCGATCATAAAAAGCCAAATCATGAATATCAGTTCTTGACGGGCGCTGATACACCACCGGCGGTGACAAAATCAGAGTTTTAATATGCGGATTTTGCGCCCGGAACATACTGATTGCCCCGTCATAATGCATCCGGTGGCTTAACGGCTGCACAAACGGCTGTAGATGCCCAGTTTGATGCCATGCCTATCAGTGCCGTGCAATCCGGCTGCGTTGATATTGTCGCTGATGCCCAGGCGATGCCCACGCAGATCTTAAATTACCTTGCCAGCAGCCAAAATCCACAATTGGATGAAACCTCCTCATTAGATGCTATTTTTAAGCTGCTCCGTCAGCATATTCATCATGATTTTTCGCAATACAAACACAGCACCATTTGCCGGCGAATTGAGCGGCGGATGGCGATTCATAACATTACAACCCTTGCTGAATACGCGACTTATTTAGCTGATAATTCTCAGGAACTGGATCTGTTATTTAAAGAACTGCTGATCGGCGTCACCTCCTTTTTTCGGGATCCGCCGGTCTGGCAATATCTGGCAGATGTCGTGCTGCCACCGTTATTAGCAAAACATACCAAGACGGAATTTCGGGTCTGGGTAGTCGGCTGCTCAACCGGTGAAGAAGCCTACTCGCTGGCCATGTTATTTCATGAAGCACTGAGTGCTGCTGATCCCGAGCAACATATCAGCTTGCAAATTTTTGCCACCGATCTGAGTCAGGATGCTATTGCCTTTGCCCGCCAGGGTCGTTATCCGCTGACGATCAAATCAATGATTTCAGCTAAACGGCTGGAAAAATTTTTTACCGCCCATGACGACTATTACCAAATAAAACCTTATATTCGCGATAGTATTTTGTTTGCCGAACATGATGTCATTCTGGACTCACCGTTTACCAAGCTTGATTTGCTGCTATGCCGGAATCTGCTAATTTATTTTGATGCCACATTACAGCAGCAATTACTGCCATTATTTCATTACAGCCTCAAGCAGGATGGCGTGATGTTGCTGGGCAATGCCGAAACCGTTGGCCGGCTGGAAAGTTTGTTTAAATCATTACATGGCAAGTTTCGTTTTTACCAAAAAATCGATCAGTACCACCGTCAGCCGGACTTTTTGGTCAAATCGTTTCCGCCACTGGCCACATTTACCAAGGAGCCTAAGTTGGCTTTTGACAAACCCCATTCGCTGCAAACGAATAACCTGCAAAACGCGGCAGATAATGTGTTGTTACAGGTATTCTCACCGGCAGCGGTAGTCATTAATCAAGATGCCGATATTGTTTATATCAGTGGCCGTACCGGCAAATATCTGGAGCCTGCCGCCGGCAAGGCCAGCTGGAATTTCCATGCCATGGTGCATCCGGCATTACGCAGCCCGCTGTTTGGCGCGATAAACCGGGCCAAGCAACAATCCGAGCCGGTGCAATT
>JAVVFF010000161.1:0-3626 GCA_032250995.1 Methylophaga sp. | reverse complement strand
TCCGGGCGATTGCAACGCGCTACGACAAGCTCGAACGTAATTATTACAGTATGCTTTTACTGGCGTTCACCATCATGTGGCTGCCAATGTGGGTTGATTAATTTTTGTACACCAAAGATCAACAGCCCCTAGGGCTTTTGGAGATAATCTTGTAATCCCCCCATTATTAACCGCAGTTAAAAGTAGAGAGTTAAGTTATTCTTTTGGGAACGAAAATAAACTACGTTGCAATCGACGTTATCGGCATGAAGGCTGCTTATTGGTATTCTTTCTGGAGCAGGTTTTTTTAACAAGTATTCAAGAATTCTTCTTTTTATAACGTTCAAATCGCTTTCCCTAATGATGGTTAGTTGATATTGCCATCCGACAGCAAAATGATGTGATCTCTTTAGTCAAAGTAACCATTGAAACTGCTAAGCTACGTTAATCCTCAATAATAACTTTAACACTATGAAATACACCGACCTACGCGACTTTATCAATGGCCTGGAAAAACAGGGCGAACTCAAACGCATTACCACTGAGGTGGATCCATATCTGGAGATGACCGAGATCTGTGATCGGGTGTTGCGTGCTGGTGGGCCGGCGATTTTGTTTGAGAATCCTAAGGGCAGCAAAGTGCCGGTTTTAGCCAATCTGTTTGGAACGCCAAAGCGGGTGGCGTTGGGGATGGGTGAGGATTCTGTCGATGCTCTGCGTGAAGTGGGTAAGTTGCTGGCGTTTTTAAAAGAGCCGGAGCCACCTAAGGGTATGAAAGACGCCTGGGATAAATTGCCGATCTTTCGGCAAGTGCTGAATATGGGCCCGAAGGTGGTCAAAAACGCGCCGTGTCAGCAGCAGGTGATTGAGGGCGATGATATTGATCTCAGCCAATACCCAATTCAGCATTGCTGGCCAGAAGATGCTGCGCCGTTAATTACCTGGGGTTTGGTGGTGACCAAAGGGCCGCATAAAAGCCGGCAGAATCTGGGGATTTACCGGCAGCAGGTGATCGGTAAAAACCGTGTCATTATGCGTTGGTTATCACATCGTGGCGGCGCGCTGGATTTTAAAGAATGGCAGCAAACACATCCCGGTGAGCCGTTTCCAATTACCGTGGTGTTGGGTTGCGATCCGGCGACTATCCTCGGCGCAGTGACGCCGGTGCCGGATACCTTGTCGGAATATGCGTTTGCCGGGTTACTGCGTGGCAGTAAAACCGAGCTGGTAAAATGTATCGGTAGTGATTTGCAGGTGCCGGCGCATGCCGAGATCATTCTCGAAGGCTTTATTTATCCTGACGATATGGCGCCGGAAGGGCCGTATGGCGATCACACCGGTTATTACAATGAAGTCGACAGCTTTCCGGTATTTACCATCGAGCGGATTACCCAGCGTAAAAATCCGATTTATCACAGCACGTATACTGGCCGTCCGCCCGATGAGCCGGCGATTTTGGGTGTGGCGTTAAACGAAGTGTTTGTGCCGATTCTGCAAAAGCAGTTTCCGGAGATCGTCGATTTTTATCTGCCGCCTGAGGGGTGTTCGTACCGGATGGCGGTGGTCAGCATGAAAAAACAATATGCCGGTCATGCCAAACGGGTAATGATGGGGGTCTGGTCGTTTTTACGGCAGTTTATGTATACAAAATTCGTGATCGTCGTCGATGATGATGTCAATGTGCGTGATTGGCAGGATGTGATCTGGGCGATTACCACGCGGATGGATCCGGCGCGCGATACAGTACTGATTGAAAATACGCCGATTGATTATCTGGATTTTGCTTCGCCGGTGTCGGGTTTGGGCTCCAAGATGGGTATGGATGCGACTAATAAATTACCCGGTGAAACCAACCGTGAATGGGGCCGGCCGATTGAAAAAGATCCGGCTGTCGTCAAACGCATTGACGACATCTGGCATGAACTTGGGTTGGACGCAGAAAAAGCTGATTAACTGCTGGTCCAGATACTGAAATAACCCAAAGCCAGATAAAAGATATTCAGCACCGCTAAGGCAACCAGCAGAAAGATCGTGATCTGCATACCCAGCACGCGTTTTTTAAGGTCATGATTTTTTAGCCCCGCAGCGTGGATCAGCCGGCCTGCCAATAACGTGATACCAGCAAGATGAATGATCCACCATGACACGTTGGCCATTTCCAGCAATAAAATCAGCAATAGCGTGATCGGAATATATTCGATGGCATTAGCCTGAATACGAATCGCGGTTTGTAATTCATCAACGCCGCCATCGCCCAGTCGCACTTTATGTTTACGGCGCAATTTAATCACGCCCAGCGATAATTTGACGATTAAGAAAGCCGCCAAGCTGGCATAAAGAGCAGTTATCATTTTGGCCTCCTAATTGCCGTCAGTATTTTCGCTGACCCAGTGTTCACCATCCGGGCGCTGTTCTTTTTTCCAGAATGGCGCGTTATATTTGAGCGCTTCAATCAGCCAGGCACAGGCATCCAACGCGGCGCGGCGATGTGCTGACCAACAGCCAATAAGCACAATCGCATCACCGGGCTGAATATCGCCGACCCGGTGCACAATCAGGCATTCATCCAGCGGCCATTTATTGCGGGCTTGTTGTTCGAGTTTTTGCAGATAGTTTTCGGTCATCGCCGGATAATGTTCCAGTGTCATCTGCGTGACTTTGGCATCGTCATTAAAATCACGCATAGTGCCGATAAAACTGGCCGCTGCACCGCTCTGACCAGCCGGCAATTGCTGGCTGAATTCACTAAGCCATTGATAAGGCGAAAAATCGTCGTTAAGAATTTGTGTGGCCATGTTAGCCGCCAGTCACCGGTGGGAAAAACGCCACTTCGTCGCCATCTTTAACGGCGCTGTCCAGCGTTGCATAATCGAGATTAACGGCGACCAGAATGCGCTCTGGCAATGGTTCACCATCGGTAGCTTGTTGCCAGGCTTCGGCAACGGTGCTGGCGGCAGCGATTTCGGACTCACTGCGGCCCAGTTGCTCACGCAAACTGGCAAAAAATTTGACTTGAATAGACATCGGTTTATTGTTGCGATTAATGAAAACTAAAGGATAACACTGACTATGTCGGAATTAACCCATTTTAATCAAGCCGGTGAAGCGCATATGGTCGATGTCGGTGCTAAGGACGTGACCCATCGCCGTGCAGTTGCCAGCGGCAAAATTATTATGTTACCGGAAACCTTACAGATTATTGAACAGGGCAATCATAAAAAAGGCGATGTGCTGGGCATTGCCCGGATCGCCGGCATTATGGCCGCCAAAAAAACCAGTGATTTGATTCCCTTATGTCATCCGCTGGCGCTGACTAATGTCAGTGTTGAATTTAAAATCGACCCGCCAAATCATGCCGTCAATTGCGAAGTCACGGTGGCCACAGCCGGGCAAACCGGTGTTGAAATGGAGGCGTTGACGGCCGTGCAAGTTGCTTTATTAACGATTTACGATATGTGTAAGGCCGTCGATCGCGGCATGGTCATAACTGACATCCAGTTACAGGAAAAAGCCGGTGGCAAATCCGGGCATTGGCAACGTCATCCCTGCTGAGAAATCAGCGGCCAAAAATTGTTGCAAAGCTGACCATTTGACCCGATTGACGCAAATCATAACCGGCAAGCCCGGCTAATGGTTGTCGCCACTGG
>JAVVFF010000160.1:0-3666 GCA_032250995.1 Methylophaga sp. | reverse complement strand
GCCGTCGATAGCGAGGGCCAGTCGATACATCAAACCGGTCCTAAAGAATGGCAGCAACGCATTGCCGATATTCCGGTAAAAGTGATTCATTAAATAAAAGGAAAACACCATGGGCATTGCGGTAAGTTTGCATCTGTTGGCCAGCGTTATCTGGGTAGGTGGCCTGTTTTTCGCCTTTATGTTTTTAAGGCCGGCCGCTGCCACCATGCTGACACCGGAACAGCGCTTGCCACTGTGGCAAAATATTTTCAGCCGGTTTTTCCCGTGGATCTGGGCCAGCATTATCACCCTTGTCATTACCGGCACAGTGATGATTGTGATGCTCGGTGGTTTTGGTGGCATAGATGGTGTTGGCCCGCACGTGCATGTCATGTTGCTGCTCGGTATCCTGATGATGCTGTTGTTTATGCATGTGTTTTTCAACCCCTATCGCAAATTGAAATGGGCTGTTGCCGAACACGACTGGATCACCGCCGCTGATGCGCTGGACAAAATCCGCAAATTTGTTCGCGCTAATCTGATTCTCGGCCTGGTGGTCATTGTGATTGGCAGCAGTGGCCGTTACTGGTAACGATTGATGCGTTGCTTGCTGCTGATATTGCCTGCCTTATTTAGCACCATATTGCTGGCAGATCCCATCCGCCAGGTGGCTAATGATGATGGTAGCATTGAGTTTACCAATGCTGATGTACCATCCAGCAAGACGACCCGTACCAGCGGGCAAACCATTATCTACAAATCGATAAATAATGCCGGTAATGGTGTGGTATTTTCTGATCAAAAACCGCTAGCCGGTGAATTTGAAATGCTGCGCTACGATTGTTATGTCTGTAATCCCGATTCGCCGATTGACTGGTATTCGATTGCGCTCAATACCCATGCTTATCGCGATGAAGTCAAACATCTGGCTAGCAAATATCAAGTCGATTCGGCGCTGGTGCGCGCTGTAATCCACGCCGAATCGGCTTTTAAAGTTAATGCGCTATCCAATAAAGGCGCGCAGGGTTTAATGCAGTTGATGCCCGGCACCGCCAAAGATATGGGAGTCAACAATGCCTTTGATGCCAGGCAAAATATCGAAGGCGGTGTTAAATATCTGGCCTGGTTGCTGGAGACTTTTAACGGTGATATAAAGCTGGCGACAGCCGCTTATAATGCCGGCCCCGGGGCTGTTAAACGCTTTAATGGAATTCCGCCCTACGCTGAAACTGAAGTCTATGTTGAACGGGTGGGTATTTTGCATCAGCGGTATAAAAATAACAGTTAGTGAAACATGCGGTGGATAGCCAGAAATTTTCTGATCGGCGGCCTGCTGCTGATTGTTTTGGGTATTGGGTTATTTTATGGTTACCAATCCAATCAGCCGCAATTTGAAAAAACCAATCAACTAAATTGACGAAAACTACCGATTGGCTACGTTATTGAATCGCACTATGCTTTTAAAGACCGGCAGCAAGTAACCGACGAGTCACCGGAATCGGCCCGGCAAATCGCTGATCTTGTGGGCATCAAAGCAATTCAATGGGTTGAGTTACCGTTTAGCCAATTGATCCCCCCCCTTACAAAACCGACAAATCGTATGATAGCCACCGGGCTCTTTATCAACCGTCAGCGCCAACGGCAGGTACGTTTTAGCTTGCCGACATTAAAGGTCTATCCGAGTTTATTAGCGCTTGCTGATAAAGTGCCGCAAATCAACAGTAATTTACAGAAAAACATTGATGCTGACCTTCAATTTGTGGTGGTTCACGGCTCTGTAGAAGCCGCTAAACTGACGCAATTAAAGCAGCCAGTTAAATAGACAGTCACTGATATACCAGCAGCGTTAGAAAGCCTTAACCGCGGTGACGGTAATGCCTTATTGTTATCACTGCCGACTTTACGGATGTTGGACAATGCCAATAAAACCTTTCGGGTTGTCGAGCTGGATACCAAGGCAACACAACGTCTGCTGGCCGATTATGTGGCATTTTCTTTTCGCCGTGAAGACACCGAATTATTCACCGCCTGGAACCAAGCAATACAACTCTGACTTGGCAGTGACAGTCATATTCAGGTCATCAAGCCTTTTGGTTTTGATCGACGCGATATTGCTGTCCCGAACCTAATTGCCCGGCTGGCACCGCTACGTAAAGATATTATTTACCGTTAGTTTCTTCTTGTATCAGCGACTGCGCTACATGGTTAAAAACCCCCTGATTACGACCATTTTGCTTGGCCCGATATAAAGCCTTATCAGCCGTTTCGAGAATTTGGTCCAGAGTCGGCTGTTGCTCATCAGGCCATAAAATACACACACCACAACTCATGGTGACACTGATCAGATTTTGATCGCAGGCAATATAGGTGTGACGGCAATGATCTGCCGTAGTCGCTTAAAAGCATTACTGGCTTCATCGGGCAACACTTCCATGGCGACCACAAATTCTTCACCGCCAAACCGACCAAAAATATCATATTCACGTACTGCATTTTTTAACCGTGAGGTAAATTTTTGCAGTACCACATCCCCCACTGAGTGACCGTAAGTGTCATTAATGTTTTTAAAGTTGTCGATATCACTCAGTGCAATGCAATAAATGCTATCAACCCGCCCTGCCCGGTTCAGTTCTTCACGAATCCGCTGCAAACTGGCGTGGCGATTTAAAATATGGGTCAGTTGATCATAATTAGCCCGATACACTAAATCTTTGTATATAGCCGACAAGGGATCAGCCAATCGCCACGCCAGCATCGAACTCAACCAAGCCGCCAATAACAAAATTACGCCCGCCATCAACAACGATCGGATATGTAATTGGTTTAGTGCGCTTTCATAGCTACTGATATCAGCTTGTAAATAGAGTTTTATCGGTGTTTTTGTGTCGATATTTGCTTGAGGAACCGACTGTACCATTGACTTTTCCAGCATTAAAGCTGACACATCATAGTCAGTAGCACTGCGAACCATTTCCTGCCGCCGGTATATAATTGAAAATATGTTGGCCATTTTCGACTACAAAATGCAGTGCTAAACCGGTTTTTACTTGCAAATTAGTTAGTAATTCAGGCGTGATTTGATAGCCAATCAACGCGAAGGCAATCGTTCTGGGCGCTTTGACCGGCAAGATAAAACAGCGAAATAACTGATCGTCGAGTAGTACAAAACGGCCTTCCTCCTCCAACAAATCATCATTCAGCCGGGCCTTTAACTTCAGCATATCGGGCTGCGCGGACTGATTACTGGTAACAAAATCACCCTGCCGATCGACAATCAGCAGCAAATCGGCTTGCGTTCTGAGACTATGATTATGCAGCATACTGGTGATGATCGGCACATCACCACTGGCCACTGAAAACCAAAATCTTTGGTGAACACCTCAGCTAAATTGAGTAAATTGACCTTGCGGTTTTGCAAATACTGCTGCAAAAAAACACCGGCGGTTGCTGGCTGTGAGGCTAATTGCTGCTGATGATAATTGCGGATAAACCACCAGTTACTTATCTGCACTGCTATTACCGTCAATAAGAACAGTGCTAAACAAATCAGCATAATTCTGGTTTTAATGTGGTTCATTTGTTATCCATAACATCAACGCGGTACTGGTGATTCGACATAAGCGACTCTATCCCTGAGGGATCCCCACAAAATCATCCCATCTCATAACTTATCTCCGCGAGATAATC
>JAVVFF010000022.1:0-21819 GCA_032250995.1 Methylophaga sp. | reverse complement strand
CAACGAATATGGCTATACCTGCAATATGATGCGGCTGGTTGCACATGTTGCGGGTTAAGCACATGATTTACTGATAAAAATAATAAGGGCCGCAATTAAAGTGGCCCTTTTTTTATGACGTTTAATAGCTATAATCAGAAGTGCGCTATATCACTATAAAAATATAAGAGAGGAATAATAATGTCTGTCATCAAAATGGCTGATCTGGATTTAGCGGGTAAACGTGTCCTGATCCGTCAAGATTTGAATGTACCGTTAAAGTCCGGAGTGGTCGCTGATGCCACCCGTATTATGGCTTCTTTGCCAACCATTAAAATGGCGCTGGAAAAGGGTGCCAAGGTTATGGTGATGTCGCATCTGGGCCGGCCCAGCGAAGGCGAATATGAACATAAATATTCATTGGCGCCGGTCGCCAACTATTTGACAGCCTTGCTGCAACAGCCGGTACGACTTGAGCAAAACTGGCTGGAACCAGAGTTTATTCCGGTTGAGCCTGGCGAGCTGGTGATTTGTGAAAACGTGCGTTTTAATATCGGTGAAAAAGCCAATGATGACGCGCTGGCCAAACGCATGGCGCAAATGTGTGACGTATTTGTGATGGATGCCTTTGGCACCGCACATCGCGCCCATGCTTCCACCCATGGTATTGCCAAATATGCAGCAATCGCCTGCGCAGGTCCGTTGCTGACCACTGAACTCGGTGCATTGTCAAAAGCGCTGGATAACCCGGCACGGCCCATGGTAGCTATAGTTGGTGGCTCCAAAGTGTCGACCAAATTGAGTGTGCTGGAGTCGTTATCGAAAAAAGTCGATCAGTTAATTGTTGGCGGTGGTATTGCCAATACCTTTATTGCCGCTGCCGGTCACAACGTTGGCCAGTCTTTGTATGAACCAGATTTACTGGATACTTGTCATAAACTGATTGATGAAGCCCGGCAGCGCGGCGCTGACATACCGGTGCCGGTGGATGTGGTTTGCGGTAAACGTTTTGCCGAAAATGCCGAAGCAGAGTTGAAAGCCGTCACGGCGGTGCAGGATGATGATATGATTTTTGATATCGGTCCCAAATCAGCAGCACAGCTGGCCGATATCCTGATGAATGCGGGCACCATTGTCTGGAACGGTCCGGTTGGCGTGTTTGAATTCAACCAGTTCGGTGAAGGCACTAAGGAAATCGCCATGGCGATCGCCGAATCCAAAGCTTTTTCCATAGCGGGTGGTGGTGACACGCTGGCAGCAGTCAGCAAATACAAAATCTGTGACGATGTGTCTTATATTTCAACCGGTGGTGGTGCGTTTCTGGAATTTCTGGAAGGCAAAAAACTCCCTGCTGTGGAAATTCTGGAGCAACGCGCCGCGGAATAATCCAGAGAGGCGCGAAGCTTTGTGACCGAGATCAGAGATAAGCATGGCCTGGCTGCCGCCAGGCGCAGAACAAAAATCGTTGCTACCCTAGGCCCGGCTAGTTCTGAGTCGAAGGTACTTGATGCCATGATTGAAGCCGGTGTCGATCTGTTCCGGCTGAATTTTTCGCATGGTGACCCGGCTGCCCATGCCAAACTTGCCGAAAAAGTCCGAAGCCGGGCCGAAGCTTATGGCCGGCAAATCGGTATTTTGGCCGATTTGCAAGGCCCCAAAATCCGTATTGCCCGTTTTAAACATGGCGGCGTAGAGCTGGCCGAAGGAGCGGCATTTACGCTTGACGCGGCCCTTGATAATCAGGTCGGTGATATGTTTCGGGTGGGTATTGACTACAAAGCATTGCCGCTTGATGTCAAACGTGGTGACACCTTGTTACTTGATGATGGCCGGATTGTATTGTGGGTGGAAAAAGTCCATGGCAGCCAGATTCATTGCAAAGTTGTTGTCGGTGGCCGGCTAACCGATAACAAAGGTATTAATCGTCAGGGTGGCGGCTTGTCAGCCAAAGCGCTGACCGATAAAGATATCGCCGATATCCAAATCGCTGCCGACATGCAGGCCGACTATATTGCGGTGTCGTTTCCGCGCAATGCGGCCGATATTGAATTGGCCCGGCAATTGTTGCGCGAGGCCGGTGGTCATGGTGGTATTATTGCCAAAATCGAGCGCGCCGAAGCCTTAGATGAAATAGATGCCATTTTGCTGACCGCCGAGGGCATTATGGTGGCGCGCGGTGATTTGGGCGTTGAAGTTGGTGATGCCGCCTTGCCACCGATTCAGAAAAAACTGATTGCCAAAGCGCGGCGTATGAATAAGGTAGTGATTACCGCCACGCAAATGATGGAGTCGATGATCCACAATGCCATCCCCACCCGTGCCGAAGTGTTTGATGTTGCCAATGCGGTTTTGGATGGCACCGATGCAGTGATGTTATCGGGTGAAACCGCGGTCGGTAAATATCCGGTCAGGGTTATCGAGGCGGTGGACAGGATCTGTCTGCAGGCCGAGCAACAACGAGAAATTCGCGTATCACGACATCGTATTGACTCGCAATTTGAGCGGATGGATGAGGCCATCGCCATGGCTGCTATGTATCTGGCTAATCATATGGATGTAAAAGTTATTGCCGCCCTGACCGAGTCCGGCTCAACGCCGTTGTGGATGTCGCGGATAAGCTCCGGCATGCCGATTTTTGCGCTGACACCCCATCTGGCCAGTCAGCGTCGGGTAACCTTGTATCGTGGTGTTTATCCGGTGGCGTTTAAAGTTGAGCATACCGATCATGCGGCGCTCAACAAGGAAGTTATTGATGAGTTGCAGCGTCGCGGCGTGGTTCGTGATGGTGATATAGTGATTATCACCAAAGGTGACCTGGAAAGCCCTGGCAGCACCAATACTATGAAGCTGGTCAGTGTGGGCGAAATGGTCGCGCCGGGCGATCAGGGTAGCTGTGAATAACCGCAAACAACAGGAGTTTATATGGCGTTAATTGCCTTACGGCAGTTACTTGATTATGCCGCCGAACAACAATTTGCAGTACCGGCCTTTAATGTCAGTAATCTGGAGCAGATACAGGCTATTATGCAGGCTGCTGATGCTGTCGACAGTCCGGTCATTATGCAAGCCAGTGTGGGTGCAAGGGATTATGCCGGTGAGGCTTTCTTGCGGCATCTGGTGCAGGCTGCGCTGGAACAATATCCACATATTCCGTTGGTACTGCATCAGGATCATGGTGCTAACCCGGCAATTTGCGCGCGCGCTATTCAATCGGGTTTTAGTTCAGTGATGATGGATGGCTCGCTACGCGAAGATATGAAAACGCCGTCTGAATTTGACTATAACGTTAATGTTACGCGTGAAGTTGCCAACTTTGCCCATGCTTGTGGTGTTTCCGTTGAAGGTGAACTGGGTTGTCTGGGCTCACTGGAAACCGGCGAAATGGGTGAAGAAGATGGTCATGGCGCTGAAGGCAAGCTGGACCCAAGCCAGTTATTAACTGATCCGGATGAAGCTGTTGAGTTTGTTCGGTTAACCAACGTTGATGCACTGGCCGTGGCCATTGGCACCAGTCATGGTGCTTATAAATTCGCTAAACCGCCCACAGGTGAAGTGCTGGCCATCAGTCATTTAAAAACGCTGCAGCAGCGGTTGCCGAATACTCATTTTGTCATGCATGGCTCCAGTTCGGTGCCACAGGATTGGCTGGCTGTGATTAATCAATATGGCGGCGATATTGCTGAAACTTACGGCGTGCCGGTGCCGGAAATTGTTGAGGGCATTCAATATGGTGTCCGCAAGGTCAATATTGATACCGATTTACGCATGGCGGCGACCGGTGCTATTCGCCAGTTTTTATACGATGAAAACAATGCAGCAGTGTTTGATCCGCGTAAATTTCTCAAGGCCGCCACTGAGGCCATGCAAAGCATTTGTCAGGCCCGCTATAAAGCTTTTGGCAGCGCCGGTCATGCCAGTAAAATCAAACCGTTACCGTTAAGTGCCATGGTTAAACGCTATGCCTGAGTTAAACCGTGAGTGCTGGCAGTGAATCAGGTAAACTACGCGGTTTGTCGCCGCTTATTCAGGAAGCCGTGATGACACAATTATTGGCAATTGCTGCCGGTGGTGCCATCGGAGCGATATTAAGGTTTTTGATGTCCAACGGTGTTTATCGCCTGATGGGCCGGGATTTTCCTTATGGCACACTTGCGGTAAATGTCGTGGGGTCACTGTTTATCGGTCTGCTGTTTGTGTTGCTGGTGGAACGGCTGAGCCTGTCGCCGGAATGGCGCGCTGGCATATTGGTTGGTGTGATTGGCGCTTTCACGACGTTTTCAACCTTTTCGTTAGAAACGCTGGCTTTACTGGAAGAAGGTGAGGTGCTGAAAAGCATTCTCAATGTACTACTCAGTGTGTTTTTATGTTTGGGTGCCACTTGGATTGGCATTGCAACGGGCCGACAGTTATGAGTGATGAAGTGCTAATGGTGCGTTTATATCTCGCCGAAGGCCGTGATGATATTCGTAAGGTGCTTAAATGGCTGGAAACCAACAAAATACGCGGATTTACTGTGTTTCGCGGTATTACCGGTCTGGGGAGTGATGGGCGCGTGCACAAGGCTTCATTACTAGATTTATCATCGGAATTGCCGATGGTTATAGAATTTTTTGATACGCCGGCGCGTGTCGCAGAATTGATGCCGACACTGCAAACATTGGTCAAACCAGACCATATTGTTAGTTGGACGGCGCAAACCGGAATTTAAGATCTTATGCTCGACCCAAAATTATTACGTCAAGATACTGCTGAATTAGCAGCAAAACTAGCCAAACGTGGCTTTCGGTTGGATGTGGACTTGCTGGCGCAACTGGAGCAGGAGCGTAAACAAGCGCAGCTTGATGCGCAGGCGCTGCAAACCGAACGCAACAGCCGTTCAAAACTGATTGGTAAAGCTAAAGCTGCTGGCGAAGATATTAAACCGCTGCTGGCAGAAATTGATGATCTAGGTGATAAACATAAAGTTGCCGAAGCCCGGCTTGCCGGGGTTTTAGAACGGCTTAATGCGCTGGCAATGGAAATGCCCAATGCGCCACAAGATGATGTGCCGCAGGGTAAAGATGAGAACGACAACCTCGAAGTCAGTCGTTGGGGCACACCGCGGCAATTTGATTTCACGCCAAAAGATCATGTCGATTTAGGTTCACAACTGGGTGCCATGGATTTTGAAGCCGCAGCCAAAATCAGTGCTGCCCGTTTTGTCACCTTAAGTGGCCCTTTGGCGCGGCTACAGCGGGCGTTGACGCAATTTATGCTCGATACTCACGTCGATCAGCATGGTTACACCGAAACTTACGTACCGTATCTTGTTAATGCCGATTCACTGCGTGGTACTGGTCAGTTACCAAAATTCGCAGCCGATTTATTTAAAGTCGATGACGGCCAGTTTTATCTGATCCCAACGGCTGAAGTGCCGGTGACCAATCTGGTGCGTGATGTTATTGTCGATGCCGACAAAATGCCGTTGAAATGGGTGGCACATACGCCATGTTTTCGCAGTGAAGCTGGCTCTCATGGCCGTGATGTACGCGGCTTAATCCGTCAGCATCAGTTTGAAAAAGTTGAACTGGTGCAAATTGTCGCGCCTGAGCACTCAAAAGTGGCCCATGAAGCGCTGACTGCTGATGCCGAAAAAATCCTGCAATTGCTGGAGTTGCCGTATCGGAAAATGCTGCTCTGCACTGGCGATATGGGGTTTGCCTCGCAAAAAACTTACGATCTGGAAGTCTGGTTGCCCAGCCAGAAAACCTATCGAGAAATCTCCTCATGCAGTAATTTTGGCGATTTTCAGGCGCGGCGGCTACAAGCGCGCTGGCGTAATCCGCAAACCGGTAAACCCGAACTGGTACATACCTTAAATGGCTCGGGATTAGCGGTTGGCCGTACTTTATTAGCATTGATGGAAAATCATCAGCAAGCCGATGGCAGTATTAGTATTCCGGCGGCATTACGGCCATATCTCGGTGGAGCCGAACAACTCTATGGATGAGTTCAGTCTGCTCCAGAAAATTATTATCTGGGCGATCCCGGTATTATTTGCCATCACCTTGCATGAAGTTGCCCATGGCTGGATGGCTTTAAAACTTGGTGATCGCACTGCACAAATGCTCGGCCGGTTGACATTGAATCCGCTTAAACATATTGATCCGGTGGGCACGATTGTGGTCCCCGGGATTTTGTTGTTTGTCGGTGGCTTTATTTTTGGCTGGGCCAAACCGGTACCTGTTTCTTTTCAAAACTTACGCAGACCCAAAGCCGATATGGCTTGGGTAGCTTTGGCCGGACCGATGGCCAATCTGGTCATGGGCATAGGCTGGGCCATTGTTGCTAAAATCGGCTTTGTGCTGGCACAGTCCGGCAATACTATTGGTGAGCCGATGCTGTATATGGGCCTTGCCGGGATCTGGATTAATGCCATTTTGATGTTCCTGAATTTATTACCGTTGCCACCGCTTGATGGTGGCCGGGTTTTAGTGAGTTTGTTACCGGATAAGTTAAGCTGGCAGGTCAGCCGTATCGAACCCTACGGCTTTTTTATATTATTAGGTCTTTTGGCATTGGGTCTGCTTGGTGTGATTTTATCGCCGATGCTTAACGGTACAGTTCAGGTTTTGTCATACTGGCTAGGCATCAGTTTCGCGCAAGCAGCGGGTTTAATTAATGGCCTGTTTTAGCCAACCGTATTTTTGGAGTTAAAGTGGACACAGTCGCTATTCAGTCACGTCGGATAGTTTCCGGTATGCGCCCTACCGGGCAATTGCATCTCGGCCATTATCATGGTGTGCTTAAAAACTGGATCAAATTACAGCATGAATTTGACTGCTTCTTTTTTGTTGCTGACTGGCATGCGCTGACTACCCACTACGAAGATAGCAGGGTGATTGAAGACAGTGTTTGGGAAATGGTCATTGACTGGCTGGCGGCCGGTATTGAGCCATCTGCAGCATCGCTGTTTTTGCAATCGCGGGTACCGGAACATGCCGAATTGCATTTATTGTTGTCGATGGTGACGCCTTTATCCTGGCTGGAACGGGTGCCTACCTATAAAGATCAGCAGGAAAAGCTCAAGGAAAAAGATTTATCGACCTATGGCTTTTTGGGTTATCCACTGTTGCAAAGCGCTGATATTCTGATTTACCGCGCCGGCCAAGTGCCGGTCGGTGAAGACCAGGTGGTGCATGTGGAGCTGACCCGGGAAGTCGCTCGACGTTTTAATCATTTGTATGGCCGCGAAGCTGATTTCGAAGAAAAAGCCGAAGCTGCCGTCAAAAAGATGGGTAAGAAAAACGCTAAGCTCTATAACAATTTGCGTAAAGCCTATCAGGAGCAAGGTGATGCCAGCGCGTTGCAAACCGCCCGGGAGTTACTGAAAAACCAGCAAAATTTAGCACTCGGCGATATGGAACGGTTATTTGGTTATTTAGAAGGTGGCGGTAAAGTCATTCTACCTGAGCCCAAAGCCTTGCTGACCCCGGCGCCGAAAATGCCCGGTCTGGATGGACAAAAAATGTCCAAATCCTATAACAACACCATTTCATTGCGTGAATCCGATCAGAACATCGCCGAAAAACTAAAACGTATGCCGACTGATCCCAACAGGGTACGACGTACTGATCCGGGTGAACCGGAGAAATGCCCGGTCTGGCAGTTACATGAAGTCTATTCTGATGACGCGCAGAAGCAGTGGGTGCAGGAAGGTTGCCGCAGCGCCGGTATTGGTTGCCTGGATTGCAAAGGGCCGCTGATTGATGCGGTCAGCGCCGAAATTAAACCGATCCGTGACCGCGCTGCTGAATTTAGTCAACATCCTGAAGATGTACGTCGTATTATTGATGATGGCAGCGCTGCAGCACGTGAAGTCGCGCAAGAAACCTTAATTGAGGTCCGCGCCGCAATGGGGCTGGCTTACAAATAGTCAGCTGAAGGAAACCTATGGCAGAACGTATTCAAAAAGTGTTAGCCCGTGCCGGTTACGGCTCACGCCGGCAACTGGAAATCTGGATCGAGGAAGGCAAGGTCACCGTTAACGGTGAAGTGGCCACACTGGGTGATCAGATCAAAGAAGGCGACACCATCAAGTTAGATGGCAAGCCGTGCTCACCGAAGCGTATTTGGCAACAACCACAACAAGTGTTGCTGTATCACAAGCCGGTCGGCGAAGTCTGTACCCGTAATGATCCGGAAGGTCGGCGCACCATTTTTCAATCATTACCGGCACCTGAACAAGGTCGCTGGGTCAGTGTTGGTCGTCTGGATTTAAATACCAGTGGCCTGATTATATTGACCACCGATGGCGAATTGGCAAATCAGTTAATGCATCCTTCCAATCAAATGGATCGTGAATATGCGGTGCGGGTATTGGGTGAAGTCACACCGGAAATGATGCAGCAATTACGTGATGGCGTCATGCTGGAAGACGGTGAAGCCAAGTTTACCGATATTCAGGAATCCGGTGGCGAAGGAGCCAATCACTGGTATCACGTGGTCATTCAGGAAGGTCGTAACCGTGAAGTGCGACGGTTATGGGAAGCGATTGGCGTACAAGTTAGTCGTCTGACGCGGCTGCGTTATGGTCCGGTGATTATGCCTAATAAGCTGAAGCCGGGCCGCTGGATGGCGTTGGAAGGCAAAGAACTGGACTATCTCTACGAAGAGGCCGGTTTAAAAAGCCAGGCGGCAGCAGCTCAAAAAACGGGTCGGGGCGCAATAAAAACTAGTAAAACAGTGGAAAAAGCTTCTAAACCAATCAGTAAATGGCCTTCTAAAAAACCAGCCAGCACTGAAGAAAAACCATCACGCGGTGGTGCTAAGAAAAATCGGCCGGAAAAATTTAATCCCCGTAAAGCGCCGCGGATCCGTGGTCGTGATTAACGGTGACCGCCGGCATTAATAATGCGATTACGGCCGTCAGCTTTAGCCTGATATAACGCTTTATCTGCCCGATCAAATAACTGATAACTGTTTTCATCGGCTTTCATTTGCGCCAGTCCAATACTGACCGTCAGTGAAAAGCTGCGACTGCCATCATGACAGGTCAGCTGGCTAATGGCTTGCCGTAACCGTTCAGCGACTTGTTCCGCGGTCTCTATATCACAATGACTAAGTACGACGGTGAATTCTTCGCCACCATAACGAAAAGCGATATCACTGCGGCGCAGACAATTGATTAAGGTCTGGGCAATCAGCGTCAGGGCTCTATCACCGCTACTGTGGCCGTAAGCATCATTAATCATTTTAAAGTTATCGATATCAGCCACTAATAAACTCAGCGGTAAATTTAACCGTCTGGCGAGGTCAATTTCCCGATCCAAATGCCGGTCAAAGGCCTCGCGGTTGGGAATGCCAGTGAGTTTATCGGTCATGGCGGCATCCAGCGCTTGCTGGTACTGCTGAGAATTACGCAGCGGATAAACCAACTTACACAGTAAATCTTCAATCAGCCGGATCTCATCGTCATTAAAACGACGGCCGCGACTTAAGCTCAGTTTGCCCAGTGATTGTTTATCGATTTCTAATTGATAATGGCAGTTATGATGCGACGTATTGCCAAATTTAATATCCTGTCGTAATGGCGGATGCTGCAACCGTAAGCTATCCTGCTGCAGCACTGCCTGAAGTTGTTGATGAAACAATTGCAGCAACTGCCGGAGATCCAGCGTGGTTTGTAACAACATCGGTAAACGCTGTAATAGCAGCTCGCTGTTAACACTACTTTCCTGAACGGTGGGCTGCTCACCGGCAAGTAATCGCAAGTTGCCTTGACCAGTAGTGACTGACTGTACCATAAATAACACTCAATAAAAATTGTATGCCATTTATAAGCGATTTTTATGCCATCTGGTAAAAAGCTACTTAAAACAATTTGTTACCGTCAAGTGTCAGAGAATTGACAAAGCGTTTACACACCGACCATGCAGATGCGCGCTATGCGGACTGGCCAGATATAAGTAAGCGGGTACGACCGCTGCTGGTTCCGATAATTGTTTGGGATCTTTGGCGGGATAAGCACGGGCATGCAGGCTGGTGCGGGTTTGCCCCGGATCCAGACAGCAAACGCGGACTTTGTTTTCAGCTTCGAGTTCTTTGGCCAGTTGCTGACAAAGGTTTTCAAGACCGGCTTTACTGATGCCGTAAGCACCCCAGTAGGCTTTGTTTTGGTTACTGTCGGTGGTGAAAACGATAAAACTTTGCGATGTAGTCTGTTGCAATAATGGCAAGCACGCCTGGGTCAGCAAAAAAGCGGCTGTTAAATTGATGTGTAGCGTTTCTTGCCAGGTTTTAAAATTCTGATGCACTGCCGGTGCCAATTGACCGAGTGCGGCGGCGCAATGCACCAAACCATCGAGCCGGCCAAAATTATCGGTAATGCGTTGTACCAGTTGCTGATAATCCTGGGCAGTGGCACCTTTCAAATCCAGTGGATAGAGGGCGGGCTGGGGGCTGCTATCGGCAACGATAGCATCATAGACTTGTTCCAGCGCCGACAGTTGCTTATCCAGCAAAACTACGGTAGCGCCGTGTCTGGCATAGGACTTTGCCACTTCGCTACCGATGCCGCCTGCGGCACCGGTAACGATAATGACCTGATCCTGAAGCAGACTTACTTCAGCCGTAAACGGCATTAAGCTTATTGTTTTGGCGTGAACTGGCTGTAAGCAACTTCACCGTTGTGAACTTGCACACTGACCGTACCTTCATCGGTGTACCACTCATGATGGACGATAGTCAGGTTATCAATTGAACTTTCCTGCGTTAAATCAGGTTGGCCATATTTTTCAATCAGAGCCGCTTCTGACATATCAGTTTCAACTTCGGTATCCATTGCTGGTTCCGCAGCGGTTTCCATTTCTGGGGCGGCCGTGTCAGCAGCTTCATTCGTGTTGGCTGCATCATCACCACAGGCGATCAGCGCGAAGCTCATAAACAGACCGGTTAACATTAAACATAAACGACTTAACATGACATTCCCTTCTTTGGTTGAATAAGAAACAGAGTATAGCAAGCAAATTCAACGAATTCGACAAATGGATCACACAATAAAAGTATCATTCTCGTACGTTGTAGCATGTTTCGTTAGTAATCTGCAAAATCTGCCCAGCGCAGTGTTGTCCGTTACTGATAGCAGTCTCCAGTGTCGCTGGAAATGGGTGTCTGACAAAATCCCCGGCCAGCCACAAATTTTCAATAGCCGTCTGGCTTTCTGGTCGTGTTTTTTGTGTGTTTGGTGTACAAGCGAAAGTGGCCCTTTTTTCGCGAATCACTAATGTATCCTCGGCAGACTTTGGCCAACCAGACAGCAGGCTGACCAGTTCAGCACTGACGGTGGTGACCAGTTCAGCTTTGCTTAATTGCATATGCGGTCCCGGGCCACTGATAACCAAGGCCATCAGTCCCGGCCGCTGAAAGCTACGATCAAATAACCATTGCGTTAAGGTGCCGCTAAACCCCGTCATTGAACGTGGTGCACGAATGCAAGCGGCATATTGTAAGTAGATCGTACAAATTGGATATTCCGGCGGCGGCTTAAAATTCAATTGTTCTGGCAGTAATTTAGACAATGCCGACGGCGGTAACGCCAGCACCACCACATCTGCAAAATGTTGCTCGCCGTTCTGGTCAACCACTCCAGTGATACGATTGTCGTCTATCAGCAGAGACTGAATACGGTTATTAAAGTTAATTTGTGCACCTTGACGACTTAAATACGCTGCTGTCGGTGCCGGCAGTACGTCGCCGAGTGGTTGCTTAGGAATCAGTAGTTCTGTCGCTTTATCACCGGCAAACAAACTGGTATTTAAGACATTGGCAAATACCGCTGCCGACGCCTCATTAACGGGTGTATTGAGCATGGCCAGTGATAGTGGCTCCCATAACTGGCGGATTAAACGTGGCGGTTGCCGGGTAAATTGCAGCAAATCTGCCACAGTGAGATCACGCAAATCATGGATTTTTTTTAACTGCTTGTGCATGCGTCTAACGGCCAGCACACTCTTAAAACCATTGCTCTGGCATAAGTGAAACGCCTGATTTAAAGCTGCTGGCAAAATGCCAAGACTGGATATTTTCAGTGATTTATAAAGCGGATCGACGATCGATAAATCCATTCTTTGCCGGCTGAAAACTGCTTCAGGATCAATGCCGATTTGCTGCATTAAAGCCAGCATTTGCTGGTAAACGCCAAGCATTAAATGCTGACCATTATCGACATCCAGATTTTGCCAGCGAACGCTGCGGGCGCGGCCGCCCAGGGTTGATCCTGCTTCAAAAATTTGCAGATCACAATGCTGGCTGAGATCAACCGCAGCAGCGAGGCCGCTCCAGCCACCACCGACAATAATGACTCTCATTTTAAAATTTATATGTACCGGCTTGTCGTGATGTTCGCCAGGCAATCCACAGTTTACGCAGTGGTGTTAACGCCACGCGATGTTGCATTACGCGGTAACCATCATCAGCAATTTCATAGAGCGTAGCGCGATAAATCGCTGCCATGATCAATGCGGTTTTTTGCCGGCTGCGATCGGCATCAGGTAATAAATTCAGCGCTTCATCATAAGTCTGATGGGCACGCTTAGTCTGAAAAGCCAGTAACTCGGTCAGTTCAACCGAGCTTTGTAAGGCCAGAATTTGTTGTTCACTGACCCGAAACTGGGTCATTTCATCTTGCGGTAGATATATCCGGCCGCGTTCGGCATCTTCACGAACATCACGGATGATATTGGTCAGTTGCAGGGCGAGGCCCAGTTTTTCAGCAAATTTCAGGGTTTTACGATCGCTGTAACCGAAGATTTCTGCCGATAACAAACCCACAACACTGGCCACGCGATAACAATATAAAGCCAGATGTTTAAAGCCCGGATAACGATGTGTCTGTAAATCCATGGCCATACCATCAATGATCTCCATAAAATATTCTTCATTAAGATCAAATTGTTTAAGCGCATCTGCTAGTGCCTGTCCCACCGGATGGCTGGGTTTGCCGTTAAAGGTGTTGCTGATTTCGCCGCGCCACCATTGCAGCGTTTGCGCCGCGACTTGCGGATCGGCAATTTCATCAACGGCATCATCAACTTCCCGGCAAAACGCATATAACGCCATGATGGCATCGCGTTGTGGTTGCGGCAGGAACAAAAAACTATAATAAAAGCTGGAGCCACTGCGCGCGGCTTTATCACGGCAGTATTCCTGAGGCGTCATTTTTGCAGCCGCTCGACAATCCGGCCGTGCACCAGATGTTGATCAATGATTTCGTCGACATCGGCCTGATTATGATACTGGTACCAAATGCCCTCAGGATAAATAACCATGATTGGGCCCTGGGCGCAGCGATTTAGACAGCCGGCAGTATTGATACGCACTTTTTTTAGCTTTAGCGCTTTAACACGATGCTTGGCATAGTCCCGCAAACCCTCGGCATCATGCTGCATACAATATGCTTTGCCCTCGGTATCGTTGCGCTGATTGGTGCAAAAAAATACGTGATATTTGTAAAAGTCAGCCATACCGTCAGTTTACCTGTTGGTCATCGATAACGACAAAACCCGGCACCTCAAAACTCCCGGGCAACGGCAAAATCCGCCAATGCCAATAATGCGGTTTTGTATTCCGTCTCCGGCAAGATTTGCAGTGCCGATTTGGCCGCATTGGTTTCTGTCTGGGCGGTTTGCGCGGTGTAATCAATGGCACCGGTAGTTTGGATAATGGCAATAATGTCATCAATACGATCCCGTTCGCCGTTTTCTATGGCCTTACGGATAAGCATAGATTGGTCACTGTCACCATGACGCATCGCGTAAATCAGCGGTAAGGTCGGTTTACCTTCAGCCAAATCATCACCGATATTTTTGCCCAGCGTGTCACTTTGGGCGCTGTAATCGAGTAAATCATCAACCAGTTGAAAAGCGCTGCCCAAATGCATGGCATAGAGGCCCAGGGCTTTTTCGGTGTCGATATCGGTTTTGCTCAGTACCGCGCCGAGTTGGCCAGCCGCTTCAAATAACTTGGCGGTTTTATGATGAATCACCTGTAAATAACGCTGCTCGGTGGTGTCGGCATCGTGGACGTTGAGCAATTGCAGTACTTCACCTTCGGCAATAATATTGGTGGTGTGTGACAGGATCTGCATCAACCGCATTGAATCCAATTCGACCATCATTTCAAAAGCGCGGGTGTAGAGAAAATCACCGACCAATACACTGGCTTCATTACCCCAGACACTGTTAGCCGTTTCCTGGCCACGGCGCATTTGCGAATGATCAACAACATCGTCGTGTAGCAAGGTAGCGGTGTGAATAAATTCGATAATGGTTGCCAGATTAATATGCGCATCACCCTGATAACCACAGGCGCGGGCACTTAATAAGGCAATGACTGGCCGCAAGCGTTTGCCGCCGCTATTGATAATGTAATGGCCCAATTGATTAATCAGTACCACCTCAGAATGCAAACGCTGCTGTATCATAGCGTTCACTGCATCCATATCCTGGCGGATGAGTGCGTAAATGGATTGAATATCCACGAAGCTTGTGTGCCTGTTGTCAGCTAAAACGCCTACTTTGGCACGCAGGCCGTTGTTGCGCAAATATTTCAATTTGCATTTGATCTGTCCCGTCAAACGGGCTACAATTGCCGGTCTTTTGTAGGGTTACCTGCAATAACTACTTATTTTTGGAGACAGCGATGTACGCTATTGTCGCGACTGGTGGTAAGCAATACCGTGTTAAAGAGGGCGAAACCCTCCGCGTAGAAAAACTGTTCGCAGAAGCTGGTGAAACAGTTGAATTGGATAAAGTGTTGTTGGTTGGTGAAGGCGACAAGATTAAAGTTGGTGCGCCGTATCTGGAAGGTGCCAAAGTGACTGCTAAAGTCGCTGCCAACGGTCGTGGCGATAAAGTCAAAATCGTCAAGTTCCGCCGCCGCAAGCACAGTCGTAAACAGATGGGTCACCGTCAGTCATTTACAGAAATCGAAATTACCGGCATCAGCGCCTGATTTTGGATTGATGAATAAAGTTAAGAAGAGGATTTAAACATGGCTCATAAGAAAGCGGGTGGTAGTACACGTAACGGTCGCGACTCCGAGTCGAAACGCCTTGGTGTAAAACGCTTCGGCGGTGAAGCAGTATTGGGTGGTAACATTCTGGTTCGTCAACGGGGTACTAAATTCCACGCAGGCCGTAATGTCGGTGTTGGCAAAGACCATACCTTATTTGCCACTGCCAATGGTAAAGTATTGTTTGAAATTAAAGGTGCCAAAAATCGCACTTTTGTCAGCGTTGTTGCTGAGTAAATTTTCTGTAAGCCCTACGGGGGCAGACAGCCAAAAGCCCCGCTGATGCGGGGTTTTTTGTATTTAGCCGCTGGGTTTTGCAGCGGAAGATGAAGGTCCGTAAATGAAGTTTGTAGATGAGGCGAGAATCACCGTTAAAGCGGGTGATGGCGGCCATGGTTGCCTGAGTTTTCGCCGTGAAAAATATATCCCCTTTGGCGGACCGGATGGCGGTGATGGTGGTGATGGCGGTGATATTTACATTATTGCCGACGAACAGGTCAATACGCTGATTGATTTCCGCTATCAGCGGCACTTCAAGGCCCAAAAAGGTGAGCCTGGCCGTGGCCGTCAATGCAGCGGTGCGCGCGGTGATGATTTAATCATAAAAGTGCCGGTTGGCACCGAAGCCTGGGATGACGACACCGATGAATTAATCGGTGATCTGGTGAAATCCGGTGATAAACTCATGGTCGCTAAAGGCGGCTGGCATGGCTTGGGTAACTTACGTTACAAATCCAGTATCAACCGTGCGCCCCGTCAAACGTCTGACGGTACGCCCGGTGAAGAACGTCATCTGCGTCTGGAAATGAAACTGCTGGCCGATGTGGGTTTATTAGGCTTGCCTAATGCCGGTAAATCAACCTTTATCACTCAGGTCTCGGCTGCGCAGCCTAAAGTAGCCGATTATCCGTTTACCACCTTGCATCCGAATCTCGGCGTGGTGACACTGAAAGATGTGCGTAGCTTTGTTATTGCCGATATTCCGGGATTGGTCGAAGGTGCTTCTGAAGGTGCCGGTCTGGGTATTCAGTTTTTACGGCATTTAACCCGTACCCACCTGCTATTGCATCTGGTGGATATGGCGCCGGTCGACGTCAAACAGGATCCGGTCAATAGCGTTAGTATTATTACCAATGAATTAAAACGTTACAGCGACGCGCTGGGCAAACAGCCACAGTGGCTGGTACTCAATAAAATGGATTTGGTGCCGGAAGATATTCGTGAAGAATTGTGTCAGGAAGTGCTTAGCCGCTTAAACTGGCAAGGTCCGGTGTATCGGGTCAGTGGCAAAAGTGGTGAAGGTTGCGCTGCTTTGTGTGAGGATGTTATGGAATTTCTTGATGCGCAACGCGAAAAGGCAGCATTAAAGGACGCTGAAGCTGAGGATTAAGCTTGGAAAACCCGCATCAACAATTGGTGTCGACCCGTCGCTGGGTCATTAAAATTGGCAGCGCCTTACTGACCAAACCCGGCGAAGGGCTGGATATTGACCGCATTCGCTGGTTAAGTGGCGAAATCGCCGAGTTGCGCCGTCAGGGTAAAGAAATCGTCCTAGTCACCTCAGGCTCGGTCGCTGCCGGTATGCAACAACTGGGCTGGCACAAACGGCCGCATGCCTTAAATCAATTGCAGGCAGCCGCCAGTGTCGGCCAGATGAATTTAATTCATGCTTATGCCACAGCCTGTCAGTATTACGGCATTCATACCGCGCAGATCTTACTGACCCATTCGGATTTATCTGACCGTGGCCGACATTTAAATGCCCGCAGCGCGTTGCAAACATTATTGGAAATGGGCGTGCTGCCAGTCGTTAATGAAAACGATACTATTGCCACCGAAGAAATCCGCTTTGGTGATAACGACACCTTAGCGGCCATGACCGCCAATTTGATTGAAGCTGATGTCCTGGTAATCCTTACTGATCAGGATGGCTTTTTTGACAGTGACCCCCGGAAAAATCCCAATGCCCGCATGCTGGCAGCCTCAGCCGCCAGTAACCCTAATCTGGATCAGATGGCTGGTGACAGTAAAGGCGAGCTCGGTCGTGGCGGTATGGCGACAAAATTACTGGCGGCGCGGCGTGCAGCCAGATCCGGTGCTACCACGGTGATTTTATCGGGCAAACAACCCGATAATTTACGGCATCTGGCCGCTGGTCATGGGGTGGGTACTTTGCTGTGGCCGGATATCAAACCGATAAAAGCGCGTCAGCAATGGCTGGTAGGCCATTTGATTCCAAAAGGTAAAATCCTGCTCGATGATGGCGCCGTGAATATGATTTGTAAGCAGGGTAAAAGTGTATTGCCGGTTGGCGTGCGCGCGGTACAGGGGCAATTTTCGCGTGGTGAATTGGTCATTTGCTGTGATTTACAGGGGCGTGAAGTTGCCCGGGGGCTGGTTAATTACAATTCGCCGGAAGCTTTAAAAATTATGGGCCAACCCAGTCAGGCAATAGAAGCTTTACTGAGTTATATCGATGAACCAGAACTCATCCACCGCGATAATCTGGTGGTCACGGCGTAAATTTCAGCCATAAAAAAACCGGCGATAGCCGGTTTTCTCTGCAACACATTGGTTTAAATTACATCGCGCGAACGGCGTTATTCAAACGGCTTTTGCCACGTGCTGCAGTATTTTTGTGAATCAGGCCTTTACGTGCCATCCGATCCAGAACCGGCACAGCAGCTTGGAAAGCAGCAGTCGCTTGCGGTTTGTCACCAGCGATAATCGCTTTTCTGATGGCTTTAATGGTGGTACGCATAGCAGAACGCTGACTAGCATTCAGCTGGCGGTGTTTCTCCGCTTGACGAGCGCGTTTTTTTGCTTGTGCTGAGTTTGCCAAAGTGCTTCTCCTAAAAACAGCTGTTTGTTTATGAACCGGGCATTATCCTGATTTTTAACCTATTTGTAAATGGTATCATTGGCAAATTTTTGGGGATGGAGACAAATGCGTATTATCACGGTAAATGTTAACGGTATCCGCGCCGCAGCGCGCAAGGGTTTTTTCGACTGGCTGGCCAAGCAAAACGCCGATATTGTCTGTATTCAGGAAACCAAAGCGCAGATCCATCAGCTCACGGATCCGCAATTTCAGCCCGAAGGTTATCACTGTTATTACCATGATGCGCAAAAACCAGGTTACAGCGGTGTCGCTTTGTATTGCCGGCAACAACCCGATGCGGTCATCGTTGGCATGGGCAATGACGAATTTGATAATGAAGGCCGTTACATCGAAGCCCAATTTGGCAAGTTAAGCGTGGTTTCATTGTATTTACCATCGGGCACCTCCGGTGATGTGCGTCAGGAAGTGAAATATCGTTGTATGAGCTTTATCGAAGCACGCCTGCAACAAATTCTTGATGCTGGCCGGGAGTTTATTGTCTGCGGCGACTGGAATATTGCCCATAAAAACGAAGATATCCGTAACTGGAGAGGCAATCAGAAAAATTCCGGCTTTCTGCCAGAAGAACGTGCCTGGTTGGATAAATTGTTTGATGACCTGCAATTTGTCGATGCCTTTCGTGAACTGCCGCAAGCCGAACATGAATACACCTGGTGGTCGAATCGCGGGCAGGCCTGGGCTAATAACACTGGCTGGCGCATCGACTACCATATTCTCAGCCCGAATCTGAAAGGCAAGGTCAAAGCCACCGATATTTATCGTGATGAACGCTTTTCAGATCACGCGCCGCTGACGGTTGATTACGATTATTCTCTGCCTAACGGGTGAACTTTAGCGGCTTACGCTTCTCTGACTAACTTTACTACTCAGGGAATAAAACGATGTTTTCACTGTTTAAGTCAGATCCCATTAAAAAATTAAAAAAGCAGTTAGTGCAAAAACAAGAACAAGCTATGCTGGCCCAACGCAGTGGTGATTTACGTAAGTTTGCGGCCATCACTGAGGAATCAGAAGTATTGATGAAAGAAATTGAGCAGTTGGAGTCAGGACAACATTAAAAGCTTTTGAAAGCTAAAAAACTGACGCTCTGACACAGCGGATCACGCCATAATCGTAGGCTTCATCCAGCGCCTGATAAACGGCTTTCAGGCTATCGGCTTCATCGCCCAGCGATTCGATGGTGGTAATAATCTCATTAAAGGCGGCGTCTTCCAGATCCAACACGTTTTTCACATCCAGCAGACCAGCTTCAATGCCATCTGAGAGATGGCTATAAACGGTACTTATTTTTAATTCACGTTGTTTGGCAATCTGCTCAGGATCCAAACCCTGTTCATGCAGTATCAGCGTTTTATTAACGGTATCGCGCAAGCCATTATTCAATAATTCAGATAAAGGGTATTGTTGGATCACTTTTAAAAACGCCTCGCCATAACGCTCCAGCTTTTGAGCGCCGACGCCGGAAATCCGTTGCATCGCTGTCAACGCCATAGGCCGGGTCTGACACATTTCCTGCAAAGTGGTGTCATGAAAAATCACATACGGCGGCATGCTATTTTCTTTGGCGATTTCCGTACGTAATTCCCGCAATGCCTCCCAAAGCGCCTGATCCTGTGGCCGCACCAATGATTGTTTTTTAGCC
Organism: Methylophaga sp.; assembly: GCA_032250995.1. Lineage (GTDB taxonomy): Bacteria > Pseudomonadota > Gammaproteobacteria > Nitrosococcales > Methylophagaceae > Methylophaga. The sequence goes on along the minus strand of JAVVFF010000022.1, from coordinate 2,245 downwards.
GATTTACTGGCAGTTTGTTTGGACTGGTGTTTGCGCAGCGACAGCGTTTGTTCACCCTTTAAAATTGCCCGGCATTTTTCGGTTAAACGCAGTGCGCCATAGCGATTAATGTCGATATCCAGGTAACCGGTAGCAATCAGTTGCCGGAAGATCCCGCGCCACTGCGTGGCAGTCAGATCGGCGCCGATGCCGTATGTACTCAACTGATCATGCTGATGGGTTTTGATGCGATCATCATCACTGCCGGTTAACACCTCAATTAAATAATTCACCCCAAAACGTTGTTCGGTGCGATATACGCAAGACAGAGCTTTCTGAGCGATTTCGGTGGCATCAAAATGCTCGGGCGGGTTCAGGCAATTATCACAGTGGCCGCATTTTTCCGGCGAGTTTTCATCAAAATAGGCGAGTAAAGCATGCCGCCGGCAACTGATGGATTCACATAAGCCCAGCATCGCATCCAGTTTATGATGCTCAACCCGTTTGATCAGATCCGGCGCATCAGAGTCCTGCATAAACTGACGCAGGGTAATGACATCCTGCAGGCCATAGGCCATCCAGGCATTAGCCGGCAGACCATCGCGGCCGGCGCGGCCGGTTTCCTGATAATAGGCTTCGATATTTTTCGGCAGATTCAGATGTGCGACAAAACGCACATCGGGTTTATCAATGCCCATGCCAAAGGCGATGGTGGCGACGATAATGAGGCCTTCTTCGCGGAGAAACCGCTGCTGGGTGTGAGCGCGCAGTTGTGATGACAAACCGGCATGATAGGGTAAAGCCGTACGGCCTTGTTGTTGCAGCCACTCGGCAATCGCCTCAACTTTCTTACGCGACAGACAATAAACAATGCCGGCGTCATTAGCATGCTGACTGTCGATAAACTGCCAGAGCTGCTGTTTTGCCTGATTGGCTTCGGCAATGGCATAAAAAATATTGCTGCGATCAAAACTGTTTAAATAAATCTCAGCGTCATGCAGATTCAATTGTTCGATGATTTCAATGCGGGTGCGTTTATCGGCGGTCGCAGTTAAGGCAATACGCGGAATCGCCGGAAACCTTTCATGCAACATCCGTAGCTGTTGATATTCCGGCCGGAAATCATGACCCCATTGCGATACACAATGCGCTTCATCAATGGCAAATAATGACACCTGAATCCGCGACAACATCGCCAATGTGCGTTCATTTAACAGACGCTCTGGGGCCATATACAGCAAATTGATTTCGCCGGCTGCCAGTTGCATTTCAACGGCGCGAGCTTCGTCAGCTGATAAACTGGAATTGAGAAAAGCCGCATTGACGCCCAGCTCTTTTAAGGCCACTACCTGATCCTGCATCAGGGCAATCAGGGGGGACACCACCACGCCGGTTCCCTGTCGGATCAGCGCCGGGATCTGATAACACAGTGATTTACCGCCACCGGTCGGCATCAATACCAGCGCATCACCCCCAGCAATCACATGGTCAACAATGGTTTGCTGGTTATGACGAAAAGCGTTGAAACCAAAAACATTTTGTAAAACGTTCAGCGCGGGTTGCCCGACGTGTTGCATAGGAAATTTAGTCACCAATAAAAGCGGCCATTATGGCAAATTGCCCCCGGTCTAGCATGCTTCGGTGAATGATAAATTCGGTTTATCGTTGAAATGCAGGCAAAATAGACCATGAATGACAAGCTCATCCCAAATCATTCTGATTTGGGGAATAAATCTGAAGTTTAGGAAAAAAATGAAAGTAATTACCGTTGACAGCAATCCCAGCGAAGCACGTTTAAAACAATTGGGCGTTGCCCACTGGCCAACATGGCAAAAAGCAGTCTCGGTCTTCCCATGGTCGTTTGTCACCACAGAAATCGCTTATATCGTAGAGGGTGAATGCTTGATGACGCCGGAAGATGGTGGTCCGGCAACCACATTCAAATCCGGTGACTTAGTGGTCTTCCCGAATGGCTACAAAGGCACATGGGAAGTGAAAAAAGCATTGAAGAAGCAGTTCAAACATCAAGACGGTAATTTTGTGAAATGTGCGCTTAGCCGTTTTAAAATCTTGAAAAATCGCTTCAAAGCAAACGCTTAAGTCAGACCTTATAGTCTGTTTGATTGGGCTGAATGCAATGAAGCCCAATAGAAAGCTGTCATTTCCGCGCAGGCGATAATCCAATGGGTGCAATAAAGTAATTTGTTCAGAGATTTATTTCGTAAGCGTCCACTGAGCACACCCTACCGGAATTAATGTGCACCTG
>JAVVFF010000021.1:0-21883 GCA_032250995.1 Methylophaga sp. | reverse complement strand
CCATTTGCATAATGCAGACGCCGGTTTCGCTATCGCCGGCTAATATCGCACGGTGAATCGGCGCCGCGCCGCGCCAGCGTGGCAGTAAAGAGGCGTGAATATTGAGACAGCCAAACTTTGGCGTATCTAAAATGGCTTGTGGTAAAATCAGGCCGTAGGCGACGACCACCATGATATCTGCCTGATAATCGGCCAGACGTTTGCGATCCTGCGGATCTTTAAAATTCAGTGGCTGTTCGACCGGAATATGCTGTTGTAAAGCGAGTTGTTTCACCGGACTGGCCGTCAGTTTACGACCACGACCGGCTGGCCGATCCGGTTGGCTGTAAACGGCGACCACCTGATGTCCGGCGGCCAATATCGCTGTCAGGCTGGCCGCTGCAAAATCCGGCGTGCCGGCAAATATAATGCGCATGGCCGTCCTTAGAGCTTTTGTTTCTGATGTTTTTCGAGTTTTTTGCGGATCCGGTCTCGCTTCAGATTGGTCAAATAATCAACAAATAATTTGCCGTCCAAATGATCAATTTCATGTTGCACACAGGTTGCCAGCAGCCCTTCGGCGGAACTTTCAAACGGTTTGCCGGCTAAATCCAACGCTTTAAATTTAATGGTGTCAGCGCGGGTGACCATTTCATAGGCTTCTGGCACTGACAAACAACCTTCCTGAAATTCACGCTCACCTTGAGTTTCCAGGAGTTCTGGATTAACCAGAATCAGCGGCTCGGATTGGTCTTCAGAAATATCAATAACAATGACCCGCTTTAAAACATTAACCTGCGTTGCCGCAAGACCAATGCCCGGCGCTTCGTACATGGTTTCCAACATGTCGTGTGCCAGCTGACGGATTTCATCATCGACTGATTCGACCGGCAGCGCTTTATTACGCAGCCGGGGATCCGGAAAATGCAGAATATTTAAAATCGCCATTTTATAAAACCTGTAGCCAATAAATTCTATGACTTAATGCAGTCAACAACGTTTATTGTAAAGTGCTGGCGCGGCAATGAAAAATGATTAAATGCGGCAAAATCAATACAGTCAATTAAAACGGACATTACCGCCAGCCAAATCAACACTATTTCTATCTACAATGATTATAAATCCGTAGTTGTGTAATTGACGTTATGTCGGCCTGCTGTTGCCGCTGACGCTAAGCTTGTTGTTCTAGCGATAAGATAATCTGCAATTTGCATGGTTGGCCAAGATCGTGACTGCCAACAAAAGCTTAAGTGCGATAGTTAACTTTGTACTTTAATCGACTCTGGTGTATAAGCTTATTTTGATGCCAAATCGCTTGATTGATGTGTTGGCTTATACCAGACTATTAGCCGAGGTTGTCCATTTGAGAGAGGGACGCGGACAACCTGCCCCGTGTCCATGAGGATATGCCGATGATTCGCCGTTTTTGCCTGACTTTATTTGTTGTTTTACTGAGCTTGCCGATTTTGGCTAATGAAGTAGCGCTAAATCCGGACCATCCGGATCGTTATGTCGTTAAAAAAGGCGATACCTTGTGGGATATTTCCGGCATGTTTTTGCAAAAGCCTTGGCACTGGCCGGAAATTTGGGAGGTGAACCCACAGGTCGAAAACCCGCATTTAATTTACCCCGGCGACGAGCTAACGCTGGTTTATCGTGATGGCCGACCAGTATTAGCGCTGAATCGCGGCAAACAAACTTACAAAATGTCACCAGAAGTACGCGAAATGCAGCTGGAAAAACCGATCCCAACTATCGCTTTGGCCGACATCGCACCCTTTTTATCAAAGCCTAAAGTGGTCGGTGCTGAAGTCCTGGACAGTGCACCGTATATCGTTGCCAGTAGCGATGAGCGGTTGATTTCCGGTACCGGTGATTATGTTTATGCTCGTGGCGTGACCGGTGAAGCCGGCCAGAATTTCAGCGTGTTTCGTGGCGGCAAAAAATATATTGATCCGGATACCGATGAGTTACTGGGGTATGAAGCCATTTACACCGGTGATGCTACCGTCACCGAAATTGGTGATCCCTCTACCGTTGATTTGACCTTTACCAATCGCGAAGTGCAGGTTGGTGACCGGCTACTGGAAGTGCAAACTGACGACTATGAGATGAACTTCTTCCCGCGTTCACCGGATACGGCAATGTCGGGTCTTATTATTTCAGTGTTTGATGGCGTCTCTCAGGTGGGCCAATACCAAATCATCGTCTTGAATCTCGGTACGCGCGATGGTTTAGAGTCTGGTCATGTATTGTCATTGTATAAAGCCGGCGAAACTATTCGAGATTCGGTCACAAAAGATCGCTTTGATGAAGTAACTTTGCCGGATCAGCATGCCGGTGAGGCACTGGTGTTTCGTTTATTTGAAAAAGTGAGCTATGCCATCGTTATGAAAGCAACCAAAGCGGTTAATCTCTACGATAAGGTTAAATCAGCGGAGTAATTTCTGATACTGGACGATTTCCCACCGGGCCAGAAGGAACTGGCCAGTCACCTGGCTTTGCTACGTACCAAAGGCGTCGGGCCGGTAACTTTTGCTGGTTTATTGGCGCAGGTTAATCAGGCCAGCAGCCTGTTTCAACAGCCAGGCCAGCTAAAAAATCTCCCTGAAAAACTAAAAACTGCGCTAAAAAACCCTGACTGGCAGCAGATTGAGCAGGATCTGCGCTGGCTGGAAGCGGCCGATCGTTTTGTACTGACTCTGGCCGACCCACGTTATCCATCTTTGCTCAAACAAATCCCGGATCCACCACCGCTGTTATTTGTTCAGGGCGATGTTGACTGTCTGGCAAATTGGCAACTGGCGATCGTCGGCAGTCGTAACCCTGGTCATGCCGGCAAAGACAGTGCTTTTGAATTTGCTCGGTATTTGGCCAGTGGCGGCTTGCATATTTGCAGCGGTCTGGCGGATGGTATTGATGCGGCCGCCCATAAAGGTGCTCTGGCTGGCGGCGGTAAAACCATCGCTGTCGTCGGCACCGGATTAGATCGTGTTTATCCCGCCAAAAATCGGGATCTGGCGCATCAAATTGCTGCGTATGGGGCGATTGTTTCGGAGTTCCCGCTAGGCACACCGCCGCTCGCCGAGAATTTCCCACGGCGTAATCGCATTATCAGCGGTTTGTCGCTGGGCACATTAGTGGTTGAGGCGGCATTGCGCAGCGGCTCGTTAATCACTGCCCGTATGGCAATGGAGCAGGGCCGTGAAGTATTTGCCATGCCGGGTTCGATTCACAATCCACTGGCCCGTGGTTGTCATCAGTTAATTCGTGAGGGTGCCAAGCTGGTGGAAACGGCCGAACATATCATTGAAGAGCTGGGCGCATTGGCAGAATTTGCGCAAATTGCTGATTCGCCAGTAATTAAACCAGAACAATCTTTGCCAGCGATTGATGACGCCGAATATCAACAATTATTTGAACATTTGGGATTTGATCCCATTCATATAGATGAGTTGATTTCGCGCAGCGGATTGACGGCCGATGCCGTTTCCTCCATGCTGTTATTACTGGAGCTGCAAGGTCGCGTCAGTGCATTGCCAGGAGGCAAATATACACGCACTGGCTGATGATCCTGGCTCGAACTAGAGAAGCCGATGAAAGAAAATGTAATTGACGTGTTGCTGTATTTGTTTGAAAACTACATCGACACCGAAGACAGCCACCAGCCTGATAAAGACACCCTCGAACTGGAGTTGGAGCGTGTCGGTTTTCAGGAGCTGGAGATCCACAAAGCGCTGAATTGGCTTGACACCATGACCGTAGTCGCCCCGCAACTTGATAATCCCGATATGTCTATCCGTGTCTTTAATGATAGCGAGATGGAGCGGCTGGATGTACATTGTCGCGGCTATTTGTTGTTTCTGGAACAGGTCGGTGTTTTGGATGTCGAAACCCGCGAAGTTGTGATCGAACGCGTGTTGGCGTTAGATAGCGAAGAAATTGATTTGGAACAGCTGAAATGGGTGGTGTTAATGGTGCTGTTTTATCAGCCGGGCAGAGAAGTGGCCTATGCCTGGATGGAAGATCTGGTGTTTGAAGATTTGGAAGCGGTCGTTCACTGACCGCATCATCTGTAGCATCCCGACAAGGCCCGTTTTTACGGGCTTTGTTATTTTAAATGGATAAAATTTGGTGAAAAAATCTATGGGAAAAAAACTGGTCATCGTAGAATCGCCGGCCAAAGCCAAGACGATTAAAAAATATCTTGGTAATGACGTAGAAGTACTGGCGTCATATGGGCATGTTCGCGATTTGCTGCCCAAAGAGGGCGCGGTGGATCCGAGTAATGATTTCGCCATGAAATACCAGATTATCGACCGTAATAGTAAGCATGTTGATGCTATCGCCAAAGCCATGAAAAAAGCCGATTCACTATATCTGGCAACGGATCCGGATCGCGAGGGAGAGGCGATTTCTTGGCATCTGTATGAATTGCTGAAAAATAAAGGTGTGCTGAAAAACAAAGAAATCCACCGCGTGGTGTTTCATGAAATTACCAAACAAGCCGTTAATGACGCGGTTGCTAATCCGCGCGAATTATCGATGGATCTGGTCAATGCCCAGCAAGCCCGCCGGGCGTTGGATTATTTGGTGGGTTTTACCTTATCGCCATTACTGTGGAAAAAAGTCCGCCGTGGCTTGTCGGCTGGCCGGGTACAAAGTCCGGCGCTGCGCATGATCGTCGAGCGTGAGCTGGAAATCGAAGCTTTCAAGGCGCAGGAATACTGGACCATTGAAGCCGATACGGAAATTGAAAAAACGCCGTTTCAGGCCAAGCTGACCCATTATCAAAACGAAAAACTCAGCCAGTTCAGTATCGATAATACCGATCAGGCCGGCAAAGTCGTTACTACCCTTAACAAAGCGGCTGACGGCAAATTGCTGGTCACCCATGTTGAGAAAAAACAACGCAAACGTAATCCGGCAGCGCCGTTTACCACCTCGACATTGCAACAGGAAGCGTCGCGTAAACTGGGTTTTGGTGCTCAGCGCACTATGAGTGTTGCTCAGCAGCTTTATGAAGGTGTCGATACTGGCGAAGGCGCGGTGGGTTTAATTACCTATATGCGTACCGACTCGGTGACGCTGGCCAACGAAGCGATTAATGAAATTCGTGGATTTATCGCCGAGCGTTATGGCAATAAAGCCGTGCCCAGCAAGCCACAGGAATATAAAACCAAATCGAAAAATGCTCAGGAAGCGCATGAGGCTATCCGGCCAACCTCGGTACTACGTACGCCCGAGGATATGAAAGCTTATTTACCAGCCGATCAGTTGAAATTATATACGCTGATCTGGCAACGGACGCTGGCCAGCCAGATGGTGCATGCCACATTAAATACCGTTGCAGTCGATATGGGTTGCGGTAAAGGCAACACATTCCGCGCCAATGGCTCAACCGTGGTAAACCCCGGATTTATGAGCGTTTATCTGGAAGGTCAGGACGACAAAAAAGTCGATAAAGATGAAAGCCTGCTGCCGCCGATGGCGGTAGGTGATGTGGTAACGCTGCATAAAATCCGTCCCGAGCAACATTTTACCGAGCCACCACCGCGTTATAGCGAAGCCAGTCTGGTGCGCAGCCTTGAAGAGCACGATATCGGCCGGCCATCAACCTATGCCAGCATTATTTCGACACTGTTACAGCGTGAATATGTCGAGCTGGTCACCAAGCGTTTTCACCCGACCGATGTCGGCCGCGTGGTCGGTAAGTTTCTGGTGGAACATTTCACCCGGTATGTTGATTATGGCTTTACCGCCAAACTCGAGGATGAGCTGGATGCGGTATCACGTGGTGAAGAAGAATGGATCCCGTTGCTGCGTAATTTCTGGGGACCGTTCAAAGAGCAGGTCGAAACCAAAGACAAAGAAGTCCAGCGCAGTGATGTGACGCAGGAATTGATGGATGAAAACTGCCCGAAATGCGGCAAACAACTGTCCAGCCGTTTAGGCCGCAGTGGCCGTTTTATCGGCTGTACCGGTTATCCGGAATGTGATTACACCCGCAATATCAATGGCGAAGAAACCACCGCCAGCGAACCGGAAAAAGTTGAAGGCCGACAATGTCCAAAATGTAAATCGGATTTAATTTATCGCATTGGTAAATACGGTAAATTTATCGGCTGCAGCAGCTACCCGAAATGCAAACATATTGAGTCGCTGGAGCAGCCGGAAAATACCGGCGTCGATTGTCCGCAATGTGAAAAAGGCGAGATCCTGACCCGCAAATCACGGCGTGGTAAGGTATTTTATTCCTGCTCGGAATATCCAAAATGTGATTATGCGTTGTGGAATGAGCCGCTTAAAGAAGCCTGCCCGAATTGTCAGTGGCCAGTGCTGACCATTAAAACCACCAAAAGCAAAGGCACCGAAAAAGTTTGCCCGCAAAAAGATTGTGGCTTTAGCGAAAAGGTTGAATCGGCTTAATCAGACTTGCGATCGGCGTGACCCAGATCCTGCTGCGGGGCAATAATGTCCCGCAGTCGTTGTTTCAATTCTGTTATATCGGGAAAACGGCCTTCAGTCTTGCGGTCCCAGACAAGGTGGTCATTGGCGGTGACGGTAAATTGGCCGCCGCTTGCAGGCACCAGTGTCAGTTCGCTGATTTCACCATCAAAGGTCGTTAACAGCTCTTGTGCCATCCAGGCGGCACGCATCAACCAGCGACATTGGGTGCAGTACTGAATGCGAACGCTGGACATTAATCGGCTTGCACCGCAGTGAACACTTGCTCTGCCTGCTGCATTGCAGTCTCAGTGTTATCAGACAACACATTAAAATGACCCATTTTCCGACCCGGCCGTGCGGCTTTTTTGCCGTATAAGTGCAGTTTGATATTGGGCCCGGCCAGCAATTTATCCCAGTGCGGCTGAGACTGTCCCCAGACATCACCAAGCAGGTTTATCATCACCACCGGTGATTGCAGGCTGACATCACCGCCCGGTAAACCACACAGCATCCTTACCTGTTGCTCAAACTGTGAGGTCGGGCAGGCATCCAGGGTGTAATGGCCGGAATTATGAGGGCGTGGTGCGATTTCATTGGCAATCACCTCATCTTGCTGGGAGATAAAAAACTCCACCGCTAAGGTGCCGACATAATTGAGGCCGTCAGCAATTTTGCTGGCTTTTTCAATCGCGGCCCGGGCCAGTTCCGCAGCAGCATTACTAGGCACCATGGTGCTGTGCAGAATACCGTTAACATGCACGTTTTCAGCAACCGGGAAGGCGATTATCTCACCTGACTGGCTGCGTGCCAGCACCACCGAAATTTCCCGCTGTAAATCGATGCGCTGTTCCAGCACACACTCTTTCTGACCGAGACTGTCGAAAGCGCTGAAAGCTGCCTCAAGATCCTGACAAACAACTTGCCCTTTACCGTCATAACCAAAAGTGGCGACTTTTAAAATTGCCGGAAACTGAATCTTTCCGACAGCCTTGGCAATATCATCTCGCTGATAGACACTGACAAACGGCACGGTGGCAATGCCTTGGCTGCGGATAAAGTTTTTCTCAATGTTGCGGTTTTGGGTTTTTGCCAGTGCTTGTGATGAAGGGTGCACCACGGTGCGCTGTTCTAAAAATGCCAGTGTGGTGGCGGGAATATTCTCAAACTCGGTGGAAATCGCATCACACGCCGCCGCCAGTTGACTAAGTGCAGCTTCATCATGGTAGGCCGCGCAAATGTGTTGGTCGGCAATAATGCCAGCCGGACTGTCTTTATCCGGATCCAAAACAATGACTTTGTAACCCATGATTTGTGCTGCGGTGGTGAACATACGGCCCAGCTGACCGCCACCCAACATACCTAAAGTTGCACCGGGTAAAATCATGGTTTTCCTTTTATTCTTGTGGTGGCAGCGTCATATCCAGAACGAACTGATGCTGATCCCTACGGAATTGTTCCAGTTTGGCAGACAGGGCTGTATCGTGATTGGCAAGCATGGCAATAGCAAATAAAGCGGCATTGGCGGCACCGGCTTCACCAATGGCAAACGTCGCTACCGGAATACCTTTGGGCATTTGTACAATCGACAACAACGAATCCTGACCCTTTAAATAACGTGAGGGTACCGGTACACCCAACACCGGCACAGTGGTATTGGCCGCCAGCATGCCGGGGAGATGCGCAGCGCCACCGGCACCAGCAATAATACATTGCAGGCCTTTTTGCTGCGCTGTTTTAGCATATTCGGTCAGCAAATCAGGCGTTCGATGCGCTGAGACCACCTGTGTCTCATAAGGAATACCGAAAGCATCGAGTTGCGCGACAGCTTTTTGCATAACGGGCCAGTCACTGTTGCTGCCCATAACGACACCGATAATTGCTTTGCTCATAATCCGTCTTAATTTTGTCTGAGAAAAAGCAGTGCATTTTAGCTAGTTTATTGAAAATAGGAAAATTTAACGCGATAAAAAGCGTCTAAAGATTGCAGCGATAATTGAACGGCGCGGCCTGAATAGATATACTCGTTGATCCATTCTGCCGTGTTTTTTGCGACGCCTCCCCGGTTTTGACAAGCTGCGCCGGTTCAACCGGAGGGATTTTGCGACGGCGCTAACAGACGATGAAGGTATAGACGTGAGTCAGCCAACAGAATTAACACAAGGCCTGTACCGGCCTGAATTTGAACGCGATAACTGCGGCTTCGGTTTGATTGCACAAATGGACGGCAAGGCCAGCCATTGGTTAATCGAAACTGCAATTGAAGCGCTGGGCAATTTAACCCACCGTGGCGCGATTGGTGCCGACGGTAAAACCGGTGACGGTTGTGGTTTATTGCTGAAAAAACCGGACAGTTTTTTCCGTGCCATCGGCAAAGAGCTCAATTTTGAATTGGCTGAGCGCTACGCTGTGGGCGTCGTGTTTTTGTCGACAGACGACAGCAAAGCGCAAGCTGCCCAGCAAGTCGTCAACGAAAAGCTGACCAAACAAGGTCTGCAAGTCGTTGGCTGGCGTGATATTCCGGTCGATGCCAAATCAGCGTGTGGTGAAGAGGCGATGCGCTCGTTGCCGACCATGCGTCACGTATTTATCAATGCGGCGGCTGATATGGATGATGGCGCGTTTGAGCGCAATCTTTATATCGCCCGCCGTCAGGCTGAAAAAGCACTGACACAAGACACCGATTTCTATGTGCCGAGCATGTCATCGCAAATCATTTCCTATAAAGGCCTGGTGATGCCGACTTATTTGCCGGTGTTCTATAAAGATCTTAATGATCAGCGCATGGCAACAGCGATTTGTGTGTTCCATCAGCGTTTTTCCACTAACACCTGGCCACAATGGCGTTTGGCCCAGCCGTTCCGTTTTCTGGCACACAATGGTGAAATCAACACGGTGCAGGGTAACCGTAACTGGGCACTGGCCCGCGGCGCCAAATTTGCCACCGCGTTGATTGAAAATATGGAAGATATCAGGCCCTTAGTCGGTATCACCGGTTCTGATTCATCCAGTATGGATAATATGCTGGAAGCCCTGCTGGCCGGCGGCGTCAATATGTTCCGTGCCATGCGGCTGTTGATTCCACCAGCCTGGCAAAATGATCCGACCATGGATGACGACTTGAAAGCGTTCTATGACTACAACTCCATGCATATGGAGCCGTGGGATGGTCCGGCCGGTGTCGTTATTACCGATGGTCGTTATGCCGCTTGTACGCTGGATCGGAATGGTCTGCGGCCAGCGCGTTATGTCATTACCAAAGATCGGCATATTACTCTGGCTTCCGAAGTCGGTGTTTATAACTATCAACCGGAAGATGTGGTCGCCAAAGGCCGCCTGAAACCGGGGCAAATGCTGGCGATTGATACCCAGACGGGTCAGTTACTGATGCCGGAAGATATTAACCAGCTGCTGAAATCTGCTCAACCATACCGGCAATGGCTGAATGACAATCTGCAACGGCTGACCGACAAAAAAGCTGCTGATGCCAGTATTGAACTGGCTGGCGATGAATTTGCCGTTTACGAAAAAATGTTTGGTGTCAGCTTTGAAGAGCGGGACCAGGTGATTCGTGTACTCGGCGAGGCTGGTCAGGAAGCGATTGGGTCGATGGGCGATGATTCACCGTTTGCAGTGATGTCCAAAAAACAACGGTCGCTTTACGATTATTTCCGCCAGCAGTTCGCGCAGGTCACCAACCCGGCGATTGATCCGCTGCGTGAAAACATCGTCATGTCGCTGGAAACCTGTATCGGCGAAGAACGTAATTTGTTTGAAGAAGGTGAGGATCACGCGCAGCGAGTGGTGCTGGATTCGCCGGTGTTATCGGACAAAGTTTTTGCAGACATTCTGGCGCTTGGTAAGGCTAATGCCGAATATAAACCCTATCATTTGGCGTTAAGCTACGATGCCAGCGGTGATCTGGAAGTGGCCATTGATGCGTTATGTGCCGAAGCTGAACAAGCTGTGCGTAATGAACATGTGGTACTGATACTCAGCGATCGCGGTTTGACGCAAGCGCAATTGCCGATTAATGCTTTGCTGGCTACCGGCGCAGTCCATCAACATTTAATCAAAGTTGGCTTGCGTTGTGATGCCAATCTGATTGTGGAAACCGCCACTGCCCGTGATCCGCATCATTTCGGTGTTTTACTCGGTTATGGGGCTACAGCGATTTACCCTTATCTGGCTTACGCTTGCCTTAATGATTTGCTGCTTACCAATGAAATTAAAGATCGACAACATGCCGATCTTTGCCGCAGCTATCGCAAAGGCATTAATAAAGGCCTGTTCAAAATCATTTCGAAAATGGGTATTTCGACCATTGCCAGCTATCGGGGTGCGCAATTATTTGAGATTGTTGGCCTGAACGATGCAGTCGTTGATAAATGCTTTACCGCTACGACCAGTCGGGTTAATGGCGCCAGCTTTGAAGAGTTGCATGCCGAACAGTTAGTCCTGGCTAAAGTGGCTTGGAATCAACGTAAAAAACGTGATCAGGGCGGTCTGCTGAAGTTCATCCACGGCGGTGAATACCATGCCTATAACCCAGATGTTATCGGCACACTGCAAAAAGCCGTGCAGGGCGGTAGTTACGAGGATTATAAAGCCTATGCGGCATTGGTTAATGAACGTGAGCCAATGGTATTGCGTGACTTGTTGGGTCTGAAACTGGCTCAGCAGCCTTTGGCCATTGATGATGTTGAAGATGTGGGCAATATTCTGCCGCGCTTTGACAGTGCAGGTATGTCATTAGGCGCCTTGTCACCTGAAGCCCATGAAGCGCTGGCAATTGCCATGAACCGTTTAGGCGGTCGTTCTAATTCAGGTGAGGGCGGTGAAGATCCTGCCCGGTTTGGTAATGAGCGGGTGTCGAAAATTAAACAAATAGCCTCGGGGCGGTTTGGTGTAACACCGCATTATTTGGTCAATGCTGAAGTATTGCAGATCAAAATCGCTCAGGGTGCCAAGCCGGGTGAAGGCGGTCAGTTACCAGGTGGTAAAGTCAATCAGATGATTGCCACATTGCGTCATTCCGTTCCTGGTGTGACATTGATTTCGCCACCGCCGCATCATGATATTTACTCGATTGAAGATTTGGCGCAGCTGATTTTTGACCTGAAACAGGTTAATCCGCAGGCATTGGTATCAGTGAAGCTGGTATCGCAAGCCGGTGTCGGTACCGTAGCCGCAGGTGTTGCTAAGGCTTATGCCGATTTGATTACCATTTCCGGCTACGACGGCGGTACCGGTGCCAGTCCGCTGACATCAGTGAAATATGCTGGTGGACCTTGGGAGCTGGGCTTGTCAGAAGCCCATCAAACATTACGCGCCAATGATTTACGCGACAAAGTTCGTTTGCAAACGGATGGTGGTCTGAAAACCGGTCTTGATGTCGTTAAAGCGGCCATTCTGGGCGCTGAGAGCTTTGGTTTTGGTACTGGTCCGATGGTGGCATTGGGTTGTAAATACCTGCGTATTTGTCATTTGAATAACTGTGCAACCGGTGTCGCAACGCAGAATGAAAAATTACGGACCCAGCATTTTATTGGCTTGCCGCAAATGGTGATGAACTACTTCCAGTTTGTCGCCCGCGAGACGCGTGAGTGGCTGGCGAAACTGGGTGTGCGTAGTTTGCAGGATTTGATTGGTCGTACCGATTTGCTGGAAGCTTTGCCGGGTGATACCGCGAAACAAAACAAATTGAATTTAGCGCCACTGTTGTCGACCGCGGGCATTGCTGCGGATAAACCGCAGTTCTGCTTGGAGCCGAAAAATGAGCCATACGACAAAGGTGAGCTGGCCGAGCAAATGGTTGCCGAAATGAAGCAGGCCATTGTTGATAAAACCGGCGGTGAATTTAAGTTTACTGTCCGCAATATCAATCGCTCGATTGGGGCAAGGCTATCGGGTGAAATTGCCAGACTTTATGGCAATTACGATATGGCTGACAAGCCGTTACGAGTCAAATTGACAGGTTCGGCTGGCCAGAGCTTTGGCGTGTTTAATGCCGGTGGTCTCGAAATGTATCTCGAAGGGGATGCCAACGACTACGTCGGTAAAAGCATGGCCGCCGGTAAACTGGTCATTTATCCGTCACCGGAAAGCGACTTTGCTAGTCAGGATGCCAGTATTATAGGTAACACCTGTTTATATGGTGCAACTGGCGGCGAATTGTATGCTGCCGGTAAAGCCGGTGAACGGTTTGCAGTGCGTAACTCAGGTGCCACAACAGTCGTTGAAGGCATCGGCGATCACGGTTGTGAATACATGACTGGCGGTGTGGTGGTGGTGCTCGGTGAAACCGGCCTCAATTTCGGTGCCGGTATGACCGGTGGTTTGGCCTACGTATTGGATGGCGATAGTAGTTTTGCTGAACGTTATAACACTGAGCTGGTTGAGTTGCTGCGTATTGACAACGATGAAATATCAGAAGCCGCTTTACACCTTAAAAGCCTGATTGAAGATCATGTTCGTGAAACCGGCAGCGTTTGGGCCCACCAGATCCTGGATCGTTTTGAGCACTCACTGAAATCATTCTGGCTGGTAAAACCGAAAGCGGCATCACTGGACGGACTGCTGAAAATTGCGACTAAAGCCGCCTGAGCCGGCAAACAATAAAGATAATGATGAAAAAAAATAATTTTCAATTTTTAGAAGTAGGCCGGGTTGACCCGAAGAAATTGGCTGCCAGTGTGCGGGTCAAGGAATTCGGCGAAATTTATGGTCAATTTGATGCGCCACAAGCCGCTGAGCAATCGGATCGTTGTCTGGAATGTGGTAATCCTTATTGTGAATGGAAATGTCCGGTTCATAACTATATTCCCAACTGGCTGAAACTGGTCAGTGAAGGTAATTTAGAGCAGGCTGCGGAGCTGGCGCACCAAACCAATACCCTGCCGGAGATTTGTGGCCGGGTTTGCCCGCAGGATCGTCTCTGTGAAGGCGCTTGTACTTTAAATGACGGTTTTGGTGCCGTGACGATCGGTTCAGTGGAAAAATACATCACCGATACGGCATTGTCACAAGGCTGGCGGCCGGATTTGTCGAATGTTAAAGCGACCGGTAAGCGGGTGGCGGTGATTGGTGCTGGCCCGGCAGGTCTAGGTGCTGCGGATATTTTGGTGCGTAACGGTGTACAACCGGTGGTCTTTGATCGTTATCCGGAAATCGGTGGTCTGCTGACATTTGGTATTCCTGAATTTAAGCTGGAAAAAGCAGTGGTTAAACGCCGCCGTGAAGTACTGGAAGGTATGGGCGTCGAGTTTCGCTTGAATACTGAGGTTGGCAAAGACGTCGAATTTCAGACGTTGATTGATGAATATGACGCCGTATTCCTCGGTATGGGGACCTACACTTATATGAAAGGCGGCTTCCCTGGTGAAGATTTGCCGGGCGTGCATGAGGCATTACCTTATCTGGTGGCCAACAATATGCAGATGCTGGGCTTACCAACGGATAGCTATGTTTCGATGGCAGGTAAGAATGTCGTCGTGTTGGGCGGTGGTGATACCGCGATGGATTGTAATCGCACCGCAATCCGTCAGGGGGCACAAACGGTATCTTGTGCCTATCGTCGTGACGAGGAAAACATGCCTGGCTCACGTCGTGAAGTAAACAATGCTCGTGAAGAGGGTGTACAGTTTTTATGGAACCGCCAACCAGTTGAATTGGTGGGTGATGAAAACGGTGTCACCGGCGTTAAAGTCGTGAGCACAGCGTTGGGCGCAGCCGATGAACGGGGTCGTCGTCGTCCGGAGCCAGTGGCAGGCAGTGAAGAAATCATTCCGGCCGATGCCGTGGTGATTGCCTTTGGTTTTCGACCCAGTCCGGCGCCATGGTTTGAAAAATTTAATATCGGTATTGATGATGGCGGTCGTGTTAAGGCACCCGCCAATGGCGGTGTCGCTTATCAAACCACCAACCCAAAAATCTTTGCCGGTGGTGATATGGTGCGTGGTTCTGATTTAGTCGTCACCGCTGTTTGGGAGGGCCGGGAGGCCGCTAAAGGCATTTTGGACTATCTTGAAGTCTGATTAAGCCTTTTCGGTGCAGTCATTAACGCACTGTGCGTGTCAGATTGATTCGATCCGGCCGCCAGTGCTTTTTTTATGCGGCATTATAATTAGGAGACACCGTGTCAGAGCTAAAAAATGACCGCTATCTGCGGGCGCTGTTAAAACAACCGGTAGATAAAACGCCGGTATGGATCATGCGTCAGGCTGGCCGTTATTTGCCTGAATACCGCGCCATACGCGAAAAAGCCGGTAACTTTATGACGCTGTGCAGTACGCCGGAGCTGGCCTGCGAAGTCACATTGCAACCACTGCGCCGTTTTGATCTTGATGCATCAATCATATTTTCCGATATTCTGACTATTCCCGATGCCATGGGCCTTGGCTTGTATTTTGTGACGGGAGAGGGTCCGAAATTTGAGCGCACTATTCGCACTGCTGCCGATGTTGAAAAATTGCCGGTGCCCGATATGGCGGAGAGTCTCGGTTATGTGATGGACGCCATAAGGCTGACCCGTCGGGAAATCGATGGCAAAGTACCGCTGATTGGTTTTAGTGGCAGTCCGTGGACATTGGCTTGTTATATGGTTGAAGGGGGTTCCAGTAAAGACTTTGCCAAAATCAAAAGTATGGCCTTTGATGCGCCTGAGGTGATGCACGCTTTGCTGACTAAGCTGGCAACGGCTGTTACTGATTATTTGAATGCCCAGATTGAGGCCGGTGCCCAATCGATTATGTTGTTTGATACCTGGGGTGGCAGCTTAAGTGGCCCCAATTATCGTGAATTTTCGCTGCATTATATGCAGCAAATTATTGCTGGGCTGAAAAAAGAAAATGATGGCCGTCGGGTGCCGGTTACTATGTTTACCAAAGGCGGTGGTCAGTGGCTGGGTCCTATGGCAGAAAGCGGTGCCGATGCGCTGGGACTTGACTGGACCACTGATATGTCGCTGGCTCGTTATCAGGTTGGTGACAAAGTGGCCTTGCAAGGCAATATGGATCCCTGTGTGCTGTATGCTTCATCGGCGCGAATTGAAGCCGAAGTCAAAGATATTCTGGCGGGCTACGGTCATGGCAGCGGTCATATTTTCAATCTGGGTCATGGTATTCACCCGACTATTAACCCCGAGCATGTGGCGGCATTAATTGATGCCGTACATAAACATTCGGTACCCTATCACCAGTAATTACTGAATTGCAGACAATTAATTTGTTGTCCGTTGCTTCATTCACCATGACCAACATGCTCGCCGGCACCTTTCAACTTGATTTCAAGCGCTATATGCTCGATTCGGCAGTTGGCATTGCATTATCAACGGTTAATTTATTGCGATCGCCTTTGGCGCTCAATTGGTCGAGCAGATTATTATTGCCGATTCGCCATAAAAATTATCAATATTTTGGGCAAAATCGGCATTTTTATCTTGATGTGAAAATTTGACCGCCTGCTTTGAAAGCCTTTTCTATGAAGCTTTGTCTTCAATGAGCAGTTTGAGTTTGCTATTCCACGTTTCAATATCATTCAGCGTTTTGAAGTCTGTTTGAACTTCTAATATCACATTATCAATCCCGGTTGAACGGATTTTGACCACCGGCAGGCCGGCTGACATGGCCCCTAAAATTACCAGGTTTTGTGTTTCTGCTATTTGATAAAACCCAGGGATGTTCTTCGGCAATAAAGTATTAAGGCGTTGGATCAAAGATATTTATCAAGCTCGTAGCTTCAAGGTCCGGGTTCAAGTTGTGGTGTCATCATCAATAAAATATAGCGGTTGGCCGGTTTTTGGCTAATCGTTTTTTTATGTCTGAGAGATTTTTGCCGGGCTCAAATCGGAAGTTACTAAGATACCTTCGGCAGTTCAAAAATATCCAATATTTTGACAAAAAAATGAATTTCATAATTTCTTGATATTTCCCCGATAAATATTACACGGCTGGTTCCTTATACTCATTCCAAACTTAAATTTCGTCACCATAGAATTTTTATAACACTTTGAAATTTATTGTATTTATAAGGATAGGCCATGACAAAAAAAAGGAAAGTGCTCGCTTTTGGTGTTGAGCCTAACCACGCAAAATATCGTCTCCGTGTTGCTCGTTATCCTGCTCTCGCTAAAGCCATTTGTCGGTTTGTTCACCATTCCCCCCAAAAAAACAAACTATCCCTCTTAGACATCGGTGTCGGCTATGGGAGAACCTTTCGTTATGTATCCGCTGAAAAGGTCGAAGATAAAATTGACTGGCATGGCATTGATATTCGCAGAATCCCTCAGGACAAACTGGCCGGAGCGGATGCGTACAACATTAAGCTGGCCAATATCGCAGATGGTTTGCCATATAAGGATGACAGCTTTGATATAATTGTAGCTGAACAAATTCTTGAACATCTTAAAGATCCGGCCTTTGCAGTGAGCGAAATATCCCGTGTCGCCAGGCCCGGAGCATTGGTGATTATTGGCGTGCCAATTTTTGTAAGCTGGTTTACCTCGCTCAGAAATTTATATATCAAATATTTTCCCGGTATTTTTAAATGGTCGGGGTCTGATCATCATCAGACTTTCTCATTGGATACCATCAGGCAATTACTATTGGAACATGGTGATTTTGTCGAAAAAGAAGTACGTGGTTTCAGGATATTATCGGGTGGCATCTTAAGACCGTTGGAAAATTATCACTGGTGGTATAAATTTCAGGGGAATCTTGGCAAGAAATTTCCAAGGATAACGGTCGAAGTTCAATTTTGTCTCCAACAGCCTGGTTACAACACCTGAACCACCTACAATAATTTGCCTGGCTGGAAGCAAGCTGCAGCATGCAATAGTCGCATTCAAAGGTTTATTATAAAAACTTTATGGCAAATAAATTTTGAATCATTGATGACTGCTAAACCACTCAACATCCTGATTGTGGAAGATCAGGTAGCTCTCGCGGAAAATATATTCGAGTTTTTTGAAGATATTAGCTATGAACTTGATTTTGCCGCTGATGGACTCACTGCCCTGCATTTATTGGCCACCCATGACTACGATGTGATTGTGCTGGATATTATGCTACCGGGACCATCCGGGTATGAGATATGCCAACGCGTACGCAAGGATTTACAAAAGCAGACACCGATCATCATGGTCACCGCTAAAGGGACTTTGCCAGACAAGGAAGAAGCCTTTGGTCTTGGTGCGGATGATTATCTGGTCAAGCCCTTTGATCTACGTGAACTGCAATTACGTATTGAAGCGCTGAGTAGACGGCAACAGGTCATAACTAACGTAAAAACCATTGGAAAGTTACGTTTTGAACCAGGCAGGCTGATGTTAAGTTATGGTGAAGTCGCCAAGGTTGAGCTGAGTGGTATCGCGGCCAGAATTGTCGAGGCGCTGTTTAATGCCCATCCTCAATATTTATCCCATGAAGATTTATCTCAGCAAATATGGGGAAATGCGGGTGTAGAAACGCATACGCTGCGCACGCATATTTACAGCTTACGACAAATTCTGCAAAGATCATTAGGTTATAACTTGATAAAAACCATGCACGGTAGAGGATACCGCCTGCAGACTCCTGAAGAACTGGCTGATTCGGAATGAGTTTATCGGTATCAACTCGCGTTTACCGGACGATTTTTTCGGTCAGTTTTTTAACCCTGCTTATTTCCTTTGTCATCATTGAGTTGATTTATGAGGACATGGATTCCACGATTTTGAGTGTTGAGCTTAGGGATGAATTTGATTTTTACCAAGATAAAATCACCCGATCCGATTTTCAGATATGGCAAACCGCTAATATAAGTGTCGTTTTTATAGGTAAAAACTATACGGAAGAAATTTCGTTACCAGTTCAGTTTAAGGGGGTTACGGCCCCTGCTTCTCAAGAAGTTGAAACCGAGAATCAAACTTTCTTGGTCTTGGCTAAAACAATCCAGGATCCGGAGGGTATTTTATTTATTTCCAAGGATGTTACGGCGATAGAAGATCGTGAGTTTTTGTTTCAGCTCGGGATGCTGGGTGTCGTTGTTGTCATGACCTTGATTGGCTTTTTATTATCTCAAATGGCGGCACGAAAGCTGGTCAAACCCTTGCAAAAACTGACATACTCTATCCAAAAAACCATTCCGGGTAAAACCATGCAACGCTTGGAAACGGATTATATCGAGCAGGAATATGCCAATATTGCCAATGCCTTTAATCGCTTCCTGAATACGATGGAAGATTTTGTACAGCGTGAAAATATGTTTATCAAAACCGCTAGCCATGAGTTACGAACGCCAATTGCTATTTTATCGGGTGCGCTGGATGTAATTGACAAGCGCCAACAATTATCAACGGCTGATAAGCAGACGATGAGGCGTATTCGGCAAACCGTCAGCAACATGCAGGTAGAGGTCAACACGCTATTAGCCCTGCTTCGCAATGAACAGCCTGTGAGTGATTCGGAAATCTCTTTGGGCATGCTCATTCAGGATGCCATCGAGGAAATTCAAAACGAAATGCCAGTAGCCGCTGAACGACTAAATTACCTTGCATCAAACTATGATCAGCAGCTTGTTCATACTCATCGTTCACTGGTGAGAATATTGCTCCGCAATCTGCTGCACAATGCGCTTCAGCACACCCATGACGAAGTATGCATTCAGTCAAATGACAACGTTATCAAGGTTACGGATTTTGGTAGCGGTTTGCCGTCAGCTATTCACCAACGCCTAACAAGTCAACCCAATAATCAGCAATTACTTTTCCATGAAACACGTTTTGGCTTGCTAATCGCACAGATGATTAGCGAAAAGCTCAATCTAAAATTAAGCATCGCTCAGTCTGACACTAGCGGCGCCACAATCGAGATTCATTTCACCTCGAAGACATAAATTATATGACGGCAACATTTAAAAAACATACAGGTATAAAAAGGCTAATATTTGCAGCGTGGTATTCGCTAAAGGGACTATGTTCATGCGTGCGCTATGAATCGGCATTCAGACAGGAGCTGGTTATCTTTCTGCTGTTGTTACCGGTAGTGTTTGTGGTCGACTTTAGGGCAACTGAACGACTGGCACTGATAGCGGTGATGGTGGCGGTGATGGTGGTTGAGGCTATCAACTCCGCCATAGAGTGCACACTGGACAGATTCAGTACCGACTTGCACCCATTAGCAGGTCGAGCCAAAGACTACGGTTCGCTCGCGGTGTTAATGACGCTGTTGGTCGCGGTGGCTACTTGGCTAATACTTTTGTGGCCAAAATTTACTTAATCAATTGAAATGGCATTATCAATGAAACATAATTATTTAGCTTGGCTTGGCCCCTATCAAATTCTGTTAAAACTGTTATTAATAGGGCTGGCAATTTTGTCTTTATCCCGCTGGGGCTTGGCTGTTTGGCAATGGGATAGAGTCGCTGCCGCAATTGATCTGCCGACTTTTGTTATCCAAGGCATTCGTGCTGACCTCATTACAATGGGCATGTTAATTGCCCCATTGGCACTGGTGATGCCGCTATTGGTGAATAAAGTCACTTGGAGGTTATGGCAAAAACTGGTCTGGCTTTGGGGCGCTTTTGTCATCATATTAGTGGTGTTCATGGAAACGGCCACACCTGCTTTTATCATCCAATATGATCTGCGTCCCAACAGACTGTTTGTTGAGTACCTTCAGTATCCAAAAGAAGTGTTTTCCACTCTATGGGAAGGCTTCCGGGCGCCTCTTATTATCGGTGTAGCCCTGACCATTATTGCGGGCTTTGTTATCAGCAAGGTTCTGCAGAAATGGTTGTCGCAGTATCGGCTTGACTGGCCGATATGGAAGCTCTGGTTAACCTGGCCCCTTCTGGTATTGCTTCTGGTCATGATGATTCGTTCAACGCTGGCGCACCGACCTGCAAACCCAGCGTTTTTTGCAATAACCTCAGATGCCATGGTGAACAGCCTTATCATTAATTCCACTTGGTCAGTTTATTTTGCAATTTACAACATGCAGCATGAAGGGGAGGCTGGTGAGGTGTATGGTCTGCTTACCGATGATGAAATCATGGCAGAAATGCACCAGAACTATCCTTGGTTAAATGCTGATCCGGATGCGCCGTTTCCAACGTTAAATAAACGTGAAGCATCGGTAAAACGTGATAAACCGCTTAACCTTGTGATTATTCTTGAAGAAAGCATGGGGGCAACGTTTGTCGAATCGTTGGGCGGTGAATATGCGGTAACCCCTAGGCTTGAAAAGCTAAAAGATAAAGGTTGGTGGTTTGAGCAACTTTATGCCACCGGTACGCGCTCTGTACGTGGTATTGAAGCGACTGTCAGTGGCTTTTTGCCTACCCCTGCAAGAAGTGTCGTCAAGCTGTCTTTGTCACAACAGAATTTTTTTACCGTTGCAGATTTATTAAATCAAAAGGGCTATTTCACCGAATTTATCTATGGTGGCGAATCGCACTTTGACAATATGGCGACATTCTTTATTGGTAATGGTTTTGAGTCGGTTATCGATCAAGACGATTATGAGAATCCAGTGTTTAAAGGTAGCTGGGGTGTTTCAGATGAAGACTTGTTCAACAAAGCGCATGACCGCATCAGTGAAATGCACCAAAAAGGACAGCCTTACTTTAGTTTAGTATTTACATCCAGTAATCATTCCCCTTATGAGTTTCCGGATGGGCGAATTGATCTGCATGTTCCTGAGAAACAAACGGATTTGAATGCTGTTAAGTATGCCGATCACGCCTTAGGCGAGTTTTTTGATAAGGCTGTTCAAAGCGATTATTGGCAAGACACACTATTTTTGGTTATTGCTGATCATGATCTGAATGTTTTCGGTGATGCTTTGGTGCCCATCGAAAGATTCCAAATTCCGGGTCTTATTCTTGGCGCCGATCTTAAACCAAAGCGAATTAAGACGGTGGCAAGTCAGATTGATATGGCGCCCACATTATTGTCGCTGATGGGCATTTCGGCGGAAACGCCAATGATCGGCAGAGATCTGAGCCGCCCTGACGAATATCAATCGCCAGGACGCGCTCTAATGCAATTTGCCGACTACTTTGCGTTGATGCAGAGTGAAAAAGTGACCGTGCTGAGGCCGCAAAAAGAGGCGCTAGAGGGCCATTACTCTCCTGATACACGGCATTTAAAAATTCTTGGGCCGGCCGATAAAGAAGATGCACACGAAGCGCTGGCGCATGTTTTACTACCATCATGGCTGTATCGGCAACAGCGCTATGATATGCCGCTTGGGCATCCGGCGCACAGATGATTGTAATGCGCTCTATGAAATAATGAGCCTTAGGATTACCCCTACTTTTTGCTGCTAAAAAGTGCCCAGACCGATTTATCGGGCTTTGGTAAGCAGAATATTGGTATCCATTTTATATAGTTTGATTTTTGTCTAACATAAAAAAATACCCCGGTAATGCCGGGGTATTTTTAGGTTATAACTTCATGAAGCTGTTATTTCTTAAT
>JAVVFF010000159.1:0-3789 GCA_032250995.1 Methylophaga sp. | reverse complement strand
TGATCTTGGAACAGGCATTTAGTTCATTTTTCTTAAACGAGATTCAGGTTATTTATATAAAATATTTACTACAAAATGGTGCATTCTGTACATATTTTACCGTCCTGGATCTAAAAAATAATGAATGACCATAAGTGCGCTTTTGCCTTATTTAATGTTAGCGGCTGGCACCTTATCCATTATATAATGAGCAACATTGTTAAACGCTTCACGAAGTGTGACTTCTTCGGTAGCAATATATCCCCCCGCCACATCGTTTTTCGTTGTGTGATTAATTATATAGAAAACCGACACCAGGGCATAAATCAAGAACTAATGACGGTTAATAATTGGGTCGGTTCGAGTCCAGCTCGGGGAGCCAATGATTCAAAAAAGCCTCAGTAAACATTGCTTATGAGGCTTTTTTATTTGCTGTTTATCGCATTTTTAATAATGTCTGCGTTGGTATTTGTAAATATTACCAATTTACCCGCTAAAGCATATCTTCCAGGCATGCTTTAGCGGGTATATCAAACCGGTTAATTCAAACCGATGGCAATTTTTGTTGCATCACCAATGACAGAGATTGTTGCCAGTCAGGCAGCCGCAAACCAAAATTTTGGTATAACTTCTGGCCGTTAAGTAACGAGTTTACTGGTCGTACCGCGGGAGTCGGATAATCTTTACTGTGAATCGGTGTGATTGTTGGCACTTTTTTACCAGTTGCCGCAGCCCGCTCAAAAATAGCGCTAGCAAAACCAAACCAGCTGGTTTCACCCGCAGCCGTCAAATGATAAACGCCGTTATCTGCCAGCGTGGCCATACGCAGCAAATGGCCACTGACATCCGCAATATGCCGGCTCCAGGTGGGCGCGCCGATTTGATCATCAACAATCGTCAAACTGTCTTTGCTTTGTGCCAGTCGCAACATGGTATTCAGAAAATTCTGACCACGTGCGTCATATACCCAGCTGGTGCGGATAATCAGGTGCTGACAGCCGCTGGCTTGAATCGCTTCTTCGCCGATCAGTTTGGTCTGGCCGTAAACACTTAACGGCGCGGTTATATCAGTTTCCAGCCAAGGCGAGGTTTTACTACCATCAAATACATAATCGGTTGAATAATGCAGCAAGCCACAGCCAATTTTTTGCGAAGCGGTGGCCATCACTTCCGGTGCCAGTGCATTAATTTGCATAGCAAGCGCTGCATCGGTTTCAGCTCTATCGACGGCAGTATAGGCGGCAGCGTTAACAATCCAGTCTGGCCGGTGCTGATAAATACTATTGCTAATGGAAGCAGTATCGCGCAGATCTAATTGCTGACGATTAAATGCGATGATCTCGCCCAGCGGCGCCAAACTTCGTTGTAACTCAAAACCCACCTGGCCATCTTTACCAAACAACAGAATTTTCATTTAAGGGTAGACCTCAGCAACCTTAAAAGCCTGACCTTTTTGATCTTTTGTCGATAATACCGGCGCGCCTGATAACGGCCAGTCAATCGCCAAATCCGGATCATCCCAAGCAATGGTTCTTTCTGCTTCTGGCACGTAATAATCGGTGGTTTTATACAAAAAATCAGCACTGTCACTGAGCACCAAAAAGCCATGGGCAAAGCCAGCCGGCACCCAGAATTGTTCCTGGCCTTCTGCAGTCAACGTTGCGCCAGTCCAGTGACCAAAAGTCGCTGAACTGCGCCGTAAGTCCACGGCCACATCAAATACCGCGCCGGCCGTCACTCTAACCAGTTTACCTTGTGGATTAGTAATTTGATAATGCAGACCACGCAAAACGCCCTTGGCTGAACGTGAGTGATTGTCCTGGACAAATTCACTATCCAGTCCCAATAATTCGTTGAACGTTTTTTTGTTATAACTTTCCAGAAAAAAACCGCGTTCATCACCGAATTTTTTTGGGGTCAGTAATTTAACATCGGGAATTTTTGTGTCAGTTACCAACATTAGTAGATAGTCTCATTAAGGATATTCAGCAAATATTCACCGTAACCGCTTTTTATTAAAGGCTGGGCCAGTGCGGTCAGTTGTTTGGCAGAAATATAACCTTGCCGGTAAGCAATTTCTTCAGGACACATGACTTTCAACCCCTGACGCTGTTCCAGCGTTTGAATAAATAAAGACGCATCCAATAGCGAATCATGGGTGCCGGTATCCAGCCAGGCCATCCCCCGCCCCATGACTTCAACGTTAAGCGCATTTCGTTCCAGATAATGCTGATTAACGTCGGTGATTTCCAGCTCACCGCGAGCCGACGGTTTTAGTTGCCGAGCAATCTCCACCACCTGATTGTCGTAAAAATACAGACCGGTCACGGCATAACGGGATTTGGGCTGGGCCGGCTTTTCTTCAATCGACAGCGCTTTACCGGCTTCATCAAAAGCCACCACACCATAACGCTGCGGATCACGTACCGGATAAGCAAACACGCTGGCACCGGATTGACGATTATTAGCCTGTTGCATCATGGCGACCAAATCATGACCATAAAACACGTTATCACCCAGTACCAGTGCGCAGTTATCATCACCGATAAAATCAGCCGCCAAGGTAAATGCCTGAGCAATGCCATTGGGCGCATCCTGCACAATATAGTGCAGCGACAACCCCCAATCACTGCCATCTCCCAACAATTGCTGCAGCCGCGGTGTATCTTGTGGCGTGGAGATAATGCAAATATCACGAATGTCGGCCAGCATTAACGTTGCCAGCGGATAATAAATCATCGGTTTGTCATACACCGGCAGTAGCTGTTTACAAATAGACTGGGTCACCGGATATAAACGGGTGCCGCTGCCACCAGCGAGGATAATGCCTTTACGATTACTCATTGTTTTTTCCCAAACCCAAACGCTCATGTTGGTAACTGCCATCTAATACGTTGTCACACCACTCTCTGTTTTCTAAATACCATTGCACAGTTTTACGTAGACCCGAATCAAAGGTTTCTGTTGGCTGCCAGTCAAGCTCATACTGTATTTTGCTGGCATCAATAGCATAACGGGCATCATGGCCCGGACGATCGGTGACAAAACGAATTAAATCGGCATGCGGTTTATGCGGTGCAATAGCGATTAATTCATCGAGGATCCCACAAATACGCTGCACCACATCCAGATTGGTATGTTCATTAAAGCCGCCAATATTGTAGGTTTCACCCAACTTGCCCTGCTCCAGAACTTGTTTGAGCGCTTTGGCATGGTCATCAACATACAGCCAGTCACGAATATTGTCGCCTTTGCCGTAAATCGGTAATGATTTACCGGCCAGTGCATTATTAATAACTAGTGGAATCAGCTTTTCCGGAAATTGATACGGGCCATAATTATTTGAACAATTGGTGATTAATACCGGCAAACCATAAGTGTGATGCCAAGCACGTACCAAATGATCGCTGCCCGCTTTGGTCGCAGAATACGGTGAATTGGGTTGATAAGCCGTAGCTTCAGTAAACAGGCCCGTGTCGCCCAGAGAGCCATAAACTTCATCGGTGGAAATATGCTGAAACCGAAACGCGGCTTTTTTGACAGAATCAAGCGTTTGCCAATAATGTCGAGCCGCTTCCAGCAAGGTGTAGGTGCCAACCAGATTAGTCTGCACAAAATCCGCCGGGCCATCGATAGAGCGATCCACATGCGACTCCGCCGCCAAATGCATTACCGCATCGGGCTGAAATTCAGCAAATAGCCTTTGCAGGCCGGACGCATCACAAATATCGGTCTGGCTAAAATGGTAACGCGGATTATCTGCAACTGCTGACAGTGACTGTAAATTGCCAGCATAAGTCAGTTTATCAA
>JAVVFF010000158.1:2325-3801 GCA_032250995.1 Methylophaga sp. | reverse complement strand
ATATAAAAAAGTGTGTTTATTTGTATGTCGTCAATCAGGAAATAGAACATGCTGGTACTGCCCCAGGCAATACCAACTAACAAGGTTAGCACTGTATAAATCTTTAACCATTGCCGAGCATTAAACCTTTCCGGCTGAAGGTTAAACTGCCACCACACGATTAGACGAACACAAGAAAATAATGAGATAACCAAAGACCATATTGCCAGTAAATGTCCTTGTTCATGGTGCCAGAATAGCAAGGCAAACAGACATGACACACTCATTACCGTAAGATTTGAATAAGGTGCTTGCTGATACAACAGTCGCGCCTGTTGCTTGATAATGGTTTTATCTTCCATGACCTATTTATCCATCAAATATGATTACCCGCTGACAACAGCGCTTCAATTGGTGCCGGTTTGCTAATGCTATAACCTTGTGCGTAATCTACGCCAATGTCCCGAAGTTTGTTAAAAATGGCCGGACTTTCGACAAACTCGGCAATGGTGGCCAATCCCATCACATGACCAATTTCATTAATCGATTTGACCATTTCCAGATCCAGCGGATCATTCAACATATCTTTAACAAACATGCCATCGATTTTCAGTGAATCAACCCGCAGTTTTTTTAAATAACCAAACGATGACAGGCCACTGCCAAAATCATCGAGTGCAAAACGCACTCCCAGCGCGCCCAAACGCTCAATAAATAGCGTCGCGGCTTGCAAATTGGCGATTGCCGCTGTTTCCGTGATTTCAAAGCAAATTTTATCGGCGGCCACTGGCAACGCTGCCACAGCATCGTGGATATAATTGAGCATATTTTCATCGCCCAGCGTCAGACCCGATAAGTTAATCGCCAACCTATCAATATGGCTGATTGCAGCGGCATTTAGGCTCAGCCAGTCAAACGTTTTATTGACCACCCAGCGGTCAATACGGGTAATCGAGTTATAACGTTCTGCCGCCGGCAAAAAAGCTCCCGGCAGTGACAAGCTGCCGTCACGCCGGCGTAACCTCAATAAAATCTCATAACTCAGTCCACTTTTTGCCGGATCAACCGCTACGATGGGCTGGGCATACAGTAAAAAACGATCTTCATCTAAGGCTTCGTTAATTTCGGCGCTCCATTGAATTTCGCCGCGTCGTTGTTGTAATCGGGCACTATCTTCGGTGTGCACTTCTACCCGGTTACGACCAGAATCTTTGGCTGCATAACAGGCATTATCAACATCACGCATTGCCTCGGTACCGTCTTTGGTATGCATATCAATAACCGTCAGGCCGATACTGGCGCCAATGGTAAAGTTATAACCTTCCCAATAAAAACGAAAATCCTCCAGCAAACTGAGCACGCCCTCACAGGCCGTAAAAGCCTGCTCAATAGAACAGTGCTCCATCAGAATGACAAATTCATCACCGCCCAGCCGGGCAATAGTATCGCGGGAACGAATATTGGCCTGCAATAAATTACCGACCTGACGCAGCATTT
>JAVVFF010000158.1:0-2225 GCA_032250995.1 Methylophaga sp. | reverse complement strand
GTATCGCGGGAACGAATATTGGCCTGCAATAAATTACCGACCTGACGCAGCATTTCATCACCGGCAATGTGACCACAGGTATCGTTAATCACCTTAAACTGATCCAGATCCATAAAGCACAGTGCATGTTCACCATGATCCTGCCGGGAGGACTCAATGACACGGTGCAGACGTATAGCAAATTCACGCCGGTTAATCAGGCCGGTCAGCAAATCATGACTGGCCTGATACGAGGTCTCTTCATTGAGCCGCCGGGCTTCGGTAATATCCACTTGGGTCGCCACCACATGACTGACTTTGCCGTCGGCATCCAGCATCGGCGCAACCAATTCCTGGGCCCAATATAAATCACCATTTTTCTTACGGTTTTGTACTTCACCACGCCATTCCTGTCCTGCCAAAATGGTTTGCCACATTTCCTCATGCAATGCCTGCGGATCATCGCCGGCACTAATCAAATCCGGCCATTTGCCCACTGCCTCTTCGGATTGATAACCGGTAATGATGGTAAATTTCGGATTGACATATTCAATACTGCCCTGTCGATCCAAAATGATAATCGCGTTGGGACTATGCTTCACGGCCAGCGACAGTTTTTCCAGCATCAACTGTGATTTTTTTAACGCGGTAATATCATGCAAAATCCCCTCAACGCCAATAACATCACCATGTTCGTTATAAACCGGCATTTCTTTTACGGCCAGCGAATGGACTTGACCATACTTATCAATCATTTCCACTTCATAAGCCATGGTTTTGCCCGACAATGTTTGCTGGGTATAACCATCCACTTTCCGGTTAATTTCGGTATCCGGTAAATAGTTAGCATAATGATGCAACAGCTCAGTATGTTGATAACCAAGAATTGACTCAACCGAAGGGCTTACGTAGGTAAAAACACCATCGACATCATGCGAATACAACACATATTCGTCTTTAATGTTTTCGATCAAACGCCGGTATTTCTCTTCGCTTTTGCGTAACAAATGAATATTTTGTTCCAGCGCCTGCGTTTTTTCGTTCACCGCCTGACGGATTTGTAACACCCGGCCACTTTGTGACATCAGCCAGGCGCCAATCAAACTGAACAACACTAAGGCGCTGATGATAATGCCAAAAATCGACCAGCTGGCGTAAGTCTGCAAATAATAGACTGACGGCTGATAATGAAAATGCCAAGTTAAATTGTTATCCAACTGCTCGTTTTTTCGCAGGTTTAATGAGAATGAAGTTGGCTGTTTAAAGTCAGCTGTTTGGAATAAAATTTCGTCCGTACCACCGTCAATAACCGCGAACTCGACCCAGCGACTGGCTTCAGAAGTCGCCAATTGTGCAAAAAAATCATCATAATCAAAAATATGCACCACCAGCCCCGACAGTGGGCCAACACCATCACGTACCCCCAGCAAAAACATAAACTTGCCGGGTAATTCTGTCGCCAGATTGGTAAATACAGGGCTGACATTTAAGTTTGCCGGTGCCTGCCAGACTGCATCACAAAGTGCCCGATCCGCCGGCGATTGACACATTGCCCGGCCAGCCAGCGGTGGTAGCACCATGTCACTTTGTTTAACCGGTTTGATATAACGCAGCCAGTAAGGATTTTGTGGATCAGTGGTATCTTTTTCTATCCACAACACGGCCGTCACATCATGACGGTGCTGACTGAAATCAGCCAGATAGGCCGAAAACTCGGCAAAAGTGACTTCTTCACTGTGCAAAAAATAAGAACGCATCGCTTGCAATAACAAATCATGGAAACTCAGCTCGTTTTTTACCAGTGAATGGGCCAGTTGCACATTCGCCTGAAAACGTTGCTGATTGACCTGTGTTTCATGCTGTCTGGTCTGCCAGACAATCATCAAAAGCAACGCTAATAGCATCAGCATGGGCACAGCAACGATAAATTGTCGGTGCTGCCATTCTGATCGCGGCTGTGCCAGTAAAATTAGTATGACCGGTGTCATAATCACCACGCCAAGTGCACCGCCCAACCACCAGATCACCAGCGTTTGCCACCAGTCTGCCGGCGGCAATAAAGCGAAGTAAGCTTGTACGACGATTGATAATATTGCCGGCGGCAGCGCGGCGACAATACCGGCCAACAGGAAAAAACGTACGATATGTGCATCGGTTTTCAGGACTGATGGCCAGACAGCAAATTTTTGCAGTAAATAGCGGCCAAGTCCGGCATGTAACATCGCCTGAAAGCCCAACAAGACACA
>JAVVFF010000020.1:0-22501 GCA_032250995.1 Methylophaga sp. | reverse complement strand
CGGCAATATGTCAGCTCCATGCAAGGTGATTCAGATGTGTTGGCGGCTTTGGTACGTGACGGTATGGCCGTGGTTGAAGTCAACTTTATCCGTGGTGGTCGCAGTCTGGGCAGTAAATCCTATTTCCCCAAAGGCTCGGCGGATTTAACCGAAGCTGAATTACTGTCGGCGTTTATCCCGCAATATTATCTGGGTAAAGATGTGCCGGCGGAAATTCTGCTCAGCCATCCGCCAGCTGATATGCCGTTGTTGCAGGAGGTGTTGCAATCGGAATCCGGACATAAAATCAGCCTGCGTCAACCGCAGCGGGGTAACGCCACGCGCTGGCTGCAAATGGCGATTACCAATGCGGAGATCAGTCTGACCCAGCGACTCAGCAGCCGTGCCAATTTATTACAGCGGTTTGAAGCCTTGCAGGATGCCCTGCAACTGGATGAGTTACCCAAACGCCTGGAATGTTTTGATATCAGCCATACCAGCGGCGAAAAAACCGTAGCATCCTGCGTGGTATTTGGTCTGGAAGGCGCGATCAAAGCTGATTACCGTAAATTTAATATCGAAGGTATTACTGGCGGTGATGATTATGCGGCGATGAATCAGGCGCTGAGCCGGCGCTTTACCCGTTTGCAAAAAGGCGAGGGCAAACGCCCCGATCTTTTATTGATAGATGGTGGCAAAGGCCAAATCACCGAAGCCCGTGAAGTATTGGCCGAACTCAATTTATCGGATCTGCCGATTCTGGGGATTGCCAAAGGCCCGGAAAGACGCCCCGGTGAAGAAACATTATTTTTAGTCGGCCGTGCCGGTGAAGTGGTGTTATCAGCCGATTCACCGGCATTGCATTTGTTGCAGCAAGTGCGTGATGAAGCGCATCGTTTTGCTATCACCGGCCATCGGGCCAGACGTGCCAAAGCCCGTAATACCTCGAGTCTCGAAGAGATTCCGGGCCTGGGCGCCAAACGCCGGCAAAAGATCCTCCAGCAATTTGGCGGCTTGCAGGAAGTTAAGCGGGCCGGTGTTGAGGATTTAGCGCGGGTTGACGGCATCAGCACAGCGCTGGCGCAAAAAGTTTACGACAGTTTTCATGGCGACAATTAGTCAGGGCTTGTTTATCTTTCATCGCCACGTCTGTTGTAAGCTGAAAAATAAATAAGCCCTTAGGAAGTGCTACCATAAGTCATCCCAATGAAAGACGATTAATGATGCTGAATATTCCGAATTTGCTCAGTTTGCTGCGAGTGCTGCTTATTCCGGTGCTGGTAACGCTGTATTTTGTGCCGCATGCCAGTGCCCCGGTTTGGGCAACGGCGATATTTGTGCTGGCCGCGATTACCGACTGGCTGGATGGCTATTTAGCCCGCCGCTGGCAGCAAACATCACCTTTTGGTGCCTTTGTCGATCCGGTGGCTGATAAGCTTATTGTGGTGGTAGCATTGTTGTTGATTTTGTATAAATCGCCAACCTGGATTATTTTGCTGCCAGTAATTGTTATTGTCTTTCGGGAAATCACTATCTCCGCGTTACGCGAATGGATGGCTGAAATTGGTGCCCGTAATGTGGTGCAGGTATC
Organism: Methylophaga sp.; assembly: GCA_032250995.1. Classification (GTDB taxonomy): domain Bacteria; phylum Pseudomonadota; class Gammaproteobacteria; order Nitrosococcales; family Methylophagaceae; genus Methylophaga. The sequence goes on along the minus strand of JAVVFF010000020.1, from coordinate 20,931 downwards.
ATCCATGGGCAAGTGGAAAACCACCTTTCAGATGATCGCGATTGGCTGCCTGATTTTTTATAAACCGCTGTTTGGTTTAGCCATTTTTGAGATCGGCGTGGTGCTGCTTTATATCGCCGCGATCCTGACCCTGGTATCGATGATAAGCTACCTCAAAGCAGCCTTGCCGGTATTGATGGATAAGGCTTGACAGATAAATTTAACTGCCTATAATGCACGTCTTCCTAAGCGGGAATAGCTCAGCTGGTAGAGCACAACCTTGCCAAGGTTGGGGTCGCGAGTTCGAATCTCGTTTCCCGCTCCAAGAACATTAAAAAGCCGCGGATAGTCCAAGTCACTACTGCGGCTTTTTAGTCTTGGCTCTCTAAAAGACACCCCCGGCTGGGTGGCAGAGTGGTTATGCAGCGGACTGCAACTCCGTTAACGCCGGTTCGATTCCGACCCCAGCCTCCATTTAAATTTCAATAAAAACAATAATTTATAGCGCCATTGGCGCTTTTTTATGTGCTTAAGCTGTAGGTTCCTTTTAGTAACCTTTTGCTGTAAAATTAACCCCATCACAGCTATGGGGATAAATTATGTCCATCAATGTAAAACTTTCTGAATCTCTGGTCGAAAATGCGAAGCATTACGCCGCTATCCAGCATCGTTCAGTGCCCAAACAAATCGAGTATTGGTCACAGCTTGGCAAGATCGCAGAAGAAAATCCAGATCTGCCTTTCAGCGTCATTCGTGAGATATTAATTGCTGATCAGGAAGCACCGACTGGCGAGTATAAGTTCGGTTAATGCGTCTTCTCGTCACACCGACCTTTGACAGGACGGTCAAAAAATTACATCGCCAACAAAAAACATTTCTTGATGACGCTGTGCGGGCAATTGCCAGCGAACCCGCTTTGGGTGAAGTCAAGGTCGGCGACCTGGCCGGTGTACAGATATACAAATTCAACATGGGCACGCAACGCTGTTTGCTGGCTTATCGTGTCCTTGATGCAAATACCATCAAGCTGCTCATGGTGGGCCCGCATGAGAATTTCTATCGCGATCTAAAACGTATCGAAATTTAATATGTTCAGAAAATCTTTGTACGCGCTGTTCTATTCAGACCCACCGCCATTTAAAAACAATAACATAGAGTGCTTTCAGCGCTTTTTTATGTCTGCAATATTGTCGTTTTAGCCGATTATTTCCACTCTTGCCAGCACGAAAGAGGTGCATGAATAGTATTTCCGTGGGCCCGTGTCAGACGTGTGTGAATCGCAGCTATTTACATTTTCCAGCTATAGCAACATATCCTCTGCAAAGGCTATATTGTGATTATCCTCTAAAAGGTATATATTGATATTATCCGTTATGGAGGATATTAAATGGCAAAAGTCACGACAACAAAAGCATTAGGCATCATGCTGCGGGATCATCGTAAACATGATGAAATAACGCAGGCTGAATTGGCGAGGCTGGCTGGCGGCATCAAACAATCTACCGTTTCTAACTTCGAGAATAACCCGGCTGCTGCAAAAGTAGACACCTTGTTTAAACTGGCCAGTGCGCTGGGCCTGGAAATTCAACTTGTCGAGAAACAACCGCTATCTTCATCCGGAGCAGATGAATGGTAAAGCGACTGCATGCGCTGATGAATGGCGTCGAAGTCGGCATGCTCGAAAAGACGCGAGGTGGCGGTATGGCCTTCACCTATGATGGTGGCTGGATGAAAAATCCTTTACGGCGGCCCATTTCGCTTTCCATGCCGTTATCTGCCGGTACTTATACCGGGCATGAAGTTTATAACTACTTTGATAACTTATTACCCGATAACCCTATCGTTCGTGAGCGTGTGATGGCAAAGTTTGCCGTACCCGTCGATCACCCTTTCGATATTTTAGTGGCCATTGGTCATGATTGTGTTGGCGCACTCCAGCTGGTATCGGAAACAGCAGAATATAAACCCGAAATTCAAGCAACGCCGTTAACAGAGCAAGAGGTCGCAAGCCAACTTCGTCGTTATCGGGAAAGCCCGATGGGGATGGAGGAAGATGACGACTTTCGTATTTCATTGGCGGGGGTGCAGGAAAAAACAGCACTGCTTTACCAAAATGGCAACTGGTTTAAACCGCAGGCCGCCACGGCCACTACACATATTCTTAAGCTACCTGTCGGCATTATTCAGAATGCCTTTGGCAATATTGACCTGACCGGTAGTTGTGATAATGAGTGGACTTGTCTTGAAGTGATAAGACATTTCGGTATCCCCACAACCAGGGCCTGGGTACAAGACTTTGAAGACCAACGCGTTTTAGTTGTTGAACGCTTTGACAGACGCTGGACATCGAAACAGGACTGGGTGCTGCGACTGCCTCAGGAGGACTTTTGTCAGGCACTGAACCTGCCTTCCAGTAAGAAGTATCAAATTGATCATGGCCCGGGGATGCTTGATTGTTTACGTTTACTGCAAAATAGTTCGAGGACCTACGAGGACAGGGTTAATTTCATCAAAACCCAGGTGCTATTTCTATTACTTTCGGCGCCGGATGGCCATGCGAAGAATTTCAGTGTGCATTTACAGGCTGGCGATAACTTTTCCCTAACCCCTGTTTACGATGTGTTGTCCACTTATCCGATTGACAATAAACAACTAAAACATCGTGCAAAATTAGCCATGGGCTGGATGAGAACAACAAAAGGTTATCGCTACAAAATTCAGGATATTCAATTGCGCCATATTTTGTTTACTGCGAAAAAACTGGGTTTGCTTGATGAGATAGAGGCTTTTATCGGACAGATAGAATCGCGCACGAAGCAGGCTGTTGCGGTGACGGCATCAGTCGCTGTGGCGCACAAGATTGATATGCAAATTGCACAGCCGATTCTTGATCAAACGTACTCAAAAGCGAAGTCGTTACAGCAAACATTTGAGAATTTTCCGTATAAAACCAACTGAAGCGTCAATAAGCGCAAAGATATTATCGTGTATCAAGGGACAAAATGGTGCCATCAGGAAAATACGGATCTGATTCTCACTAATCAGCACAGATGTATTTTATTAGCGCTAATCGCCGGTTTCTAAAGAATTTTTCGCATTTTCCTGGCTAACGTTCATACTATGTAAATTCCCTGATTTCTGGAGCATTTCTGTGTTGTTTGCCAAACCCCGCTTGATGGTTGCTGTTTGCCTGATTTTTGTTGGCCTCAGCAGCGCCCAAGCTGTCGCTACGCAGCGAGCAGAAGACGTGGCCAGAGGTCTGGTAGAAGCGCTGGTAGTTAAGCTTAATCAAAGTGGCTGGCAGGTTCAGGTTAGTAAAGTCAGCGCCAATCCTTATAACCGCAGTGTGCTGGTTGAAAACATCCGCATTCGCGACCAAATGGGGCGTTCGCATTCGATTGACAGCCTGCTTCTGAAAAACATTGAGCTCAACGCACAGGGTGATTTCATTAAATCATTGCATCTGGAAACCCGCGATGCGGTGATTACTCTGGTGAAACTGACCGAAGCAGATAATAAGTTTGATGAGTTGCACAGTTATTTGCAAGCATTAGGTATTAACAGCGGCCGGATTGGTCATCGGCAGTTATTAGCCCTGGATTATGATGATGTCAGTGATCAATTGATGGTGACGATGGATGGGCAACTGCATCATCCGGCTGATAACAAAGCCACATCGTTGGTCGATTTTAGCTGGAAAAGCACATTTAGCAATGTGCCGGATTTAAAGCAGCAATTGTCGTTATTGGGTAATCCCGAAAACCGTGCAGCGCTGGTATTGCCATGGACACAATTGGCGCTGATTTCTGGCGATGTAGCAGTGCAGGATCAAGGTGCCTGGGAGCCGTTAATGCGTTCGGCGGCGGCGCGGGAAAATCTACCTGAGGCGGATTATCGGTCGCAACTCAAACAACAATGGCAAAGCGATATCAATAACTGGCGGGCTTTGCCTGCACCGTTAAAACAACAGGCCAGTGATGCCGTCGGCGTATTTGTCGACAGTCCGCAACCAGCGATACAGCTTAATGTTGATGCCACCAATCAGCACGGTAATAGCCTGATGATGGCGGTAATGACCTCAATGATTAGTCCAATGGTGTTGACGCAGTTGTTTAAGATTGTATTACAGGCTGAATAATCGCCATAACTACTTATCGGTAAAGTTTAAAGTCTGCTTTTAAACAGTTATTCAGGGCAATTAATTACCGGGCAATTAACGGCATTCGTCGCACTGTTTTGCTGCATTTCATCAACGGTTGATTGAATATTGGTGTCTTCCGGCGCTCGTTGCAGTGCACATTGTGCGGCTTGCTGCGCTGAGACATCACATCCCCTCGCTTGCAAACTATAGGCACGGTTATTCCAGAGCACAGCAATCTCAGGGTTTTGTGCCAACAAATCAGCGTAAACCGCATCAGCCGCCGTAAAGTCTTGTTGCTCGAAGTATAAATTGGCTAAAGCGACACCGGGTTCAGGGGCCTCAGGCCAGGCATTAATAGCCGTTTGATAGGCAATTTCCGCTGATTCAGTTTGACCGGTTTGCTGCAAATCATAAGCTGCCTGCATCCAGCGGGTCAGTGATGCTTCGGCAGGTAAGGTATCAGGCGGTACAATCACCAAGCCCCAATATTCACTTCGCGCCCAGGTGCGTTCAAAATTGGCAAAACTGGTTTGCCAGCGTTTGGTTTCGCCAGAGCGCAGAATCAATTCATTTTTGGCCACATCAAAGCCCGCCACGACTGCGTAATGCCAATAAGGCATCCATTTATAGGCCAGATTTTGCATTACCAGCACCGGATGACCCGCTTTTATTTGCGCTAAAATTGCTGTCAGCTGTGGCTCGATAATATAAGGCATCAGGCCTTTTTCGCGGGTGGCTGCGACCATTTCAATTTGCAGGCTGCCTTGTTTTTCGGGGATATAAATTTTATCGACCAGATCTTCGGGCATCACATCAACACCGCGATATTGCATCACCGTGGCCAAAGCTGCCGGGCCGCATTGATATTGGGTTTGCGGATAAAACGGCACCGATTCTAATTCTTTAGCAGCATCTGCAAAGCTGGAAGACGGTAACGCTTTGGTTTGTGGGGTATGGCTGCAGGCTGATAAAAACAGTACCGACAATAAAAAAACACCCAGTCGAAGCTGGGTGTTTGTTGGTCTAATGTTATTTAACATAAGTCTAGCGTTTTAATTAACCGGATGGATGAATGAAAAGATGTCGGTAGCACCGATCACGTCAGTAATTACAAATACCACAAAAATCAACAAAATCGCACCGAGGATACCACCCGCTGGCATATCAGCGATTTGGTCATTCAATTGGGCAACTTCGGCATCAGTCATTTTGCTGACCCGATCCTGAACGTCTTCAGGCGCAACACCGTAAGCAAGCAATTGCTTTTGTACATCTTCCCGATCCATTAACTCAATTAATTGCTGTCGATCATATTCAGATTGCTGTGATTGCATGACCTCTGGTGTGGTGACCATCGCCGCCTGTACCGGCAACGTAATAAAACCCATAAACGCCCATAAGGCGATCCAACTAATCCACTTTTGTTTCATATAACCTCCGTTGATTGACAGTAAACTTGATCTGTCACAGCCATGAACATAACAAATAATGGCTAAAAAAACCTGTTTATTACGGGAGAACTGTGTAATAGGTCAAAATTTATCGCTGATAATCCTCCAGCTCTAAGCATTAGTGCACAAAATTAACCACCTATATAAATTGTTTGAACGTGCAAAACATATTAAAAACCACAAATTTTTGAGCGAGTTAATAGTTTTGCTTTATTTTTTTAAGAACGTATTATTACACCTGTTGCGCACTACAATTTTGGGCACTCACAATGGCTGAAAAACAATTATCTGAGCTGTCAATCCCGTTAGAAAGAGATGTTTTTATGCGTTCTTTACTACGGCATTTGGCAGGTAGTCTGGAGGAAGTAGTTGGCCTTGATGATGCGTCGGGTTTTATCAGTTATGTCGGTCAGCAAATCGGCGATGAGCTGGATGAGGTATATCGTCAGAAGATGTCACTCAGCCAGTTATCTCGTAAAGATGTTGCTGCTGTACTGGTGGATCTCAAACAGCGTATTCAAGGTGACTTTTATATTGTTTCTGAAGATGAAGAAACAATTGTACTTGGCACCCATAGTTGCCCTTTTAGTGACAAAGTCATTGGCCGGCCATCGTTATGCATGATGACGTCCAATGTTTTTGGCACCATTACCGCCAGTAATCTGGGGTATGCCAAAGTGGTTCTGAATGAAACTATTGCCAATGGCTATCAGGGCTGTCTGGTTACAATCTATCTACAGCAAACCATAACCTCCGATAATGAAGAGGGGAACGAGTACTTTCGGGGCATGCCTTGACATCCGATAGCCTGGAAAAAATTGCCCGCGCTTTTACTGAAGGTGTGGCATTTTGTGATATTGATGGCCAGATATTACATATTAACGCTATTGGCAAACGCATTCTGTCAACGTATTTATCCATTAACAGCTGTACGAACTTGTCGGTTGTTTCACTACAGCCGGAATTGACATTTTCTGAAACGATCGGTCGCCATATTCGTAGTAGCCAGATGATCCCATTACCCAAGTTTATTTTTGACATTCGATTAAAGGATTGTCACTTTGAGGGAATGCGCATTAGCAGCAGCGATGACAATCAGCCTTTTATTTTGCTGATTAAATTCTGGGATCAGACCATACGACACAATCGTTTTGCTGCAATGACGATTAGCCGGCTGAAAAGCCAGCAGAACCTGCAACGTTATTTAGAAGCTATAAAACAAAACGAGCGTAATATGCGGCTGGCATTAACGAGTACCGCCGAAAGTATCTGGTGGCTGGATGTCAACGCAAACATTATGGAAAATGACCTTATCTGGCAGCGGGTTTTCGGTTCTGACGGTAAAGCACGCCCAGTTAGTATCGAGTGTTTTCTGAGCAGAGTGCATCCGGAAGACGCGCCTGTTTTGCAACGGGCCATTAACCGGCTTATAAATCACGACATGGTGCTGGATCTGCAATATCGGATTTTTGATCATGATAACAACCAATGCTGGTTTTACATTCGTGGTCAGGCTATTAATCGTGATGATAGTGGCAAAGCCTTGACAGTGTATGGTCTGCACAGTGATATCACTTCTACTAAACTGATTGAACAAAGGCTTAGCGATACCGATACCAGCCTTAATACATTGTTGGCTTCTATGCCGGATGGGGTATTTATCGCCAGCGATGAAAAATTTGTTTTCGCTAATCAGGCGATGTTGAGTATTTTGGGATACGCTCTGGAAAACTTTACCAACCTGCCGTTCAGTAAAATCGTTGAACCAGAGATATTGTCCACCTGGCAAAAACGTTATCGTGCCCGGGTCGCTGGCAAAACCAATGTACCGTCCCGATACGAAGCCCGGCTAATTAAATCGAATGGTGACAAAATTTGGGTGGCATTGATTGCGACGCGGATCGATTATCAGGGCAAGTCGTCGGTGATGGGGATTATCCATGATATTACTCAGCAAAAGGCGACAGAAAATCTGATATGGCATCAGGCCAACTATGATGCATTAACAGCGTTGGCCAACCGGCAATATTTTGAAACGTTGCTGCATCAAAATATTATTAGCGCTCAGCGGCAAGGCAATACATTCGCATTGGTGCTGATTGATTTAGATAACTTCAAGGATATCAATGATACCCGGGGGCATAGTAGTGGCGATCAGATCCTGCTGCAAATGGCTCAGCGATTAAGCCAAATGGTGGGTGATAAAGGACTGGTTGCCCGTTTTGGTGGCGATGAATTTGTCATTTTGATTTATGATGCCAGCCATTTGCCAGCGATTAACGAAATTTTGTACGGTTTATTGGCTACTATTAATAAGCCGGCTTCGATCAGTGGTTCTCAATTCAGTCTGACCGCGTCAATGGGCATTAGTCTGTTTCCGACTGATACCCGTTCACCTTCAGTGTTGCTCAGAAATGCCGATCAGGCCATGTATGTGGCCAAAAAAGCTGGGCGGGATCGCTTTGCCTTTTTCACGCAGGCAATGGATATTGCCGCCCAGAATAAATCAGCTTTAATTCACGATCTGAAAGCCGCGATAGAGACCACTCAATGGTTGCTGATGTATCAGCCGATTGTCGACTTACAACAACATCAGGTGAGCAAAGCAGAGGCATTGATACGCTGGCAGCATCCTACACGCGGTATGGTCGCGCCGGATGACTTTATCCCCTTGGCAGAGGAAACCGGTTTGATCTTGCAAATTGGCCAGTGGGTAATAGGTGAAGCGATAAAAACGGCAAAAATGCTAAGACAAAATATCTCGCCAGATTTTCAAGTATCTATTAATCAATCCAGTAAACAATTTCAGCAACATGATGATCGGATTCATGAACTGACCGATATTATCGAGCAACATCATATCGATGCCGATATGATTGCTATTGAAATCACCGAAGGCACTTTATTTGATGCCGGCAAAACAGCTATGCAAAAGCTGGTAAAACTCCGCGATATGGGCGTTGAAGTGGCATTGGATGATTTTGGCACTGGTTATTCATCATTATCATATTTGAAAAAGCTGGATATTGATTTTCTGAAAATAGACAAATCTTTTGTCTGGCAACTGGAAAAAGACAATGATGATCATGTCTTGATTGAAACGATAATACTGATGGCTCATAAACTGGGCTTGAAAGTCGTTGCTGAAGGCATTGAAACGCGGGAGCAGCTGACTATTCTGGTGCGGGCCGGCTGTGATTTCGGGCAGGGCTATTTATTTTCCAAGCCATTACCACCGGACGATTTACAAGTTTATATCAGGGAGTTTATTTGGCCATTACCATATGATCTTTCCAGGGACCGGTATAACTTCAAAAAAGTGGACTAAATATGTTGATGTGCGCACAATCCATTTACTAACGACACGTATAGCTACCCATTATTAATGAATGTTGTTAAAAAAATAACAAAAATCGTCAAGCAACTACGAAATGACCATCGCAAATTTTTGCTGCCGTTATTGATTCTGTTCATTGGCATCGCTTTCAGCTTGCAACAGTACTGGTCTGCAAGGCAACAGGCCGAAGCCACACTGCAAGCACGCTTCACGGTGGCGTTTAATGAGGCGACATTAAATATAATTGAAAAAATCGAAGCCTATGAGCAAATGCTGCGGGCAGCGCAGGGTTTGTTTTATGCCAGCGATGCGGTTTCAAGGCAGGAATTTCATCTGTTTGCCAAAAAGCTGGAGTTGGCGGTTCATTATCCGGGCATTCTGGGTCTGGGTTATGTGCCGTTGATTAAACCGGAAGATAGAGCCAAGCATATCGCCAAAACCCGTGAAAGCGGCTTCCCCGACTACCAGTTATACCCTGAGGGCGAGCGGGATTTTTATACCAGTATTTTCTATTTAGAGCCATTTTCAGAGCGAAATTTACGGGCCTTTGGATTTGATATGGCCGCTGAGCCAAATCGCCGCGAAGCGATGTTGCGTGCCCGTGATCAACAGCAGGTTGCATTATCTGCGGGCGTTAAACTGGTGCAAGATTTATCCAGTGAAACCACCACTGGTTTATTAATGTATTTGCCTTTATTTAAAGACGTCAGCTTGCTGGGTGGTCAGAAAACACAGCGTCAACTTGAGCATCATGGCTGGGTTTATGCAGTATTCCGTATTGATGATGTCGTTAATAATAGTCTGGATGTCAGCAGGAATACTCAGCAATTTCGGATTACCGATATCACCACAGACAACCAGCAAACCCTTTTTCAGACGCCAGCGTCATTGGATAGTCGTGTTAGTTTACGGAAAACGGCCACTTTAGCGGGTCGCTTATGGCAATTTGAAGCAGCCCCGGACAATCAATTTATTGCCAATTATAAGACTGGCTCGCCACTGCGTGGCCTGCTGATTGGTATTTTGTTTTCAGCAGCACTTGCCTATATATCCTGGCTAATCATGAGTGGCCGCATTCGTGCCGAATTATTCGCCAGACAAATGACCGGCAAATTACGGGAGCAAAATCAGCGCTTATCACTGGCCTCAGAAACTGCCCGTATGGGGGTTTGGGATTGGGATTTTGCCAGTAATATGCTTTTTTTAGATAACAGTCTGGCGAAACTGATGGGCGTAACCGTTGAGCGCCTGTCTTATCAGGATTGGTTGCAGCGAATAGTAACTGATGACCAGCAGCGATTAGATACGGCTATTAGTAAGGCTATCAGCCAGCGCCAAGAGCTGAATATACAAGTGCAGATAATATCTGAAAACGATTTAACCCGCGTGATTCAGCTTAATGCAGCGCTGAAATACAGTAATGACAGTCAACCACTGGGTATGCTCGGCGTCAGTTTTGATATTACTGATAGCTGGTTACACCAGCAGCAATTAGCACAAACTGAAGCCCGTTGGAAACATGCACTGGAAGGCAGCGGCGAGGGTGTCTGGGACTGGTCAATTGTCGATGATAACGTGATTTTTTCTGACAAGTTGCTCACCATGCTGGGTTTTGAACCCGGTGAATTCAGGCCACATTTAAGCGAATGGACGATGCGTGTTCATCCTGACGACAAACCGCAGGTTGACAAGGATATTCAGGCGTTGCTGGATGGCAGCCAGCAGGAATATCGCAATGAACATCGTGTACTTTGTAAGGGGGGTCGCTGGAAATGGATTCTGGATCGCGGCACGGTTATTGAGAGGGGCGATGAGGGTGAGCCCCTCCGAGCGGTTGGCACCCACAGTGATATTAGCTGGCGCAAAGAAGCAGAAATCCGCTTGCGGCAAAGTGAAGAACAGTTTCGTAATGCCTTTGATACTGCCGCTATTGGCATGGCACTGGTCAGTGCAAATGGTCGTTGGTTAAAGGTGAATGACGCACTTTGCAAAATGCTAGGTTATCAAGAAAATGAGCTATTAGCATTGACCTTTATGGACATTACCTATCCGGATGATTTGGATTTGGATCAGCAATTTGTTAACAAGTTGATAAAACGTCAACTGGATAGTTACCAAATAGAAAAACGCTATTTCCATAAAAATGGCCAGATAATTGATGTGTTGCTCAGTGTGTCTGTGGTGCATGACGCTGGCGACAATGTGGCACATTTTATCTGTCAAATCGACGATATTACTGCCCGAAAACATGAGCTGGAACGTATCGTGACACTGGCATTTCATGACACGCTGACCGGCTTGCCAAATCGTCGGTTATTTGATGAACGCATCAATCATGCGCTGCTGTCGGCGCGACGCAATCAACATAAGATGGCGCTGATGTTTATTGACGTCGATCATTTTAAGCAGATCAACGATAGCTATGGGCATGATGTCGGTGATGCTGTTATCAAAACGGTTGGCGATAAAATGCAAGGTTTATTGCGGGCTAGTGATACGCTGGCACGCTTTGGTGGTGATGAGTTTTTGGTTTTGCTCGAAGATGTGCCGTCTGACGAAGTGGCACTGAGAGTGGCTGACAATCTGCGACAACCGTTTACCGAAATGCTACAACTTGAGTCTTGTGTGCTTCGTATCACCTTGAGTATCGGTGTCGCGATATGGACGCCAGAACAAGTCGATACCGTTTTCAGCCTGATGAAAAAAGCCGATATGGCGCTCTATGAAGTCAAAGCCCGTGGTCGTGATGGTGTTGGCCTGTATCAGTCCGTAGCAGATTGACCGCGTAATTTGGCCAGGCAATTTTTGGCAATATTGCTCAAAAAACGATTTTTCGGCAGTGCACCTTCGGCAAATGGCACCGGCCGGATTTGTTGCATGGCACTGATACCAATGCGTGCCTGATATAAACCGACGCCGACACCCTGGGCGACACTGCCAGCGATCTTGCCGCTGAGTCCCAGGCTGGTTTTTTCGGCCATCAGTGTCAACCCGGCTTGGGTGCTATAAGACAATAAGGCCACTTTGCAAACCCGTAAATTTAAGCGCCATTGTGCCAACGTACCCAAACGCAGGCCATAATGCAGGTGAATTTGGTTAACCATTTTTAATGTTTTCCAAACCACCCACAGCGTATCGACAATCGCCAATTGACTGACCGCTACCAACACAGCACTATGCACGCTATCACGTTGAATCAGTTGCAAAGCCTGTTTATCCAGCTTGCTAAAAAACTGCTCATCAATCTGTTGCACCACCTCACCATCATGCAAATAATCAGGTAATTGCACCTTCACTTGTAGTAAAGATGCGGCGTGTGGCGTATTAACATAAAGTTTATCAAGTTGCTGTAACCAGTCTGCAGAGCGGCCCCGGCTTTGTTCATGGCGCATTTGATCGCCCGCATCTCGTAAAAATTCGACACGTTGCATTTGCCGGCGACTGCGCCAGCCAACCCATAATTGCTGGCCGGTTAAAGCCAGTAAAATCACCAGTAATATCGCAAAAACACCGGCAAGCAGTGGATTGTCAGTCAACAGTTGTTGCATTAACAACCACCAGTCATAACCCATCCAGACCACTAACACCGCCAACAAGCTGAAGAACCAGGCTTTTAAACCACGTTGGCTGCTTTTTTCCGGCTCACTGATATCAACATCAAAACCATCTTCAATAGAATCGGGCAGGCTGGCAGGCAAACTATCCCGGGCAGTAAAAAACGGCTCTGATGACACTGGCGGTAGCGTCTCAGTTTGTTGCGGTTTGCTTTTGAAATAGGGTTCTTGTTCACTCACTGAAATTTATCTCCAAGCAAATCGCGCAGCACTTTATCCATGCGAATGTGGGCTAGCCGCCCGCCCATTGCTAAATCGAGATTCAGTGGCGGCTGTAATTCGGGTGGTTGCCAGTTATTAAATTGCTGCCACTGCAGATTATCGGGTATCGCCGAGGGGATCTGTGGATGCCGTAATTCGCCAAACCGGCCATCATTCAGTGTAGCGGTCAAGAAATCCTGATGATCACTGCTACTGCGCACCGCGGCAGCGATTTCGGTTTCGATTTGAATTTGGTTACGTACAGATTGCGGCGTGATCCGGCTGATAATGTCATCCATCAATTGCCGCATCGCTTCATGTTGATGCATGACGATGCGATCCGGTTTCGAGGCCAGAAACAGGATTTTTTCAACCTTCGGTATCAACAGATTCAGCCAATGGTGGTTGCTGCCGGTTTGGTAACTGTCGATGATCCGGCTATAGGTCATCAACATATCGTCAAAACACGCTTTGCCATTACTTAATGCTTTAACCACATCAATCAGCATCACCTGCCGGTCGATACCGGTAAAAAATTGCTGATAGAACGGTTTCACCAGACGCTTTAAATACTGCTGATAATGACTCTGTAATTGTTGATACAGCGACTCCGCCGGCGCATTTTGTAATTGCGCCGGGCTGTATGTCTGTAAATTCACTAATGGCAATACCGCTGGCAAGGGTTCACTGTCATCAAGCAAGGCGCGGCCCGGTTGTAACAGCGTTAAACCTTGTTGTTTGCAGGCACGTAAAAACTGCTGATAACGGCTGAATAATGCATTAATCACCGCGCTGTCGACGCTTGCCAGCGGGTCTAATGCGCTTAAATCATTCACTAAATCAGGATCAATTTCGGCGCGGGGGGCTTGTTGCATCAAGCGGCCGGTATCCAGACACCAGTCACGGTAATTTAAAGACAACATCGGCAAATCGACCAGCCATTCACCGGGGTAATCACGGATATCCAGCGTTAATTGCCGCTGCTCACCGAGCATGCCTGACCACAGAGATTTTTGCTTAAACTGGATCTGTAACCGGGCGCCACTGATTTGCCGGGTAGAATTAGGCCAGCGGGGCGGTTCAGATGCTAAAGCATCGATGCCGCCCTGATAATCGAATAACGGCAAACCGGGGATTGGTTGCAATTCAATTGACAATAAACGGCCATCGCGGGCCGGTAAAAAACCACCTAAACCGGCATGATGGGAATATTTCAGTTGATGAATCAGGCTGGTCAAAAAAGTGGATTTGCCGCTGCCGCTAAAGCCGCTGATGCCGATTTTCAGGTGCCGGTCCAGTGCCCGGTTCAGCAGGTTTTCACTTTGATGTTGTAATTGTTGCCAGTGCTGTTTGAGCTGCTGGCCCAATGCTGCAGCCTGATTTGCCATATGATTCCCAACATTTGTAAAGTTGCAGCATAACAGACAGCTGAAAGCGACAGTATGCTGCGGTTGACTTAGTTAGCAAGCTAACTATAATGAGGCTTATTATGTTGCAGCTTAAAGATCTGCCTGATGAAGAGATCGTCAGCCGCTTTGCCGAGCGTTACCCGCAGGCAGATGTGCCGGCAGTGTTGGCGTTTTTAAAGGTATTGCAGGTCGGCACTGATTTATCAATGGCGTTCAATCATTATCTGGCCGGTTTTGACTTGTTACAGGGTCGCTGGTGGGTGCTTATTTTGCTGATGCGTGAGTCCGATAAACGGGCGACGCCCTCGCAATTGGCTGCTCAATCAGGTGTGTCTCGTGCCACCATGACCGGCTTACTAGAAGGCTTATTAAAAGAACAATTGATTAGCCGTGAACATGCCATTGATGATCGCCGGCAAATAGAAATCAAATTAACCGCGGCCGGACAGGCTAAACTGGATGAAGTCATGCCAGGTTATTACCAACGTGTCGCTGCCATGATGGCTTCAGTCGATAACAGCAGTTTAAAGAACATGATCGATGCTTTAACAACACTGCATCAGCAGCGTCAGCTTTTTTTTAATTAACCCAACCGGAGAACAATATGAAATTATTAGCAAAATGGTTAACCGCTGCCATGGTCGTGGTCGCATTGACTGCCTGTGGTGAACAATCAGCAGTTGATGCCAATAGCATTGTTGATACGGCCAATACCAATTGGAATACTGCTTTTAATGCCAAAGATATTGAAGCATTAACCGCTATTTATGCTGATGAAGCTACCTTATCCGCTGGTGATGGTAAAATATTGGTTGGCCATGATCAAATTGCCGGTTTGTTTCAGAGCTTTTTTGATAACGGCCTGCATAATCATCAAATCGAAACCGTTGCCAGTTATGCATCACAAGGCCAAATCGGTCAATTAGCCAACTGGTCTGCAGATGTTGAAAATGAAGCCGGTGAAACCGTCACTTATCAGGGTGTGCTGATGACCGTGCTGCAGCAAGATGCTGATGGTGAATGGCAAGTAGTGTCACATATCTGGAATATGGCGCAGTAAGCTAGCAACGCTTAGACTTTAAAAAAGCCGTCGTCCTTAAGGGAGACGGCTTTTTTTATGGTCGCGAGTTTGAAATGATGTTTTCACCAATTTTGTGCGGCCTGCACCAAAATGCATCATAAATAAACATCCTAGTTACCTGTTAAAAAATTAACAACAACAAAAACAGGGGCTTATTGTTTGGCACAATGCCTGCAATGCCTACACCATAGATAACAATGGAGTTAGGCATGAAAGAAAAACTGGTGCTGATAGGTAATGGCATGGCGGGTATGCGCACGCTGGAAGAACTGCTGAAACTGGCCCCGGATAAATACCAAATCAGTGTCTTTGGAGATGAGCCTTACGGTAATTACAACCGCATTATGCTGTCGCCGGTATTAGCCGGTGAAAAAACCATTAACGATATTATGATCAACGATCTGCAATGGTACGAAGACAACGATGTCACTTTGTACAGTGGCCAGCGGGTGAGCAAAATTGATCGAATCAAACGCCGGGTCATGACCGATGACGGCCTGGTGGTGGAATACGATCGACTGTTGCTGGCAACCGGCTCCAAACCCTTTATGTTGCCATTACCCGGTGCCGATTTGCCGGGGGTGATTAGTTTCCGTGATATTGCTGATGTTGACACCATGATCGACACCGCAAAATCCCATAATAAGGCCGTGGTGATTGGTGGCGGTTTGCTGGGTCTGGAAGCGGCCAATGGCTTAATGATTCAGGGCATGGATGTCACCGTGGTGCATATCAGTGACACGCTGATGAATATGCAGCTTGATAAAACTGCCTCCGACATGATGCTGAATGAACTGAAAGGCAAAGGCCTGAAGTTTTTAATGCAGCATGAATCGGCCACCATTGAAGGTAAAGATCGCGTTGAAAGGCTGACCTTTAAAGATGGTAGCCATGTCGATGCTGATTTGCTGGTGATGGCGGTGGGTGTCCGGCCCAACGCGACACTGGCGCAATCGGCCGGCATTCATTGCAAACGCGGCATAGTCGTTGACGACACTATGCAGACCTTTGACCCGCGGGTTTATGCCGTGGGCGAATGTGTGCAACATCGTGGCAGCACTTTTGGCCTGGTTGCGCCGTTATTTGAGCAAGCCAAAGTCTGCGCCAATCATTTAGCGCAAATGGGCATTGCCCGTTATATGGGCAGTGTCACTTCCACCAAACTGAAAGTCACCGGTATTGATTTATTTTCAGCCGGCAATTTTATTGGTGATGACGACAGCGATGATCTGGTTTTCAAAGACGCTGCCCGCTTTGTTTACAAAAAACTGGTCATTAAAAACGATCAGCTGATAGGCGCAGTGCTTTATGGCGATACTGTTGATAGTGCCTGGTATTTTCAGCTGATGCGTGATGGCACCGATGTCTCCAGCATTCGCGAAAATATGTTGTTTGGTCAGCATCATTTAGGCGATTCCGGCCATGGCGCCAGTAATGCGGTGGATGGCTTGCCCGACGAAGCTGAGATTTGCGGTTGTAATGGTGTTTGTAAAGGCGACATTGTTCAGGCCATCAGCAAACATAATTTATTTACCCTCGATGAAGTTAAAGCGCACACCAAAGCCTCGGCATCGTGCGGCTCTTGTACCGGTTTAGTTGAACAACTGCTGGCGTCAACGCTGGGCAGTGACTTTAACGACACGCCCAGCAAAAAAGCCATATGCGGCTGTACCGGGATGACACACAACGAAGTTAAAACCGCGATTACCGAGCAACAACTGAAAACCATTGCCGAGGTTATGCAGGCACTGGAATGGCAAAATCCGGATGGCTGTCATAGCTGCCGGCCGGCGCTGAATTATTATTTGCTGAGCACCTGGCCCAATGAATATGTTGATGATCAGCAATCACGCTTTATCAACGAGCGGGTGCATGCCAATATTCAAAAAGACGGCACCTATTCGGTGATACCGAGGATTTGGGGCGGCGTTACTAATCCACGTGAGCTGCGGGCGATTGCCGATATTTCCGATAAATATAATGTACCGACGGTAAAAATTACCGGTGGTCAGCGGATTGATTTATTGGGTATTAAAAAAGACGATCTGCCAAAAATGTGGGCGGATCTCAGCGAGGCTGGTTTTGTCTCCGGTCACGCCTACGGTAAATCGCTGCGTACGGTAAAAACCTGTGTCGGCAGCGAATGGTGCCGGTTTGGCACTCAGGACTCCACTGGTCTGGGTATCAAAGTCGAAAAAATGACCTGGGGCAGTTGGACACCGCATAAATTCAAGATTGCCGTGTCGGGTTGTCCGCGAAACTGCGCCGAAGCCACCATTAAAGATTTTGGCATTGTCTGCGTTGATTCCGGTTATGAACTGCATGTCGGCGGTAACGGCGGTATCAAAGTCCGCGCCACGGATTTCTTGTGCAAGGTCAAAACCGAAGAAGAGGCCATGCATTATTGCGCCGCCTTTATGCAGTTATATCGCGAAGACGGTCATTATTTAGAGCGTACCGCACCGTGGATCGAACGGGTTGGGCTGAAATCAGTGCAAGCCCAGATCGTTGATGATGAAGCCAATCGTAATCAACTGGCACAGCGTTTTTATGATTCACAGAAAAACGCACAGAATGATCCGTGGGCTGAAGAAGTCGCCAAACAGCCGCAAAAATATATCCCGATTAAGCAGGTAGGTTAATGGAAACAAATTGGACACAAGTCGGCGTTTTAGCTGATATTCCGCAAAAAGGTTCACGCGTGTTAAATAGCAAAGACGGCGATGTCGCTGTGTTTCGCACCAGCAAGGACGAAGTGTTTGCTTTATTTGATCAGTGCCCGCATAAAAAGGGCCCGCTATCACAGGGCATTGTTTACGATAAACGGGTTGCCTGCCCATTACATAACTGGGTAATTGATTTGGGCAGTGGTGAGGCCACCGGGCCTGATGAAGGTTGTACCCGCAGTTTTGCCACCAAGGTGGAAGACGGTGTGGTGTTTATCGCCCTTTAAAGGAACTGATTTTGGCTACAACCACCCACACAACTTGTCCTTATTGTGGTGTCGGCTGCGGTGTTTTAGCGACGCCAGCGTCTGATGGTACTGTGACCATAGCCGGTGATCCGGCGCATCCTGCCAATTTTGGTCGTTTGTGTTCTAAAGGCTCGGCTTTGGGTGATACTTTGGGTCTGGAAGATCGTCTGCTGTATCCGCATATTGATGGTCAGCGGGTCAGCTGGGATGTGGCGCTCGATAAAGTGGCCGGTGAATTTCAGCGGGTCATTGATGAACATGGCCCGGATGCGCTGGCGATTTATGTCTCCGGGCAAATCCTCACCGAGGATTACTACACCGCCAATAAGCTGATGAAAGGCTTTATCGGCAGCGGCAATATCGACACCAATTCCAGATTATGTATGTCATCCGCTGTGGCCGCGCATAAACGCGCCTTTGGCAGCGATGCGGTGCCCTGTAATTATGAAGATTTGGAAAGCTGCGACTTATTAATTTTGACCGGCTCTAATCTGGCCTGGTGTCATCCGGTATTGTTCCAGCGGATCAGTGCTGCCAAACAAGCACGGCCTGACATGAAAGTCGTGGTGATTGATCCGCGTAAAACCGCCACCTGTGATATTGCCGATCTATTTTTATCGGTAAAACCAGGCAGTGATGCATTTTTGTTTAACGGTTTGCTGCATTATTTAAAAGATTGCGATGCGCTCGACTGGAGTTATATCGAGCAGCATGTAGAGGGCTTTGCCGCGACGCTGCAGGCCGCCAAAGAAACCACCGGCAGTATTCCCAAAACCGCCGCAGCCTGTGAACTCAGTGAAGGCGATGTCGCTGAATTCTTCCAGCTATTCGCCAAAACCCCAAAAGTTGTGACGGTGTTTTCGCAAGGTATCAATCAATCCGCCAGCGGCACCGATAAATGTAATGCCATTATTAACTGCCATTTAGCGACCGGTCGTATTGGCCAGCCAGGAATGGGGCCGTTTTCAATGACCGGTCAGCCCAACGCCATGGGCGGCCGCGAAGTGGGGGGACTGGCCAATCAACTGGCAGCCCATATGGAAATCGACAATGCTGAACATCATGATCGGGTGTCACGGTTTTGGGGCACCGATAAGCTGACCCATACCGCCGGCACTAAAGCTGTCGATATGTTTGCCAATATTGCCAGCGGTAAAATCAAAGCGGTTTGGATCATTGCCACCAATCCGGTGGTCAGTCTGCCGGATGCCAGTGCCGTTAAAAAGGCCCTGCAAGACTGTGAATTTGTCGTGGTCAGTGACTGTGAATCGCATACCGACTGCACCGAAATTGCCGATGTGTTACTGCCCGCGTTGGCCTGGGGTGAAAAAGACGGCACCGTCACCAATTCTGAACGGCGGATTTCCCGGCAGCGAGCATTTTTACCGGCCTCCGGTGAAGCCAAAGCCGATTGGCAAATTATCCGTGATGTGGCTGCCCGGATGGGCTATGCCGAAGCATTTAAATTTACCTCATCGCTGGATGTATTTCGTGAACACGCAGCGCTTTCCGGCTTTGAAAATAACGGCAGTCGTGATTTTGATATCAGTGCCTTGGCGGATTTCAGTGATGCCGAATTTGCCGACTATCAGCCGTTGCAATGGCCCATTCCGGTCAGTAAACCACAGGGTACGGCGCGTTTATTTGCCGATGGTCAGTTTTTTACGCCGACGGGCAAAGCCCGGATGGTGCCGGTGACACCGCAACTACCGCAGTTTTCAGATACCGAAAATTACCCGTTGATTTTAAATACCGGTCGCATTCGCGATCAGTGGCATACCATGACCCGCACTGGCCGGGCGGCTAGATTAAGCAACCATACGCCGGAGCCGATTATTGAAATCCACCCGCGTGATGCAGCGCGCTGGCAATGTGCTAATAAATCTTTAGCCGTAGTCGAAAGCCCATATGGCCAGTTAGTCGGTCGGGTGCAATGCAGCGACGGACAACGGCTGGGGAGTGTGTTTGTGCCGATTCACTGGAATGGCCAATTTGCTGCAAATGCCATTGTGGATGCTTTGGTGGCACCGATTACCGATCCTTTTTCCGGTCAGCCGCAGGCCAAACAAACCGCAGTTTCACTGCGGCCGTTTAAAGCGTTATGGCATGGTTTTATTCTGTCCCGAAAGCCACTGGATCTGGCGCAAACCAGTTATTGGGTAAAGGTGAAAGGACAGCAATTCTGGCGCTATGAACTGGCCGGTGAACAAGCGTTGTTACAGCCATCACACTGGGCACAAACGGTGATTGGCCAAGACGGTGAATGGCTGGAATTTGCTGATAAAAAAGCCGGTCGTTATCGTGCTGCCAAAGTCGTTAACGAGCAATTGCAGGCGGTGGTATTTATCGGCCCGAATCATCATTTACCGGATCGCAGTTGGCTTAGCCAATTATTTGCTGCCGGCCAGCTTGATAATGCCCAGCGACAAAGCCTGCTGATGGGCAAAGCACCAGATGGTCAGGCTGATTCAGGACCGATGATTTGTGCTTGTTTTGGTGTTGCCGAGCAAACGATTTGTAAGGCAATCAAAGATCAAAAACTGCAAAACATCGAGCAAATTACTGCTACCTGTCAGGCCGGTGGTAACTGTGGTTCGTGTATTCCGGAATTAAAACAACTGCTGGCCCGCACCGCGATGGACAGCTAGCACTCAACTGGTGCCTATTAGTATCAGGCTACTATTTTATGTAATTAACCTGAGATCTGCTTAAGCAATCACCATAGCATTACGTTCCACGTCAGT